>DATMVU010000251.1:0-5189 GCA_035562875.1 Actinoplanes sp. | reverse complement strand
GGATCGGGATTCTCGGCACGGTCGGCATCCTGTACCTGGTGTTCGTGCGCCAGCGGCAGAAGCCGGGCAAGGTCGCACGGAGCCGGTTCCTCGGTTCGACGATGTGGCAGGCCTACTTCGTCGAGGCGATCATCATCGGCGTCCTGATCTTCGGGTTCCTGATCCGGGGCTTCAAGGTCGCCACCGGCCACTTCGAGTACCCGCTCTGGGCCACCCCGCTCAGCCACGCCATCGGCTCGGTGCTGCCGGCCTGGGCGGACGGCGCCACCTGGATGGCGCTCATCAAGATCCTGATCTCGATGAGCTGGCTGATCACCATCTCGCTGAACCCGACGATGGGTGTCGCCTGGCACCGTTTCCTGGCGTTCTTCAACATCTACTTCAAGCGCAGCCCGGAGAAGCCGGCCGGTTCGGGACTCGGCGCGCTCAAGCCGATGATGAGCGAGGGCAAGCCGCTCGACTTCGAGGAGGCCGACCCGGAGAAGGACCTCTTCGGTGTCAACCAGGTCGAGCAGTTCACCTGGAAGGGCCTGCTCGACTTCTCCACCTGCACCGAGTGCGGCCGCTGCCAGTCCCAGTGCCCGGCCTGGAACACCGCCAAGCCCCTGTCGCCCAAACTGCTCGTGCTCTCGTTGCGCGACCACGCGTACGCCAAGGCTCCCTATCTCCTCGCCGGAGGCGGAAAAGACCTGATGGGTGAGGAGAAGGCCACCGAGGCCCAGCTCGCCCACATGGACGTCCTCGCGCTCGCGGAGAGCAGCCGGCCGCTGATCGGCGGTGTCGACGAGAACGGCGTCATCGACCCGGACGTGCTCTGGTCCTGCACCACCTGCGGCGCCTGCGTCGAGCAGTGCCCGGTCGACATCGAGCACATCGACCACATCGTCGACATGCGCCGCTACCAGGTGCTGATCGAGTCGAGCTTCCCCTCCGAGGCCGGCGTGATGCTGCGCAACCTGGAGAACAAGGGCAACCCGTGGGGCGCCCCGCAGAACACCCGCGAGGACTGGACCAAGGGCCTGGACTTCGAGGTTCCGCGGGTCGGCGAGACCGAATTCGATTACCTGTTCTGGGTCGGCTGCGCCGGCGCGTTCGAGGACCGGGCCAAGAAGACCACCCGCGCGGTGGCCACGCTGCTGCACGAGGCGGGTGTCAACTACGCGATCCTCGGCGAGGGCGAGACCTGCACCGGTGACCCGGCCCGCCGGATCGGCAACGAGTTCATCTACCAGATGCTGGCTCAGCAGAACGTCGAGACATTGACCGAGGCGTTCGGCGACCAGAAGACGAAACGGATCGTCGCCACCTGCCCGCACTGCTTCAACACCCTCGGTAACGAGTACGAGCAGCTCGGCCTCAAGGTCGAGGTGGTCCACCACACCCAGCTGCTCGCGCACCTGGTCAAGGAGGGCAAGCTCACCCCGGTCCAGCCGATCGACGGGGAAGTCACCTACCACGACCCCTGCTACCTGGGACGACACAACCGGGTCTTCGACGCACCCCGCGAACTGCTGGGTTCGGCCGCCGGCAAGGACATCACCGAGATGCCCCGCAACCAGGAACGCTCCTTCTGCTGCGGTGCCGGTGGCGCCCGGATGTGGATGGAGGAGCGGATCGGCAAGCGGATCAACGTGGAACGTACCGAGGAGGCCCTGGCCACCGGCGCCAAGACGATCGCTGTGGGCTGCCCGTTCTGCTACACGATGATCGGTGACGGCGTGACCGGAAAGGGCAAGCAGGAGGAGGTCGAAGTGGTCGACGTGGCCACCGTCCTGCTCCGCTCGCTGAAACAGGACGTCTGAAATCACCAGTGAGAGGCCGGTCGCGTTCGCGACCGGCCTTTTTCATGGAGGGCCCGGGTCCGGCACAATGAGGTCCGAGGTGAACCGATCATGGACGGGCTGTTCCTGACCGCGGTGCTCCCGTTGGTGGCGTTCGCGCTGCTCACGGTGGGCAACGCGTTTTTCGTGGCGGCCGAGTTCGGTTTGGTGACCGTCGATCGAGTGGAGATCGACATACGGGCCACGGCGGGTGATCGCCAGGCACGCCGGGTCCGGACCGCGCTACAGGAACTCTCCTTCCAGCTCTCCGGGGCGCAGCTCGGCATCACCCTGACCGCGCTGCTCACCGGTTACCTGGCTGAACCGGCCCTCTCCAAACTCTTCGAGCCACTCGTCGAACCGATCGCCGGCGACTCGACCGAGACCCTGACGCACGTGATCGCCCTGGTGGTGGCGACCCTGGTGTCGATGCTCTTCGGTGAACTCGTACCGAAGAACGCGGCACTGGCCCGCCCGATGGGCATCGCGCTGCGGACCGCGGCTCCGCTGCGGATCTTCGCGATCGTCTTCAAATGGCTGATCGCCGCGCTCAACGGCACCGCGAACTGGCTGGTCCGCCGCCTCGGCATCGAGCCGCAGGAGGAGTTGGCCAGCGCCCGCTCGCCGGAGGAGCTGGGCCTGCTCGCCGCGATCAGCGCCTCAGCCGGGGCGCTGCCCACCGAGACCGCCACCCTGTTGCGCCGGACCATCCGGTTCGGCGAGAAACGCGCCGCCAAGGCGATGACCCCGCGGGTCGACGTGGTCGGGCTCAAGACCACCGCCAGCGTCGCCGACCTGATCACGGTGGCGCGGGAGACCGGGCACACCCGATTTCCGGTGTACGAGAACACCCTCGACGTGGTCACCGGAGTCGTCGGGGTGAACGACGCCCTCGGGGTGCCACCCGAGCGCCGGGCCGCCACCCGAGTCTCCGCCCTGGCCAAGGAGCCGGTCTACGTGCCGGAGAGCCTCACCCTGGACAAGGTGCTCGAAGTGCTGCGGGCGGCCGGAGCCGACCTGGCCATCGTGGTCGACGAGTACGGCGGCACCGACGGTGTGGTCACCACCGAGGACCTGGTCGAGGAGTTGGTCGGGGAGATCACCGACGAATACGACACCGACCTCGGCGAGACCGGCACCCAGGAGCTGACCGCACCCGGTGGGGAGAAGACCTTCCTGGTCGACGGGCTGCTGCGGGAGGACGAGATCCACGAGCAGACCGGGTTCCGGCTACCGGAGGGGCCGTACGAGACGCTCGCCGGTTTTCTGCTCGCCCGCCTCGGACACATCCCGATCGCCGGGGAATCACTGGAGGAACACGGGTGGGAGTTCACCGTGATGGAGGTCGACCGGCACCGCATCGAGCAGGTGCGCGTGGTTGCACCCCCGGAGCCGGCTGATGACTGAACTGCTGTTTGTCGCCGTACTGCTAGTCGGTAACGGTCTTTTTGTCGGTGGGGAGTTCGCCCTCATCGCCTCGCGGCGGACCGCCCTGGAACCGCTCGCCGAGACCTCGCAGGCGGCCCGCTGGGCACTGTCCGCGATGAGCCAGATCCCGCTGATGATCGCCGGAGCCCAGCTCGGCATCACGATCTGCACCCTGGTCCTCGGCGCGATCGCCGAACCGACGGTGGCCCACCTGCTGGAAGGCCCGTTCGCGGCGATCGGGCTGCCGGAGAACGTGGTGCACCCGCTCGCCTTCGTGGTGGCCCTGATGATCGTGACGTTCCTGCACACGGTCATCGGCGAGATGGTGCCGAAGAACATCACCCTGGCCGGCCCGGAACGGTCCGCCCTGGTCCTCGGCCCGTTCATGCTGGCCTTCTGCACAGCGACAAAACCGCTGCTCAACGCGATGCGATTCCTGTCCCGGATGATCCTGAAGCTCTGGCAGATCGAGACCACCGACGCGGTCAAGACGGTCTTCACCGCCGAGGAACTCGCCGGCATGGTCACCCAGGCGCGCAGCGAGGGCCTGCTCGGCTCGGAACAGTACGCCCGCATCCACGCCGCCCTCGGCCTCAGCAACCGCACCGCCGCCGACATGTTCCTGCCCTGGTCCCGGGTCACCACGGTGGCCGCCGACGTGTCACCGGCGACACTCGAGGCGGTTGCGACACGCAGTGGCCGGTCCCGGTTCCCGGTGGTCCAGCGGGACACCAGACGGGTGCTCGGCTTCATTCACATCAAAGACATCCTCGGGTACGCGGGAGCACAGCGCCGTCTCCCGGTGCCGGCCGAGGTGATCCGTCCCCTGGCGGTGGTCTCGCCCGGCCGGAGCCTTGCCGACCTGCTGCTGACCATGCGTCGTGATCGGCTGCACATAGTCCTCGTCAGTGACGGGCAACGGCCGCTCGGTGTGATCACCTTGGACGATGTGCTGCACGCGGTGATCGGCGAGCCGGCTCATCAGGCGGCCCGGGTGCGGTGATCTGCGTCACCCCGCATCGGATTCGGTGGTTCGGCCGAACACGTACGAGTGCTTCTTCCGACATCCGGAGTTTCGGTTCGGCCAACCCGTGGTAATCGGGACAATAACCCCATGTTTCACTCTAGGCGGCTCGTCGTACCGCTCGGCGTCCTGTCCACGGCCCTCACCCTGGCCGCGGTCACGCTGCTGGTGAACCGAGTCCCCACCGTCGCCCGTGCCTACACGGCCGCAACCACCTTCCCGACCCTTCCGGCTCTCCCGACACTCACCGTGCACCGGGCCCGCCCCGGATTCCTCGACAACGTGGCCGCCTTCTCCGCACCCCTCCCACCCGGACGGGTCCGAACCGCCGACGGCCCGTTCGCCGTCCACTACGACTTCGATGCCGGAGTCGGCCGCCCCATCGCCGCGGTCGCCGGCGGACACGAGCTGCGACCCCTCGGACAGAACGGGGGCGCACTCCGGCTCGTACCGCAAGGAACCGGTCTTGCCGTCGCCTACCCCGACCGGTGCACCCTCCCGAAAGAAAAGGACTGCCCCCGGGCCATCCTCGAAGGCCTCCGCGACGACAGCCTCAACCCCGGCCGGCGGGCACTCCGCTACGGCGCCTCCATCCGGATGACCCACGACGACCTGGCCGACGGCGCCAACGTCGTCCAGAAGGGGTACTCGGTCGGCGGCGTCAGCCAGTACAAACTCCAGGTCGACCATCGGCAGGGGCACCCCAGCTGCGTGATAGCCGGCCTGCGGGCCCGCATCTACCGGGCCGAACCGTGGATCGACGTCGCCGACGGCAACTGGCACCAGCTCGAATGCCGGCGCACCGCCGAGCAGCTCACCATGTACATCGACGGCGTCCCCCGGGCCTGGGTGCCGGTACCCAGACAACTCTCCATCGCCAACGCCGAACCCCTGCGTGTCGGCGGCAAAGGCCCCGC
>DATMVU010000250.1:0-16395 GCA_035562875.1 Actinoplanes sp. | reverse complement strand
CTCGTGCGGGTAGCCCAGCGCCACCAGCTTGCCGGCCAGCTCCGGGATCGCGGCGGTGAGCGCGGCCTCCACCGCGGCCGGGCTGATCTTCTCCCCGGACCGGATGATGATGTCCTTGATGCGGTCCGCGATGAAGAAGTACTTGATCCCGTCCCGCTCGACGTAGTATCCCTCGTCGCCGGAGTAGAGCCGGCCGTCGCGGAACGCGTTGCCGGTCGCCTCCGAGTTGCCGTGGTAGCCCAGTGTGAGGCTGGGGCCCTGCACGCGGAGTTCGCCGCGTTCCAGCGGTTCGGTCTCGGTGCCGTCCGGGCGGACCACATCGACCGATGCGCCGTCCAGCGCGTAACCGACGCAGGGCGTCTCGTATCCGAACATCAGCTCGGCACGCAGCTCCGGCTCGACGTCCACCGGCAGGGCGGTGGCGAAGTTGGTGTACTCCGACAGGCCCCAGGCATGCGCCAGGCGCAGGCCGGACTGCTCCTCGAACGTCTTCGCCAGAGCGGAGGGCAGCGGGGCCGCCGAGACGAAGACGAAGGCCAGCGACGGCACCGTGGCGGCCTTGACCCTGGTCCGCACCAGCAGCTGCACCATGCTCGGCACCATGCTTGTCAGCGTCACCTGCTCCGCGTTGATCACCCGGCTCCAGACGAACGGGTCCATCCGGTCGGTCATGACCAGGTGGCCACCCGACAGCAGGCAGGTCATCATGCCGAAGCCGACCGCGTGCGCGTGGTAGAAGGGCATGACGGAGTACTGGGTGGGGCGCTCGATCTTGAGCTCCTTCACCATGCTCCAGGCATTGGCGACGAGGTTGCGGTGCATCTGCTTGACGCCCTTGGGGAACGATGTGGTCCCCGAGGTGTACAGGATGATCGCCGGGTCGTCGCCGTGCACCGGAACCGTCTCCGGGCGCCGTCCCGCTTCCAGGACCACCGCTTCCAGGAAGTGAACGGTGCTTGCGGCGGTCAGCTCGTCGGCCCGGTCCCGGCCGGTCGGCTCGTCGGTGAGGACGAGGACCGGCTTCGCGTCGTCGAGGACGAAGCTCATCTCCGTGGGGGAGTAGCTCGGGTTCAGCGGTACCACCACCGCGCCGATGCTCATCGCGGCCAGGTAGAAGATCGGCACCTCGATGCGGTTGCGCAGCAGTGTGGCCACCCGGTCGCCGCTGGTGACGCCTTGATCCTGCAGGAACGCCGCCCAGGCGTCGATCTGCGCCAGGTAGGAGCCGTACGACAGCGCAGTGACGCGTTCCGCGCCGCGGTAGAACGTGATACCCGGCCGGTCCGGATCCGGTTCGGTTCGCACGCGGTCGAGCAGAGCCTGCAGGGTGTCGACGGGTTGAATCAGGTCACGAGGGAACATGGTCTTTCACTTTCGATCGTCGTGTCGGCTCACCGCCGGTGAGTAGGTCGGTGACGTCCTGGGCGCATCCCCAGGACAGGGTGAATCCGGAGCCACCGTGCCCGTAGTTGTGCACCAGCCCGGGAGCGGCCGGATCACGTTCCAGTCGCACGCTGGGCCGGGCTGGCCGGAACCCGGTCCTGATCTGCAGGACCTCGGCGCCGGCCACCGCCGGAACCAGAGCGGCGCAGCGCCGCAGGATGTCGTCCACCTGGTCATCAGGCACCACGGTGGACACCAGGCCGGGGCCCGCGGTGCCGCCGAGGATGACGTCGTGCTCGCGCGCGATGACATAGGTGGGGCGTGCCGGATCCGAGTCGTCTATCCAGCATTCATCCACGCCGGCCGGTTTGGCGCAGCGCAGCACGACGCCGCGGACCAGCGAGGCGCTGGGGTCGGCGGCGAGGACGGCCCCGGCAAAGCCGGCACAGTTCACCACCGGGCCGGAGGCCGCCAACTCGTACAGGTCGTGGACCTGCCGCTGGTCGTACTCGCCGCCGGCTCGGCGGAGGCGTTCGTGCAGGAAACCGAGGTAGCTGCTGGTGTCGGCGACCGGCACCGTCATGGCCCAGGCACTCCGGTAGTGCGCCGGTGCCTGCACCCGGCGGGCCGGCGCGGTGCCGGGCAGGTCGGTCATCCACCACGGAGCCGCGTCGGTGTCGCGGAAGTATTCGGTCAGGGTCCGAGGTCGTACGCCTGAGCCGGGCTCAGCGGCGAGCGCGTTCAGCTGCCGGTAGGTCGCCGCCGCGCGCCGGCCGAAGTCCGGGTCCGGTGGCTGGAAGAACGGATGCCATATCGCCGCAGCCACGCCTGACGTGGTGTGCGCCGGTGCCTCCGGGCTGATCACGGTGACGGCGAAACCCTCGTGGCGCAGGGCGAGCGCGGTTGTCAGGCCGCTCACCCCGCCGCCGACCACGGTCACTCTTTCCGGTCGGGTCATCTCAGTCGTCCCAGGGTCGCGGGTCTTTGAGCCCGGTGCCGGTGGCGAGCAGGACGACCGTGTCGCCCTCGGTGATCACGCCCGTGTCGCGCAGGCGGGCGAACACGGCGTACCCGGTGGCGGCCGACGGCTCAACCCACAGACCGTGCCCACGTGCGAGGGTGCCGGCGGCCTCCCGGATCTCCTGTTCCGAGGAGGTGACGGCCAGCCCGTCCGAGCCGAGCAGGACGCGCACCGCGCCGATATGGTCCCGGGGACGGCTCACCGCGATGCTGTCAGCGGCGGTGTCCGGCGCGGCCGGCAGCGGAACGCGGGGGATCGTGCCGGCGGCACGGGCCTCGGCGTAGGTGCGGGTGATGGAGTCCGAGGAGGCCGCCTGCGCCGCCACCAGCCGCGGCATCCGGTCCAGGCAGCCCAGCTCGGTGAGCTGCCGGAATCCGGTGCCGATCCCGTTGATGATGTTGCCGTCGCCGGTCGGCACTATCACCCATGTCGGCGATCGCCAGCCGAGTTGTTCGGCGATCTCCAGCGCGCAGGTCTTCTTGCCCTCGCGGACGTACGGGTTGACACCGGTGTTCCGGCAGAACACGTCATTGCGCCGCGCGTAGTCCAGCGCGTGGTCGAACGCGTCGTCGTAGCTACCCGGTACGGTGACCAGCTCGGCGCCGTACGCGAGGATCTGGTTCAGTTTGTTGACCGGGGCCGACTCCGGCACCACCACCATGGCGTGCATGCCCTGGGCCGCTGCGATGCAGGCCAGCGACGCCCCGGCATTGCCGGTGGACGCTGCGATCACCCGGTCGTGGCCCTGACTACGGGCCACCGCGAGCGCCACCTCGGTGGCCCGGTCCTTCAGCGAACCACTCGGGTTACGGGTGTCGTCCTTGACGTGCAGGCGGATTCCGCCGGATACCTCACCGAGGTCGAGCAGCGGGGTGCCGCCGACCGCGAGCCGGCTGCCGAAGTCGCGTGAGACCGGCAGCAGCCGTTCGTACCGCCAGAGGTCGCGGCCCCGCAGTGACGCACGCAGCCCGTCCGCGGTCAGGCCGTCCAGCTCCGGCCGGACGATCCTGGGCGTACCCGGCGGGCAGGCGCAAGAGAGGCCGTCGCAGTAGGCGCAGACCTGCTCGATGACCGTCATGGCAGCGCCGACGGGTTCATCAGCATCGTCATGATGGCGTTCTGGCCGTGCATCCGGTTGCCCGCCTGCGGGATCGTCAGCGACGAGGGGCCGTCGATGACGGCGGCCGTGACCTCCTGGTCGCGGTCCGCCGGCAGACAGTGCATGTACCGGGCGTTCGGGTCCGCCAGCTTCATGGCGCTCTCGTCGACCCGCCAGTGCCGGTTCGCCTCGAACCGCTCGGTCATGCTCGCCTCGTCGACACTGCCCGACCGGTCGGCCGGCAGGTCGCCCAGAGCGCACCAGGACTTCGCGTAGACGACCTCGGCACCGCCGAGACCGTCCTCGAAGTCCTCGGTGACACGGATCTTCGCGTTCGACTCGGCCGCGAACCCGTGTGCCGCCGTCATGACGGCCGGTTCGAGCTCGAAACCGGGCGGGTGAGCCAGGGTGATGTCCATGCCCATCTTCGACGCGGCCAGCAGCAGGCTCTGCGGCACCGCGACCGGCTTGTGCCAGCTTCCGGAGTAAGCCCAGCTGATGGTGAGCTTGCGTGACGCCAGCGAGCCCAGGTGCTCCCGCATGGTCATCACGTCGGCGACGGCCTGGCAGGGGTGGAAGCGGTCGCACTCCATGTTGATGACCGGGATCGTGGCGTGCCGGCCGAACTCGTTGAGGAAGTGGTTCGCCGCGCCGTGGACCCAGCCGGCCGGCTCGCCGTACATCCGGATCGCGATGGCGTCGCCGAACTGGGAGAGGACCTGCGCCACGTCGGACACCCGTTCCGTCGCGTACGGGATCTCCTGGCCCGGCAGAGCCGGCAGGTAGATGCCGGAGCCCGGAGCCAGCTCGATGGGGTGACCGCCGAACTTGGCCAGTCCCGTCTGAAAGCTGCTGCGGGTACGCAGGGACTGGTTGAAGAACATGAAGTAGACCGCACGGTTGTCCAGCAACGCCCGCTTGTCGTGCTCCGGCATCTGCTTGAGCCGCAGCGCGGCCTCGACGAACTCGCGGTACTGCCCGCCTGCCCACGTCAGGTCGACGTCGATCCAGTCCTTACCCGGGAAGTCAATCATCGCTTGTCCTTTACGAGAACGGAGCTGGACACGGACAGCAGCGAGCCGCCGTCGAGACGGGTCAGCTGATCGGCGAATGCCTCACCGGCGTCGAAGCCGAGCCCGGTGAAGAGCTTGCGGGACGCTGCGGAGGCGGACAGGAACTGCTCACGCAGCCGGGCTCGGTCGAAGCTCTCCTCGACCACGGTCTCCGCCTGCCGGAGGGTGAGCCCCTGCGCGACGAGGTCGTCGCGCAGGCGCGTGAAGTCCGGGCAGAGGAAGTACCACAGCACCTCCTGGAGCACCTGCTCGATGAGCGCCCGCTCCTTGGCCGACACGGTCGGCAAGTACGTCTCGGCGAACCGGTGGAAGAAGGCGTGATGGCGGGCCTCGTCAGCGGCGTGCTCGGCGAGCATCCGGCTCACCGGGGCGTAGACCGACCGCCCACCCGCCTGGCGCAGCGTCGCGGTGATCAGCGTTTCGGTGACGATCGCGCAGCACATCACCGCGAGCGGCCGCTTGTCCGGTGAGAACGACATCACCAGCCGCTCGATCTCGCCGAGCTCACGCGACGGCGTGCGCTCCAGCCACACACCGGTGTGCCGGCGGATGTGCTCCCGGAACTCGGCCATCATCAGTACGTGGTAGCCCTCGTCGGTGTAGACCTTGAGCAGGTCCATCCGCATCGGCTCGGAGATGCCCGGGAGCCTGAGGATGTGCTCCACCGCACGGTTGACGATCTCCAGCTCGACAACCTCTGTCTTGGCGAGGTAGTCCCCGAGCCGGCCCGCACCCAGCTGCAGAACAGCCTGCGGGCCGAGCGCCTCGACGAGGGGGTGTTGCGTGTACGGCGTCAGGTCGCGGTTGTAGAGCGAGAGCCCGGTGTGCCACTCGTCGTTGCCGATGACGTGGTCACGGACTCGGACCATCGCCTTCGCGTACCACTTGTCCACGCCGTCAGCCACGAATGCGGACTGATAGTCCTCGCTCACGTCGTTTCTTCCCCCTGCGGCCGGTGGTTATCGGGGCGCACGAACTGCGCGATGTTGTCGCGTTCCGGCCCGAGGCCGAACCCGGCGACCGGGACCCCCAGTGCACCCTCCACGACGTCCTTGAAGGCATAGAGCTCCTGCGGAAGCTCCTGCGGCACGTCCTCACCCGCGCCCCCTGCCGAGAAGGCCGGCAGGACTTTGATCTCCGGGTCGGCACCCGCGGCGATCGGGGGCAGTTGCACCGGGATGCCCTGGTACGACGACCGTCCGTAGAGGGCCAGGCAGTCCACCTTGTTCAGATAGACGAGGTTGACGCCGAATGTCTCGACGGCGTCGCGCAGACGGGACAGGTCCAGGATCCCGATCCGGCGCGGACGGCCGGTGCCCGCACCGTACTCGCCGGTCATCATGCGCAGGGCGATGCCCAGGTCCATCGGATCGGCGGAGGCGAGCAGTGTCTCGGGATCGAACTCCGCCTGCTCCTCGGCGGAGCCGCGGCCGGTGGCGCACGCGTCGGAGAAGTAGCGTTCCGAGCGCTCACCGCCGAGCTCCGAACGGAACGGTCCCTTGCCGACCCGGGACACGATCGCCTTCGCGACGCCGATGGTGTGCCGGTGGTAGCGCGGCGACAGGTCACCGCCGACGTAGGCGTACGCCGGCACGGTGTGGCTGGACGTGACGAACGGCTGGTCGCCGTGGATGACGTCGAGCTCCACCGACTGCGCGCCTTCGAACAGCACCCGGGCGCCGCCGGCGACCCGTTCCGTCAGGAACCGGCGGTTCGTCTCCACATAGGGCCGCAGGCGCTCCACGCACTCCAGGAGCGAGTTGAGTTGCCCGTCGAGCTGCAGCCGTTGTTCCGTGGTGTCGCCCTCGAGGCGGGCGAGCTGCAGCTCCATGCTCTTGCGCATGGAGGCGAGCACGGAGTCCGGATCGGCGAGAACGTCGCACAGCTGGAAATTGACGCGCATGCCGTCACGGACACGGGCCGCGCGATCGGCATAGCACGGGCCGATACCGTTCTTGGTCGTTCCGATGCCGCTGCTGTTGAGTTCGTCGACCAAGAAATGCACTGGTTGTACGACGGCGCACCGGTCACTAATGATCAGTCGGCCGGTCAAATCGATTGCGGAGGACTCGAGGAGCTCGATCTCCTTCCTCAGTTTCCACGCGTTGATCGCACATCCGGAACCGATGTAGAGCATGATTTCCGGATGAAACACGGCCGAGGGAATCTGCTGCAGGACGACTCGCCCGTAAGGGGTGTCAATCGTGTGCCCGGCATTCGCACCGCCGTTGAACCGGGCGATGATGTCATATTCGGGAGCGATCAGGTCGATGATCTTAGCTTTTCCCTCGTCACCGTACTGCAGGCCGACCAGTACATCGGCGTAACCCTGCGTGCGAGTGGGGATGTTCTCGACGTTGCTCAAAACCGCACTGCTCCCTGATAGAAGTCGGGTACCGGCCGCGTCTGGCCGACGAGTGCGGAGTATACGAGATTGCCAAGCGCCAGATCGAGGATGCCCATCCCAAATGGCGAGAATATAATAGGCCGGTCTCGATCAGGAATGTCCTGCCCGCAGAGAATCCCGGGCAGTGTGTATCGCACGAAGTCGCGGTTCCCCGACTGCAGTTCCGCCAAGTGGAGTGACGTTTGTGCCTTCAGGCAATGATCGACGTCGTCGACGACGTTGTGGCTGGCCAGAATGATGTCCGGGTCGAGGTCGCGCAGCGACAGGTGCACCACGATGGGGTGATGCTCGAACAGTGCCGGATCGTGGACGTGCGGGGTGCCGGCGGTCGTCGCGAACAGGATGACCTGGCCGGCGCGGAGCGCATCCTCCATCGTGGGGGCGACTGAGACCGGCAAATCGGTACGCGCCCGGATGCGCTCGCCGAAACTCTCGGCGTACTCCGGCTTGGCGTCGAACAGCACGATGTCGCGCACCTGGATGCCCGCGTGCGGCAGGAAGTCGAGCACCCGGTCGCTGATCACACCGGTGCCGACGACGGTCACGGTCTTCGGCGTGGGATCACTGCCGTTGAGTCGGCGCAGGCCCAACATCGCACTCGCCGCCGTCCGGGTGGCGCTGATGCTGCCGGCCTCCATGCAGGCGATGGGGTAACCGGTGAGCTCGTCGTTGAGGATCAGGACAGCTGAGGCCCGGGCGATGCCACGATCGACGTTGCCGGGGAAGCTGGAGATCCACTTGATGCCGGTGACCGCCGAGCCGTCCGGGCCGTAGTGCGCCGGCAACGCGATGATCCGGTCACGGTCACGATCCGGGAAGCGGAGGAAGTAGCTGTCCGGGTTGGTCGTCCTGCCTTCGTGGTGCTCCCGGTATGCGCCCTCGACCGCCGCGATCACGGCCGCCGGGTCCGCGTCGAGGACGGCGCGAACGGCCGACCCCGGGAAGACGCGGAACTCCGGGATTGGGGATTCAGACATCAACTCACCTGCTGTCATTGGTCGCGCCAACCTTGGCGTGTGCAATCGGAAAGCTCGGCATCAGGGGTGCGGGCCGATCCCGGAGGGCCTCCGGGAAACGGTCGCCGACCCACTCGTCGGAGTAGACGGTGTCCAGGTACTTGTCGGCCATGTCGGGCGAGACCGCGACCACGACGCTGTCCGGGCGCAGCCGGTAGGAGAGCTGACGCACCCCGTGCAGCACCGATCCGGTCGATCCGCCGACCGGCAGACCCTTGCGGGCCATACTCCGGCACATCCGGATCCCGTCGGCCTCGTCGACGAAGAGCAGCAGGTCGATCAGGGACTCGTCCGCGATCTCCGGCCGCCGGCTGGCGCCGATCCCGGGAATGAATCGCTCTCTCGGCGCACCGCCGAAGGTCACCGAGCCGTGCGAGTCGACACCGACGATGACCGTGTGCGGCGAGTACTCCCGGAAGTATCGGGCGCAGCCCATCAGGGTGCCGGTGGTGCCGGCCCCGATCACCAGATAGTCCACCCTCGGGGAGGCGAGCAGGATCTCCGGCGCGGTCGTCCGGTAGTGCGCTCGCCAGTTGCTGGGGTTGGCGTATTGATTCAGCCACACCACGTCGGGATCGGACCGGCACATCTCCTGGATCGTCGCGATGCGTGTGCCGAGATAGTTTCCGGTGCGATCGCGCTGCCGCACGGTGATCACGGTGGCGCCCATCGCCCGCATCCGGCTGACCGCCGAGGACGACGCATTCGGATCCGTGACGCAGGTGAAGGAATACCCCCGTTCAGCACAGATCAGCGCGACCGCAACCCCTAAATTTCCCGAGGATGACTCGATGATTCGCTTTCCGGGGATCAGGACGCCGGCATCCTCTAGATCAGTGATCATCTGAAGGGCGGTTTTGAGCTTGATGGACCCCGCGATATTAATACCCTCGAGCTTGAGGCGTACCGGGCATGGTGCAATATCGTTCACGTCAACGAATGTGCTCTTCAGTGATTCGACAGATATCAAATGTGACAGCAGCATGAGTGAGACGTTCCCCCGAATTGTGTGACGGCGTTCGCCGGTGCCGAGCGGAAAAAACACGCTCACCTGTAACAGCGCCGAACTGCATCTATGCCCGGGGCCCCCGTGGCCCGTATCTGTGAAACTTGGCTACATCGTCCCCCGTTGGCCGATATCTCCACGCAGATTTCTGGCCCGGAGGCCGCGTCTAAACTAGCGATCCACTAAGGACGATGTCACCATTTGTGATTAGCGTCACATCGATGTCCGGTCACCAAAATCCACTTGCGTGTACCGGCATAGACATAGATCATACGGCATGTCTTGAACCGGGACCGGACGGCCGGTGAAATTTCACCGTAACAACATACAAAGATGCTGGCCAATCAATATCTACTTGATCTACTTGCATGCGGCAGCAATCGAGGCCGGCGGCAAGTATCCGGGAGGAACCGTGCCCGAATCCTCACGGATGCCGACGACGTGTCGGATATCCGCCAACGATCACCGACTCCGATACCGAGGGGCGATCTCGCTGCAGGAGCTGCCCGACGGGATCGCGCCGTGGCGGGTGCCTCACCGGGAGGCAAGACTCTTCCTGCCGCAGGGCGGCATCGGGCGGGCGGCGATGCCGGCCGGCGTCCGCGTCACCTTCAGGACTGACAGCCGATCGGTCGGCTGTGCCTATCGTGCCCAGCCGCCGCCCGAGTTGCCGTCACCGCCGCCCGAGGTCGCAACCATGGACGTCCGCGTCGACGGCGAACTGGTGTCGACCACAGAGCTGAGGGTTGACGGTGGGGCGGCCGAGACGACGGTACGGGACCTGCCGCCCGGCGAGCATCTCATCGAGATCTGGCTGCCGTTCTTCAGCCAGATCGTCGTCAGCGGCATTCTCCTGGACGAAGGCGCGAGCCTCACCCGCGACGAAGGCGAGGCGCCCCGCTGGACCCACTTCGGCAGCTCGATCTCGCAAGGCCGTGGCGCTGTCTCGCCGAGCCGCACCTGGGCGGCGCTGACCAGCCGAGACGCGGGACTGGACCTCACCCTCACCGCGATGGGCGGCGGATGTCAGATCCAGCCGATGTTCGGCCGGCTGATCCGCGACCTGCCGGCCGACGTGATCACGCTGTGCCTCGGGATCAACCCGCACTACTTCAGCAGCCTCAACGCCGAGACGTACCAGCCCAACCTCATTGGTTTCCTGCGTCTCATCCGGGAGCGCCATCCCGCCACGCCGATCGCGGTGATCTCCAGCATCTACTCGCCGTTGCGAGAAAATCGCCCCAACGACGTGAAACTGACCCTGGCCGACTACCGCGTGCACACGGCAGACGCCGTCCACCTCCTGTGCGAGAACGGCGACCAGATGCTCACCTATGTCAACGGTCTTGACCTCTTCGGCCCGGCTGACGCGGAACACATGCTGGAGCGGATCGAGGCCGACCCGGTCCACCTGGGGCCGTCCGGGCACATTCTCTTCGCCCACCGCTTCCACCGTCTGCTGGACCTGTTGACCAAGGCCGACGCCCTGCCGGCAGATCTAAGTCCGGCGCTGTCGTCGCCACCCGTGACACCCGCGACCGCGGCACCGGTGAGCTCGCCTCGACAGGGAGCTGCTCGGAGTGCACGGAATTCCTGACTTCTCGGTGCGGTCGGATCGCCCTCGATCTCAACCTTGATCTTGCGGCCGACTGCCACGCCGCCGGTTTCCAAGACGACCTTCCAGGTCGGGCCGAAGTCCTCGCGGTCGATCTCGGTGCTGGCGCTGAACCCGAAGAGTTCGGTCCTGAAGGGGCTGCGGGCGGCGCCCTCGTACTCGACCTCGAGTTCCACTTGGCGGGTGACACCCTTGATCGTCAGGTCGCCGGTGAGGACGAACGTGTTGCCGCTGTGCGACTTCACGCCGGTGCTGACGTACTCGAACATGGGGTAGTTCTCCACCTCGAGGAAGTCCGCTTACCAGGTGCTGGTCGCGGTCGGGCCGGCCGGTGGTGATGCCGGCGGCCTGGATGGTTGCGGTGACCGAGGACAGCAGCGGGTCCTCGGCGATGGTGATCGTGGCCTGCGCCTCCGGGAACTCGCCCCGGACCTTGGCAACCATCAGGTGCCGGGCGACGAAACCGACTCGCTCGTGTGCCGGGTCGAGCTCGTAGATGCCGGCTGTGGGAATGGTGAGAATCTCGACTCGCGGGTCGCGGCGGGGTCCGTCATGGGGATGCCCTCCAGAACGTTGATCGACGTCTCCATCTTTTGCGTAAGCGAGCTCCGCACCCGACGTACGGAGGCCGCGTGGTGTCTCTTGGTCAGAGCGTGGGGGTGGGACAGAAGGCGTTGATCTCGGCGATGACGTGGTCGGGTGCTTCGTGCATGAGGAAGTGCCCGGCGCCGGGGACGTCGGCGGTGGTGGCGTGGGGGCGGCGTCCTGCAGCGGTGGTAGGACCATTCCGGCGAGGCCGGCTACTCGTCTAGAGGCGGTACTGGGAAACCAGATCGCGAAGTCGCTGGGAGTTTTCCCGCAGGTCCTCGGCCGACGCCGAGGTGGCCTTCGCGGCTTCTCGGGTCGTGCCGGTCACTTCGGCCACCCGGGTGAGGCCGCCGCTGATCTCGGCGCTGCCGCCGGCCGCACGATTCAGGTCCCCCGTCATGTTCTGGGTGGTGGCGCTCTGTTCCTCGACGGCCGAGGCGATGGTGGTCTGGAAGTCGTTGATCCGCCCGATGATCTCGCCGATCCCGGAGATCGACTCGACCGCGAGCCGGGTATCGGTCTGGATCTGCTCCATCCGCCTACTGATCTCCTCAGTCGCCTTCGCGGTTTCCTGCGCCAGGTCCTTGACCTCGCCGGCGACCACCGCGAACCCCTTGCCGGTCTCACCGGCGCGAGCCGCCTCGATGGTCGCGTTCAAAGCCAGCAGGTTGGTCTGCTCGGCGATAGCGGTGATCGTCTTGACCACCGAGTCGATCTGCGCCGACGATGATTCGAGCTTCACCATCGTCTCCCTCGCCTCACCGGACACCTCGACCGCATGCGCCGCGACCAGGGCTGCCTCGGCGGCGCTCTGGGCGATCTCCCGAATCGCCGCGCCCATCTCCTCGGCGCCGCTGGCTACAGCCTGGACACCGGCGTTCACCTCACCGGCCGCGATGTCAATGGTGCCTACCTGGCTCGACGCCTCATCTGTGCTGCGGCTCAGGTCCTGGCTGGCACCGGTCAGCTCACCCGACCTAGCGGCCAGTCTGGTGCTGATCTCGTCGAGGCTGCGCATGGTGAAGCGGATCTGGCCGACGGCCAGGTGCACCGACCGGGACATCTCCCCGATCTCGTTGGTCGCGTTGTCCTCCAGCCGCTCGGTCAGGTCACCGCTGGCCATCGCGGCGACGACTTCCCGTAGCGCGGTGATCCGCCGGTTCAGTACCCGAGCCATCAGTAGGGCGAACCCACCTGCGAGGAGCACCCCGGCGAGCAGGACACCGCCGATCGTCAGGCGGGCTCGTCCGGCCGCGGCCTGAGCATCATCAGCGGCGGCGGCGGCCTCCGCTGCCGTACTCAGTGCCAGAGCCTCCAACTGGGTGGAGGCCTCTACGACGGACGGGGTCAGCTTCTCGGTACGAAACTGCTGCCACTCGTCGATCTTCCCGGCGCTCTTCAACGCCGCCGACTCCTTGCGCAGCGTCAGATAGTTCGTCCACGCCGCCTGAAACGTGGTCATCGCGCCACGCTGTCCCTCGTCCACCGGGAGCGCCATGTACTGCTCGATACGGGTGGTGATCAGGTCGTACTGAGTGTTTGCCTCTTCTCCGTAGGTCTTCGCTTTAGCCGTGTCTGTGCTGGTCAACTGAGAGAGACCGGCCCAGCGGGCGTGCCAGATCACCTGTTGCATGTCCTTGACCACGCCCAGCGGCACCAGCGACCGATCGTAGAGCGCCTTGGTGGCGTCGGCGGTCGACTGCGTGCGCAGAATCCCGACAGTGCCAACGGTAAGGGCCACCAGCAGCGCGATGCCGGCAGAGGTGAGCAGTGCGGCGCGGATACTCAGCGATCGGAGACCGAACGAGGTCACAATGACTCCCCCTGATTCGTGGGTGCATCTCTAGATCACACATCGGCACCTCAGCGCTCCGGCGAAGGGGAAACGAGGGCGGTAACGCGGATCTTTGCGATGGCGGGATCAGGGATTCCACGTTTTCGCCATCGAGGTGACGAGTCGGGATCGAAAGGGCGACGCAGCCGACCTGCTGCGGGGCCCTGGTGCTGAGGCCGTAGCACCCTGCGGATCCTCGCCTACGGTCTCCTGAGCAGCGTGGCCACCGCTGCCGGCAAAGCCGCCATGGACTTCGTGATCTCATTGATCCATCAGTACTGACCGTACAACCGTAGGTCCTCGGCCACCTCGGCGGACGGGGTATGCGCGTGACCCGTCCGCCGAGAATCACGTTCTCCTTCGCCCCGTACGGGGATCACAGCGGTGCGTCCGAGTTCGAGGTTCGGGCGGAACGCCCGGCGAGAATGGGCGCGGGTGCTGGGACTACACCGGATGTGCCCATGGGGTGAACATCTGCGAGCCGGCCGTATCAGCGTCGTCAACGCCCCTTGCTGCAAGGTCATCGCGACGGTGAACTGGAATCAGCCCGGGACGCGCCGCGGACAGGCCGGTGGTTCACCGGACGCTTCGCGTGGTCCGGTCCGGCGGCGCGTCACGGGAAAGCGCTACAGCCAGCCGCGTCGTTTGAAAGCCCAGTACAGGGCGATCCCGGCAGCGGCCATCAGAGCGAGAGAGAACGGGTAGCCGAGCAGCCAGCCGAGTTCGGGCATGTGCTCGAAGTTCATCCCGTAGACCGCGGCTACCAGAGACGGGGCGAAGAAGATGGCCGCCCACGCGGAGATCTTCTTGACCTCCTCGTTCTGCGCGTAACTGGCCTCGGTAAGTTCCTGGACCCGCTCGTTCTGGATCTGGCCGACCATGGTGGAGCGCAGAGTGAGCAGGCTCTGATAGAAGCCGATCACACCCTGGAGGTACTCGCGCTGGCCGTCGGTGATGCGGCGTACCCGGGTGAACCGGTCTGCGGTGTCGTCGACGGACACCCGGCTCGCGGCGGGCAGGCCGGGCAACGCGGCCAGGTGGGTGTAGAGGGCCTGGCTGAGGGCGGCCATGGTTCGGACGGTGAGCAGACCGTGCCGGGCCCGGAAGAGCTCGGTGAGGAATGCTTCCGGGTCCGCGACGGCACCACCGGTGACCTGCTGTTCCAGTCGCCAGACGTCGGCGGTGACGTGTTCGACGTACTCCTCCTGGTTGCGGATGAGCGCGGCGACGAGGGCATGGGAGAGGTCGGCGGGGTGGCCGGGAGCAGCCGCCCGTTGCACAGACGCTCCTCGACGGCTCGGGTCTCCCGTTCGGCGGCGGCCGCGGAAACCGCCGGATTATTGGGGCCGTGCACGGTGACCAGGTAGTTCCCGCCGATGAACTGGTCGATCTCCAGGTAGTGCACGTGCCCGCGGTCGCCGGGTTCGGGTGCGTGCAGGACTACGAACACATGATCGGCATAGGCGTGCATCTTCGGCACCCGGTTGCGTTCGGTGCAGTCCTTCACCGCAAGGCGATGAAAACCGAAGACCTCGGTGAGTACGCGTACGGCGTCGGCATCACAGTTCGGAATGTCCACCCACACGAAGCCGTGGTCTAGTCTCGGTTTCATCCCCCGCTTTCCGGTCCCTCGTACGAAACTGCGAGGATATCGAAGGTCCACATGGGGCAAACAGATAACCGGATGATCGCAACGGGGCGTTTGTCCGAGGTTTCGGCTGCGGTGAGGGTGCTCGAATCAGGCGCGATTCCGGCCGTCCACAGTAATCATCCCGGACAATCAGTTCCCGGTCTGCCCGATGGGGCGATCAGGCCTGACCCCGGCGGCGCTCGGCGAGCTCCGACGCGAAGATGTGCTGCCTGATCGACTGCGCCAGGTCCTCCTCGGCGCGGAACCTCATAATCAGGTTGTATCCGGGCATGTCCCAGGCTTCACGGACGGCGTGCACGATACCGGCGATCTCGACGTCACCGCCGTGCAGCGACACCGTGGCCTGGATCCGGTCGTCGACGGTGACCCGCACGGCCTGTTCCGTCCAGCAGCGCAGCCCACCCTCGCTGATGTCCAGGAGCTGACCTCCGAGCGGGCCCTGATCCCGTACCCCCAGCAGGTTCAGGGTGCCACCGCCTCCGCCGCGTACGAACCGGCGACGGTTGCTGGTTTCCGGAACACCGACGGCCTCGAGCGTCCAGCGGGACAAGGTGTCGTCACCGGTGGACACCAGCCGGCAGGGCAGGACGGCCCGGGTGCGCGGCTGGGCCCAGAAGAGATCCAGTTTCTGACCTGGTTCGAGGGAGATCCGGTCGGTGGTCTCCAGCGGTGCCGTGACCGTGATCCGCTTTCCGTCGACCTCTTCGAGCCGAGAACGATAGGTCGCCTCCGCGTCGGCGGTGAGGAACACCGGTGTACCGGCCGGTGGAAGCTCGACCATGATGGCGCCTTTCGGGGTAGCAGCAGCGGTGAGTTGGACAGCGCGGTTGCCTACGCGCCTGTCAACGGAAATCTCTGTCGGCACCCCCGGCGCGAACTGAAGCAGAAGCCCCTCCGAAGTTCGTTTTTCAGCTGCAGCTGGTTCAGCATGGTTCGCGGCAGCGGGTGCAGCAGGGCGGCAAGCCATGCCCGGTCCGCTCGCGTGAACTGGGCCCGTTCGCCGTGTAGCTGTCGTTGCAGGACCAGGACCAGGACCTGGTGCCGCAGCGCGGGATCTCGGCGTCCTTGTTGTGGTCGCTCATCGGCAGTAGCCGGAGCAGGGCGAGGGTGTTGGTTACGCCGAGGTAGGCCAGCCTAAACAGCACACCCCTATCGTCGCGCAGTGCTCGACGTAGAGCACCGTCACGATCCAGCCGAAAAGGTCCGCGTCGGGACCAGCCTAATTGCCCGGTGATCAAGATGGCTGTGACCAGGCCGGATGAGGTTGTCGGCACTTACAGCACTACCCGACCCCACCACCGAACCAGCCGACCTCACGCGCCTGCGCATCCACCGAAATGACCGACTCGGCGGACTCCTCCACGAATACGAACATGCCGCTTAACCAGCACGGATGGCATTGTCGGCACCCGCAGCGCCGCGAATTGGGCAACAGAGTCCCGCAGGGTCAACGAGGGGCAGATCGCGGCGATCGTTGACGGACTCGGCAGCCTGCTGACCGTCCTGCGTGAGGCCGACCCGCGCGACAAGGCGGAGCTTTACAGTCGCATCGGCCTGCGGATGACCTACCAACCTGGCCTGGAAACACTGAAGGCCGAAATCGTCTCTGACGACTTCGGCCGTGTGCTTAACGTGTGTCCGAGGGGGGACTTGAACCCCCACGTCCGATAAAGGACACTAGCACCTCAAGCTAGCGCGTCTG
>DATMVU010000249.1:0-12744 GCA_035562875.1 Actinoplanes sp. | reverse complement strand
CAGGATGTCGGGGGTGACACCGTCGCGCTGGAAGGCGTACCACTCGCCGGTGCGGCACAGTCCGGTCTGCGCCTCGTCCAGGATGAGCAGGCCGCCGCGGGCGTGCACCCGGTCCCGCAGCGCCGCCAGGTAGCCGGGCGGCAGGTCGATGACGCCTCCGGAGCTGAGGATCGGTTCGACGATGCAGGCGGCCAGTGCGCCCACCGACTGGGCGTCGAAGAGTTCGAATCCGAAGTCGAGTTGACGTCGCCAGTCCAGCTCGCCGTCGGCGGTGGTGAAGTCGGGGCGATAGGCGTTGGGCGTCGGGAGGGCGAAGTTGCCGGGGGCGGCCGGGCCGTAGCCTTTGCGGCCGGAACTGTAGGTGGCACCGGCCGCGGCCTGGGTCATGCCGTGCCAGGATCGGGCGAACGAGATGATCTCGTGGCCGCCGGTGACCAGTTTGGCCATCCGGATCGCTGCCTCGTTCGACTCCGCGCCGGTGGTCAGCAGCAGCACCTTCTCCAGGGGATCCGGCAGCGTGCCGGCCAGCCGCCGGGCCAGGTCCACAACCGGGCGGCTGAGCATGCCGCTGAACAGGTGGTCCAGGGTCGCCGCCTGCCGCTGGACGGTGTCGACCACCGCCGGATGCGAGTGGCCCAGGATGGCGCTCATCTGGCCGGACGTGAAGTCGAGCAGGCGGCGGCCGTCGGCGGTGACGACAAAACCACCCTCGGCACGTTCGATGATCTCCGGCACGAACCGGCCGGCGCCGGAGTAGCGGACCAGGTGACGCTCGGCATCGGACCAGAAGGAGGCATCGGATCGGGAGGAGGCATCGGGCGAGGAGGAGGCCATACCCGGACGCTAGGGTCCGCCGCTGATCGGGTCCAGCTCACCTTCGCACCGGTGCTGTTAAGCAGAGCCGTACAGTCGCGACATGACGCTGAACCCGTGGCGACTGCGGCTCCTCGCCGGCCTCGCGACCCACGGCACCGTGCGGGCCGTGGCGCAGCACGCGAACATGAGCCCGTCCGCGGTGTCGCAGCAGCTCGCCACCCTGGAACGGGAGACCCGGACGGCGCTGCTGGAACGTACCGGCCGCAAGGTCCGATTGACTGCTGCCGGGGTGCTGCTCGCCGGACGGGCACGCGAGATCCTGGCGGCCATGGACGCGGCCGAGGCGGAACTGCGCGGGCTCGCCGAGGAACCCGTCGGCACCGTCACCCTGGCCGCGTTCCAGAGTGCGGTGCACGCCCTGGCCGAACCGGCGGTCACCGAGCTGGCCGGCCGGCACCCGGACCTGACGGTGGTGCTGCTGGAACTCGAACCGCACGAGAGCATGCCCGCCCTGCGCCGCGGCGAGGTGGATGTGATCATCACGACTGCCGACTTCGCGGGTACCGAACTGGACCCGGCGATCGATCTGGTGCCGATCGCCGGCGACTCCGTCGTGCTCGTTCTGCCGCCGGCCCATCCGCTGGCCGCGGGCGAGGCCGTCGCGCTGGCGGCGTGCGCTGATCAGAAGTGGACGTTCGACGTCGCCGGCTCGTACATGTCCGCGCTGGCCACCCGCCTGTGCCGGGAGTCCGGCTTCGAACCCGCGGTGATCTGCCGGTTCAACAACTACATGCTGGCGCTGCGGCACGTGGAGAAGGGCGGCTCGATCACGCTGCTGCCCAGCCTGGCCGTCGACCCGCGGTACCAGGTCGTCACCCGGCCGCTGGACCCGCCGCTGTCCCGCCGGATCACCGCCGCGGTACGCCGTTCCCCCACGCCACGCCCCGAGGTGACAGCGGTCCTGACCGCGCTAAGGTCCCACCGGCACCGCACCTATCGGATGACCGGACTGGAATCCCCGGCCACAGATGAGGAACGATGATCACGTGAGCCCTGTCAGCCGTGGCCGGAAGAAGGCCAAGAACCGCAGGTCCGGTACCGATCGGGTACTGCGTGTCGTACCCGATCAGCCGGGTCCGTGCCACTGTCCGGACTGTTCGGACGACGGCCCCGTCCCCGCCGATCTGATCGACGACCTGCTCGCCGGCGGTGCCCTGCTGATCGGCGGAGACCAGCCGATGGACGCGCTGGACGCCGAGATCTTCGGGGCGAACTTCGTGGCCGCGGGCCGGATGGCCGGCGCCGATTTCCAGGAGGTACTGGACGCCGGCATCCTGCCCGCCGTGGAACGGGCCGGAACCCCGGCGGCGCTCGCCGTCCTGCTCGCCCTCGGTGCCACCGAAGCGGCGCAGCGCCTGGCCGCCGCCGGTGTCCCGGCTCCGGGCTGGGCCGGCGAACTGGCGCAGCCGGTCCGGCCGGGAACGTTCCTGCGGTACGCCGACGCAGGTGACACCGTGTCGATCCTGATCGGCACCTTCGAACGGGCCGGGAGTTCGCACGGTTTCGCCGTCAACGTGGATCACCAGGACTGCCACGCGGCCCTCGACATCGCGTTCTTCCCCGGTGAACTGCTGGACGACGTCGTCGGCTCGATCCAGCAGAACCGGGACGGCGGCCCGGTCCTGACCGGCGCGCCCCTGGATCACGCCGAGTTCCGCTGGCAGGCCGAACGCGCGCTGAACGCCCGTAGCGTCCACGACGCCGACGACGGGCCGGCGGAGCTCGACGAGGACGACGACGGCCTCGGCTATCACCTGCTGGCCGAGTTGCTCCGGACCCGGACGCGGATCATGCCGAAACCGCGACGGGCACCGGCCGGGCACGCGGACAGGTCGCTCGTCCTCGACCCGGTGGCGATGTTCAACCGGGCCGTGGAACGGCGACTGCCACCGAAACGGAAGAAGTCCGACGGACCCGCACCCGTCTACCAGCTCAAGGTGGGCCTGCGTGGGGCCAAGCCGCCGATCTGGCGACGCTTGGAGGTGATCGCCGACACCAGCCTCGCCGAACTGCACCGCCTCATCCAGATCGCCTTCGGCTGGAACGACGGTCATCTGCACGTCTTCGAGACGGCGTACGGAGACTTCGGCGTCGCCGACGAGGAGCTGGGTCATCGTGCCGAGAAGCCGGTGACGCTGGAGCAGGTGGCACCGGAGCCGGGCGACAAGTTCCGTTATGTCTACGACTTCGGGGACGACTGGCAGCACGACATCCTGGTCGAGAAGGTGCTCGATCGTCAGGACGGCGACTATCCGCGCTGCACCGGCGGGCGCCGGGCCGCACCTCCGGAGGACTGTGGCGGCATCCACGGCTATCACGACCTCATGGCGATCCTGGCCGATCCGGAGCACCCCGACCACGACGACCGGGTCACGTGGCTGGGCCTGGATTCGGCGGCCGATTTCCAACCCGCCCGATTCAGCACGATCGATGTTGTTATTCCTGGCACGCCCCGATCGTCCGGCCGGTGACGGCACACCCGAACGCCTGGACATATCCTTGACGCATGGATGAAGATCTGGTGGGCGCCGATGCGGGATTCTCCGCCCTCGGTCTGCGTCCCGAACTGCTGCAGGCCCTGAGCGATCTGGGCTACGAGGAACCGACCCCGATCCAGCGGGAGGCGATCCCGCCACTGCTGGCCGGCGGAGACCTGGTCGGGCAGGCCGCGACGGGAACCGGTAAGACCGCGGCGTTCGCGTTGCCGCTGCTGCACAACCTCAGTGGCGGGACCTCCGACGACCCCGGTGCCCTGGTGCTGGTGCCGACCCGGGAGCTCGCCGAGCAGGTCTCCCAGGCCGTGCACCGGTACGGGCGGGCGCTGAACGTCCGGGTGCTCCCGGTCTACGGCGGGCAGCCGATCAGCCGGCAGTTGCGGGTGCTGGAGCGTGGTGTCGACGTGGTCGTCGGCACCCCCGGCCGTGTCCTCGATCACATCGAACGCGGCACACTGCGCCTCGACATGATCAGCACGGTGGTGCTGGACGAGGCCGACGAGATGCTGGACATGGGCTTCGCCGAGGACATCGAGGCGATCCTGTCCGAGACCCCCACCGAGCGGCAGACGGTGCTGTTCTCGGCGACGATGCCGCCCCGTATCGACGCCATCGCCCGCAAACACCTGCGCAACCCGCAGCGGATCCGGATGGGCCGGGACAACGCTGCCGCGGACCGGCTGCCCAAGGTGCGGCAGACCGCCTACCTGGTGCCGCGCGGTCACCGGATGACGGCGCTGGCCCGGGTGCTGGACGTGGAGGCACCCAACGCCGCTATCGTCTTCTGCCGCACCCGGGAGGAGGTCGACTCGGTGACCGAGGGCCTCAACGGCCGTGGTTACCGGGCCGAGGCGCTGCACGGCGGCCTCGGACAGGAGCAGCGCGACCGGGTGATGGGCCGGCTCCGGGCCGGGCACACCGAACTGCTGGTGGCGACCGACGTGGCGGCCCGCGGGCTCGACGTCGACCTGCTCACCCATGTGATCAACTTCAACCTGCCGACCGCGCCGGAAGCGTATGTGCACCGGATCGGCCGGGTCGGCCGCGCCGGCCGGGAAGGCGCCGCGATCACCCTGATCGAGCCGCGGGACCAGCGCCTGCTCCAGGCCGTGGAACGGCTCACCGGCCAGCGGGTCAAGCCGGAACAGCTGCCGACCGTGGCCGATCTGCGGGCCAAGCGCCTGGACCTGCTGCGCGACACCATGCGGGCGGCCGCCGAGGGTGACGGCCTCGACCAGTTCCGGTCGCTGCTCGCCGCACTCACCGACGATCTCGACCTGGAGCAGATCGCCCTGGCCGGATTGAAGCTGCTGCACGAGAACACCCGGGGCGAGTTCGACGAGACCGAGATCCCCTCGGTCGAGTCGGCCCGCGAGCGTCGCCGGGAGCCCCGTGACCAGGGCTCGTGGGATTCCCGCAACCAGGGCCAGCGGGGCGGCCGCGGCCAGAAGCCACACACTGCCCGGGGCACCACCCGGGTCTTCGTCGGGCTCGGCAAACGGGCCGGCCTGCGACCGCAGGACCTGGTCGGGGCGATCGCCGGCGAGGCCGGTCTACAGGGCCGGGATGTCGGCGCCATCGAGATCACCGACCGGTTCTCCCTGGTCGAGGTGCCGGAGGCGGCAGCCGACCGGGTGATCAAGGCGCTGCAGAACTCCGCGATCCGCGGCCGGCGCCCGGACGTCCGCCGGGAGCGCTCCGGCCGCTGACCCGTTCCTCAGCAACTCCCTTCGACGGCGATCACCTGGCGGGTGATCGCCGTCGACGTGTGAAACCACCGGGAGATTGCTGTAACGATGGGCCGGTGTCCGGACATGAACCTGGCGTGAGCAGTGGCGACAAGCACGAGCAGCGCTTCCGGCGGGTCTATGCCGACAACTTCGAGGCGCTTCTGGCGTACGCGGTTCGCCGGGTCGAGCAGCCCGAGGACGCCTCGGACGTGGTCGCCGAGACCTTCCTCGTGGCCTGGCGGCGCCATCGTGATCTGCCGCCGCAGGAGGAGATCCGCCTCTGGCTCTACGGGGTGGCCCGCCGGGTCCTGGCCAATCATCACCGCGGGGGTACCCGCCGGGAACGGCTCGGTGAGCGGCTGCGGCAGCGACTGACGGCCGTCGTCTCCCGGGACCCCGGCCGGGAGGTGCCGGAGCGGCTGGCGGTCCGGGCGGCCCTGGCCCGCCTCGACGAGACCGACCGGGAGCTGGTGATGTTGACCATCTGGGAGGGCCTGCAGCCGCGTGAGGTGGCGGAGGTGCTGGCGATGACTCCGGGATCGGTGCGCACCCGCCTGTCCCGGGCCAGGGCGAGACTGCGGGAACTGGTCGGTGACGATCCGGGTCCACCCGGACATGTACTCGATGTCCTGACCGGAACCACCGCCCCGAAGGAGGGCCGATGACCGACGAGCACTTCGACCGTCTGGTTCGAGACGCGGATCCCTACCGGAACGATCTGGCCGCCCGGCTCGGCGGGGCGGACCAGAAGCTCCTGGAGGAGATCATGTCCACCCCGAGACTCGAGTCGGTGCCCACCCGTTTCCCGATGCGGCGGATGGCCGCTGCGGTCGCCGCGGCGGCCGTCGTCACCGGCGTGATCGGTGCCTCCACACTGCTGCGTGACCAGGGCGGTGAGGATTGGGCCGGTCCGGTGGGCCTGCCCAGCGAGGACGTCGGCACCGGTGGTGCCGGGGCCGGCTACGAACTGGATCTGAAGGCCGCCGAGGCACTGCCCCGCCTGCTGATCGACATCGACGGCTGGAAGATCAAGACGGTGTACGGGTTCGCCGCCGAGAAGGGCACGATCAGCTTCGTGAACGGCGACCGGAACCTCGAGATGAACTGGTACCCGGCCAAGCATTACCAGAGCTACTACGAGGACCGGCTGGGCGTCAGCAGGCCGGAGCCGACGACTGTCGCCGGGACGAAGGCCAACATCTTCACCTACGACTCCACCGACCACGCGGCTCAGCTGCTGCCGAACGGCAGTGCCTTCGTCGAGTTGCGGGCCGGCGGCCTGAACCGGGCCGAGTTCGACGAGATCCTCACGCACATCGTCCAGGTCGGACCGGAGGAGTTCCTGGCGGCGATGCCGGCCGAGGTGATCACGCCGAGCAGGGTGCGGGCCGCGGCCGCCAAGATCCTCACCGATGTGCCGATCCCGCCGGGGTTCGAGGTCGACAAGATCGACATCGCTGGCGCGAACGACCCCTACCAGTTCGGGGCGGCCGTCACCAGCCAGATCACCTGCACCTGGATCGCCGAGTGGATCCGTGCCGACAAGGCCGGCGACGACACCGCGACCGGGAAGGCCGCCTCGGCACTGCGCAGCAGCCACCAGTGGAAGGTCCTCAAGGACATGACCGCTGACGGCGACTGGTCGGAGGTGCTCTGGGAGATCGCCGACGACGTCGCCGGTGGCGAGGTGCCGAAGGGGTACAGGGAATCGATCGGCTGCCAGTAGGGCGGACCGGGGTGGCGTGCCTCCGGCAGACTGTCGACACTTTCGCCTGCGGGCACGTCGTCTCCTGGCAGGCCGGTCACTTCGCGGCGTGGCGGGGCGAACCGGGCATCGCCGGACGCCCCGAAGCCGTCGACCGGACCATCACCACCACCGAGCTGCCGGTACGCCACGGGGCCGGCTGTCGCTCGATGAGTGGCGCAACCGAAACCGCATCGGGTCGCCGGGAGGTGAACGAGCCGGGAGAGTGTCGTACCCCTGTTCTAACGTGTCGGCATGAGGGGCATCCCGGAAGAGTTCGTGGACTTCGTCCAGGCCGAGCGCGAGGCGCTGTGGCTGCTGGTGAGCCGGGCGCGGGCAGCCGGGGAGAGCGG
This sequence comes from Actinoplanes sp., assembly GCA_035562875.1. Taxonomy (GTDB): domain Bacteria; phylum Actinomycetota; class Actinomycetes; order Mycobacteriales; family Micromonosporaceae; genus Actinoplanes. The sequence goes on along the minus strand of DATMVU010000249.1, from coordinate 5,546 downwards.
GGCGGTGCCGGCTCTCCGGGAGATCGCGGGCGAGATCCGGCGGCGGATCGCCCGCGGCGACGACCTGGCGATCGGCAACCTGGAGCCACATCTCGACGACATCACGGCTCAGCTCGACCTGATCTTCGACACAGCCTTTCCCCCGCCGGACACCGGCCGGCTCGACTTCACCGCACTACTGGACACGCCGTGGCCGACCGCGCGGCGCCGGGCGGTGCTGGCCGGGTTCCTCGGTCACGAGGTCCGGCACCGCGCGGCGCTCGACGAGGTGGCCGACCTGGCCGTCGAGACCGCCGACCTCACCCTGGCCCGGGCGCTGGTGTTCACCCCACTGGGCCGGTCGAGCCGGGCGACCACCGGGCGGATCCTCCGGTTGCTGCACCACGCGGGCCAGTTCGACGCGGCGGTGGCCGAGCAGTCCTTCCACGACGACCGCTATCTCGGGCACCTCCTCGCCGACCGGCCGGCTGACGGGTTCGCCGAGGCGCTGCGCGACCATGCCGACGCGCTGACCTGGCGGCTGGTCACCGCGGACACCCCGGCGACCTGGTCCGAGCTGCCGAACGGGCTGGTGCCGCGCGGTCTGCGGTTCGTCCTGCTCGCCCTGGACCGGATCGCAGACCCGCAGATCGCCGGCCATCTCGGGGCGGCCGAGCTCACTCACGGTGAGCAGGAGGAGCTCGTCGGCCTGCTGCGCGGCCGATCAACAACCGAGCAACAGTTGGTGTACGGGTGGAGAGGTCCCGACGCTACCGCGTTCCTGCCGGTGTTCGGCCTGGAGCGGGCGGCTCCGCTGCTGCGGCTGATCCGGGCGATGCCGTCCCACGAGGCGTTCCGGGTGGACCTGGCGGCGGTGCTCGCGGCGATCACCGAGGCGGGAGTCCCCACCACCCGGCGGTTGCTGGAGCTGGAGCCCAACGAGCTGATCTCCGCGGTTCTCGGCGACAACCGGGCGGCGGTGCTGAAACGACTGCGGAACAACGCTCTACAGGGCATCGCCGCCTTCGGCCTGCTGCCGCTCCCGCCCGCGGCGGCCGAGCCGGCGGAGACTGTGCTCGGTCGTTATCTGGCGATTCGTGAGGTGGCGAGGCGAGGGGCCCGGTTCGGTCCCGGGCGGAGGCTGTCGCACGCCGCCGCGATCGAGGTCGCGCTCGACCACCTGGCGCAGGTCGCCGGGTTCGCCGACGCCGGGCGCCTGGAGTGGGACTGTGAGGCCCGGCTCGCCGAGCAGGCGCCCACCGAGGTCCGGGCCGGTGACTATCGGGTCCGGCTCCACTTCGACGGTTCGGAACCGATGATCACGGTCGAGCGGGGCGGGCGGAGACTCAAGTCGGTGCCCGCGACGGTGCGTGCCGACCCTGCCTACAAGCAACTGCGGGAGCATCAGGACCGGCTGCGGGACCAGGCCCGGCGGATGCGGACCGGCCTGATCGAGGGTCTGGTCGCCACCGGCGGCACTGTGACATCCGACGAACTGGGCCGGCTGCTGACGCTACCCGCCGGTGCGGCGATGCTTCCGGCTCTGCTCTGGCGTGATACCGCCGGCACCGTCGGGCTGCTCGACGACGTCGGCACGGACGGCCCGGTGGCGGCGGTGCACCCGGTCGAGTTGTATGCGGCCGGCACACTCACCGACTGGCAGTCCACTGTTGTCCGGTGTGGCCGGGAGCAGCCGGTCAAGCAGGTGTTCCGGGAGATCTACGTGCCGGCGGAGGCCGAGCGGCAGAGCGTGGAGTCGGCCCGGTTCGACGGCCGGGTGATCGACGGCAGGGTGGCCGGCCAGATGTTGTCCGCACGGGGGTGGAGCATCCACAGCCCCTACGACGATCACCAGGTCACCCGGGCCGCGGGCGATCTGGTCGCGGCGCTGACCTGCGCTTTCCACGGCTACTTCGGGATGGGCGAGGTCGTCGTCGGCACTCTCCGATTCCTTCGTGACGGCACCGGAGTGCCCCTGAGCGAGGTGACACCTGTCGTCTTCTCCGAGGTGATCCGCGACCTCGACCTGCTGGTCTCGGCCGCCCCGGGCAGGACCTGAGACCATTCCGCATCGATTCCGGCCGGTCGGGGGCGTCCCTCATCCGATTCGGGTGGGCAGACCGGGCAGATCCTGGCGTTCGACGTGGGCGGGCGAGGTGCCACCGGCGCTGGCGGAGACCGGTGACGGAGCGGAGCTTCCGGCCGGGCCGGGGCCGGGGCCGACAGCGGGCGGGCGGAACCCGGCGGCGGCGTGGTATTCCCGCAGCAGCCGGGCCTTCGCCGGCAGGCCCTCCTCGGCGGCGCCCCGGGTCCAGTCGTCGCCGCCGGAATCACCGTCGAGATGGGTGCGGATCTCCCGGCTCTGGCCGTCGATCCCGAGGATTCGGGGCGACCAGCGGAAACCTACCTCGTCGAGGTACCGCGGCAGATCGTGGACGGCCCGGGGACCACGGGAGCAGCGGGCCGCCGGACCGTGTCGCCGGACCGTTCGATCCGGCGGTGCGGGCCGTCCTGGAGGACACCGGTTTCCATACCTTCGATGATTGCTCAGGACGGAGCCCGGAAAATGTCGGAGGGTGATGGCATCATCCACGGCATGGAGATCGAGCCTGGTCAGGGCGTCATGCTGGCGAAGGTCGGCGAGAGCCGCGACGTGGTGGAGAGCCGGGTCGGCCCACCAGTGCATCCGGGGCGGCAGAGCCGGGCGGTCTATGACACCGAGCCACTTCTGGTGATCACCTATGCGGAGGACGACACCGTCGAGCTGGTCGAGATCGCCAACGGTGGTGACGAGGTCTTCTACGACGGGGTCCAGTTGACGTTCCGGTTCGTCGACGACGTGGTGGCCGAGCTGGCCGGGCGGGGGCTGCGGGCGGAGCCGTTCGACATCGGGTTCGCATTCGAGCCGGGGTTCGCGATCTTCTCGATGTCGTCGCTGCCCGCGTCCGAGCTGGATCCCGGCGCGCCCGACGACGATCCACGCCGCATCGTGGAGGGCGTTTCGGTGGCCCCGTTCGACTATTTCCGCGAGCCGGCCGACGAGGAGACCCCCGATTCGGTACGAGGATTCGAGCCGTCATGAGAGTGGCGCTGTTCGACGGCGAGATGCGGGGCAACCGCGCCGCGGGAAGCGGGGGTCATACCGGGAAACCCCGCTGACAGCCGGAATGGACTGGCAGCGGGGTTTCGGATGGTGCGTCAGCGTGGATCTGGGCGCCGCCGAGTGATCAGGGCGCCCCGGCGCGGGGCCGAGTGCCCGAGCCGGTTATGGAACGTTCCGGCACGGAGCCGAGTGCCCGAGCCGGGGTTTGGGATGCCCCGGCTCGGGGTGGGTCACTGGAGGGCTGGTTCGGCGGGTTCGGACGGTTCGGAGTGTGGCTGGCGGTGGTGGGTGACCGGGTGGGCCCGCTCCAGGGCGGCGCCCTCGACGTCGACGTTGGGGAGGATGCGGTCGAGCCAGCGGGGGATCCACCAGGCCGCGTCGCCGAGCAGGTGCATGACTGCGGGGATCAGCAGCATGCGGACCAGGAAGGCGTCCACCAGGACGCCGAAGGCCAGGCCGAAGCCGAGGGAGCGGATCATCGCCGTGTTGGAGAAGATGAAACCGCCGAAGACCGAGATCATGATGATCGCGGCGGCCGTCACCACCGTGCGGCCGGCGTGGATGCCCTGCTGGACGGCGAGGCGGGCGGGGGCGCCGTGGGCGTACGCCTCGCGCATGCCGGAGACCAGGAACAGCTGGTAGTCCATGGCCAGGCCGAACAGGATGCCGATCAGGATGGTCGGCAGGAAGCTCAGTACCGGGCCGGGGTCGTGGATGCCGAAGAGGGCGCCCAGCCAGCCCCACTGGAAGATCGCGGTGATGCCTCCGAAGGTGGCGAACAGCGACAGGATGAAGCCGAGGGTGGCGGTGACCGGGACCAGGATGGACCGGAACACCAGGATCATGATGATCAGGGAGATGCCGATGACCAGGCCCAGGTAACCGGGCAGGGCGTTGTCCAGCTTCTCCGAGATGTCGATGTTGCCGCTGGCCGAGCCGGCCACGCCGAGGGTGACGTCGCCGGTGATCGGCGAGAGGCCGCGCAGGTCGTGGACGAGTTGTTCGGTGGCGGAGGTGGTGGGGCCCTCGGTGGGGATGATCTGGAAGCCGAGGGTCTTGTTGTCGGCGGAGGCACCGATGGGGGCTACCGCTGCCACGTGGTTCTGGGCGAGCAGCAGGTTGCCGATGCGGACCTGTTCGGCCTGCAGGGCGTCGCCGGTGGCGGCGGTGGGCAGGTCGGCGACGACGACGAGGGAGCCGTTGACACCGGGGCCGAACTTGTCGCCGATGATCTTGAAGGCTTGGTACTGGGTGGAATCCTGCGCCTCGGACGAGCCGTCGGGCAGGCCGAGCCGCATCGACGCGGCCGGGATGGCCACCGCGATCAGGGCGGCGAGCAGCGCCAGGACGGTGATCACCGCGCGGCCGGTGCCCATCGGCTTGACCGTGACCGGCTTCTCGGCGTGCGCCTTGCGGTTGAGGACCCGCCGGCCGATCAGGGCCAGCAGTGCCGGGGTGAGGGTCACCGCGATGACGACCGCCACCGCGACACAGATCGCGGCCACCGTGCCCATCAGGCCGAGGAACGGAATCCCGGTGACGTTGAGGGCGAGCAGGGCGACGAGCACCGTGGAGCCGGCGAAGACGACGGCGTTGCCGGAGGTGCCGTTGGCCAGGCCGATCGACTCCTCGAACTCGACACCGTCGATGAGCTGGCGCCGGTGCCGGTTGAGGATGAAAAGGCTGTAGTCGATGCCGACGGCGAGGCCGAGCATGACACCGAGCACCGGGGTGATCGACAGCATCTCGACCACGCCGGACAGGGCGAGGGACGCGGTGACGCCGATGCCGACCCCGGTCAGGGCGCTGAGCAGGGGCAGCACGGCGCCGATCAGGGTGCGCAGCATGACCAGCAGGGTGAGCGCGGCGATGACCAGGCCGGCCACCTCACCGACGCCGAGGATCTCCGGCACGTTCTGGGTGATCTCGTTGGAGAACTCGACCTTGACACCGGCCGGGACTCCCGCGCTGACGTGGGCGATCAGCGCGTCCTTGGTCTCCGGGGTGACGTCGAGCTGCGGCACGTCGAACTGGACCTGGGCCACCGCGGTGGAGCCGTCCGCGGACACCGTGCGGATCGCCGACGACATGGCGAGCAGCTGCTGCCCGTGGACCAGTTTGGTGGCACCGGCCTCCAGCTCGTTCGTCTTCTCGACGATGAGCTTCTGGTTGGCCTCGACCTCGGCCTTGGTGGCGGCGTCCAGGTCGTCCCAGAACGCGCGGGCCTGGTTGATCTGGTTCTGGCCGTCGGCGATCTGGGCGCGGCCGTCGGCGACCTGCTTCAGACCGTCCTCGACCTTGGCTCTCTGGTCGGCGATCTGCTTCTGGATGGCGAACGGGTCGGTGGTGGAGCTGACCCCGTCGAGGCTGCCGGTGGTCTTCAGCAGGCTGGTGATGGCGGCCTGCTGGGTGTCGGTCAGCGGGGTCTGGTCCACGGTGTGGAAGACGAGTTTGCCGTTGCCAC
>DATMVU010000248.1:0-23010 GCA_035562875.1 Actinoplanes sp. | reverse complement strand
GGGAGTAGCGGGCGCCACGGTCCCGGTAGGCGGCGAGCTGACCGGCGAGTTCGGTGACGGTGTCGAGCGGCCACCGCAGGCCGCCGCGTTCCAGGGCGGTGATCTGGCCGGCGGCCATGGCGGCCAGTCCGGCACCTGCGTGCACGGCACCGGCCCGCAGGACTTCGGCGGCGAACTCCACAGCCGGCTCCAGCCCGGATCCGGTGGCGGTGTCGGTGGCTGGTGACCCGCCGACGTCGACCACCAGGTCGTCCGCGTCCGGCTGCTGCCGGTCGGCGGCCCGGAACGCCCACACGGCCAGGGCGATCACGTCGTCGCGGGCACCGGCTCGGGCATCGGTGTGCACATAGCCGAGGTCGTTCGGCACCAGGAACCGGACCGTCGCGGCGGGCAGTTCCGCCACCGGAACCGGCCCGCGCCGGATCCGGGCGGTGTATCCGGCGCGTTCGGCCCGGCGGGCCGCGTCGACGAGCCGTGCCCCGATCCGGCCGACCAGGTCGGCGTCGCTGAACCCGCCCGGCGACCACGCCCCGACCGGATCGACGGCGTCCTCCTCGGCAGCCGTCCCGGCCTCCGTCTCCGCCTCCGTCCTCATGGCAGCGGTGGCGACCTGCTGGTAGGCGAGGACCAGGCCGATCAGATGCCGGCACACCCCGGCCGCACCGCACGAGCAGCCGCCCCGGTCCAGGCCGCCTTCGGGGAGTTCGGTGCGGACGCCGTCGGCCCACTCCGCAACGATCGTGCTGTCCCGGCCGGACAGCGCCGGGGCTTCCCGCTCGACCTCCCGGGCGGCCCGTTTCACCAGGCCCCGGTTGGCCAGGGCGGCGAGGGCCCCGTCGTCGAGGGCGAGCAGGTCGGCGCGGGCCGGCAGGACCGTCGCACCCGCCGGTCCAGCGGTCAGCCCGCTCATCGGCCCACCCGCTCGGCGACGAACGCGGCCAGTTCCCCCGGGGTCATGGCGCCGACCCAGGCACCGACGTCGGCGAGTCGCTGCGCGCAGGCCCGGTCGTACGCCGGATCCGCCTGCGCATCGAGCGCGGCCAGACCGAGAACGATCGTGCCCTGCTCGACGAGTTCCCGCACCGACCGCACCAGGGCCGCCTCCGATCCGCCTTCGTAGAAGTCACTGACCACCGCCACGATCGCCCGTCGTGGCTGCTCGACGAGCTGAGCCGCGTACCGGACCGCGCGCCCGATGTCCGTACCCCCGCCCAATTGGGTCTTCATCAGCAATTCGACGGGGTCACTGACGTCGGAGGTGAGGTCGACAACGTCGGTGTCGAAAGCGATCAGGTGGGTACGCACCCCGGGCAGCCCCCACAGGCACGCCGCCGTGACCGCGGAGTGGATCACCGAGTCGAGCATCGAACCGGACTGGTCGACAAGCAGGATCACCTGCCACTGGGTGAGCTGGCGCCGGGTCCGGGACGTGAAGTACGGCGTCTGGACGTAGATCCGCTTCTCGTCCGGCCGGTAGTTGCCGAGGTTGGCCCGGATCGTCCGTCTGGCGTCGAAGTCCCGGGCCTGTTTGAACCGGCTGGACCGCCGGGACCGGGCGCCGGAGAAACTCTGCCGCACCTCGGTGGCGAGGCGTTCCATCAGTTCCCGGACCACTGCTTCGACGATCCGCCGGGCCAGCCGGAGCACCTCCGGGTTCATCAGGTGTTTGGTCCGGAGCACGGCACGCAGCAGGGACGGGTTCGGCTCGATCCGTTCGAGAACCTTCGGATCGGTGACGATGTCGTCGATCTCGTACCGTTCGACGGCGTCACGCTGCAGCCGCTCGACGGTCTCCTTCGGGAACAGCCGGGTGATGTCGTCCAGCCAGTCCACCGTGGTGAGCTGCGACGGCCCGGAACCGCCCTGACGTCGGCGGATGTCCCGCCGGTCCAGTTCGTCGTCCCGCCCGTACAGCCAGTCCAGGGCGGCGTCCCGGGCGGCCGCGTCCCCACCGGGTTCGCCGAGGCAGCCGGCGGGCTCACCCAGGACCAGCCGCCATCGTTCCAGGCCGGCGTCGGTCATGTCGCCTCCTCCGCTGCGTCGCCCGGCGCCGTGACCTCGCCGATTCTCTCGCTGCGCTCGGTCACGCGGTCTCCCCCACACTGATCAGCCCGGCTCGGACGAGCCGCTGCTCGACGGTCTCGTCCAGCGCCATCCCGGCCGCCACGGCCCGCGGGTCGACGGTGGTCCGCAGCAGGTCACGCCCGGAGCCGGCCAGTCCGCGCCGGTCCAGCAGCCGGTCGCCGATGGTCGCCCGCTCCCGCGGCGGGAAATACTCGAACGCCTGCCGCAGAGCCGGTAACGCGACAAGGAAGTCATCGGCGCCGAACCCACTGATCAGGTCGTCGAGCAGCTCGAGGATCCCGCCCGGCGCGAGCACTGACTCCCGGGCCACCCCGAACAGCCCCGCCAGCCAGTCCCCCGCGGTCCCCGCCGCGAACGCCCCCCGAACCGCCTGCTCCGGCGCCGGGAAGAGCCCCACCGGCAAGCCGGCATCGGAGCCGTGCGGCGCTGATACAGCGGGCGTGCCGGCGTCGGAGCCCGGCGGCGCGGATACGGCGGGCGTGCCGGTATCGGAGCCCGGCGGCGCGGATGCGGTGGGCGGGGCAATGGCTAGGAGCGTTCGGCCGAGGCCGTAGAAGGCTCCGCGAAGGTCCGGCGGTGCGGCCCGGTCGGCGGCGATGCGGCCGGACACTTCAATGGCGGCGGTACGGTCGACGCCCACCACCGTGGCATGCAACACGGCGTCGCGCACTGCCACCACCGCGGCGATCCTGGTCCGGTCGGCGGGTGCACCGGCCGCGTGCCAACCTTCGGCGAGCCACAGGATCCGGCCGGTGGCCGCGGCGACGACGGTACCCAGAGTGCCGCTCCCGGCGGTGCCGAGCAGCCGGTCGTGCCGCCACAGGGCCAGCGTGACGGCGAGGACCCGGCCCAGTTCGGCCAGGTCACCACCGGCGGCGACACCTCGTTCGAGCAGGGCCGGGACATCGGTGCTGAGGTCGGTCACCCCGCTGAGTGCGGAGTCGAAGAGCGCGTCGGCGAGCCCGGCCAGATCTCCGGCCGATCCGGCGATGCGCTGGGTGATCAGGGCTGCGGTGGCGGCTTCCAGCGTCGGCCCGTAGCCGCCGGCCTCGATGAGCGCGGCGAGCCGGTGTTCGGCCCGGCTGACAGTCCAGCGTTCCCGCAGCACCGGGTCGATGCCGGTGGTGGGCCCGGCGTCACGCCGGAACCCGGGTACGCCGAGGATCCGCAGACGGTGCAGAACCCGGCTGACGGTTCGCCCGTACTCCTCGGTGAGGTCGAAGGTGTGGTTCCCGGGTTCGTCGAGCCGGTACCGCTCCAGGTCCGCGGTGGCCGAGTGGACGAGCGGCGGCAGCGGGGTGTCCGGATGCAGGCGGCCGACCCGGTCGCCGCTCAGGGCCGCGGTCATCTCCACGACGGCCGGATGCTGACCCGCACTGACGGTGCCCCGCACCGCCCACGGCAACGGCACGTCGAGCGCCTCGTTGACCAGCGCGGATGCCAGCCCGTCGAGCACGTCGACACGGGCCGGGCAGTCGTGCCCCCGCAGCAGCGCGAGCGCCTCAGCTCCGGTCCGGGCGGCGATCAGGTCAGCCGTGGAGACGGGCTGCCCCCGTTTCCGCAGCCGCCCCGCGACGGCGGTCACGAGGTACCGGGCAGCCTCCTCCGGCCCGCTCTCCCACAGCCGCTGGTAGTACTCGGGCGACGGCATCCCCGACTGGTATCCCCCGAACGCGTCCAGCCGCCGAAACGAGTAGGGCACCAGATAACTCCCGGCCGTGGCCCCCTCCGGCGGCGCCGGAATCTCCGGCCACCCACCGTCCGCCCCAGCCCCGGCCAGCCCCGAACCGGCCACCCTCGAACCGGCCATCGGATCAACCGGGACGGCGACGGAATCCGCAGTGGCGCCTTCGGCCCGCGTCGCCGGATCGGTTGGCGCGGGCGAGGTGGTGGACGAGGGCGCGGTGGAGATTGCGGGCGCGGTCAAGGCGGAAGGGCCGGTGGCGGGCGAGGGCGAGGGCGAGGCGGAAGGCAGGGGCGCGGCCGCAGGGACCGGCACGGTGGTGGGAGCGTGCGTGGGCGGGGAGGCAGGGAGGGCTGGGGGCGCCGGGGTGGTGGCCAGGCGGAGCAGGGCGGGGCGGTGGAAGCCGCCGACGACGGCGACGACGGGACGGTCGCCGGCCGCGGTGCAGGCGGCGCGGAGCCAGCCGGCCATGTAGGCCTCGCGGGCGGTGTCCGACGGCCCGGCCGCCGTGTCGCCGCGGATCAGGTCGAAGTAGGCGGCCAGCCGGTCGGCGAGGCCGTCGGCCGGGCCCATCTCGACGACGTGGTCCCAGAGGGCGTCGCTGTTGTCGACACCGAATTCGGTGCACAGCCGGTCGACAGCCTCGGCGTAGCGCAGTTCCGCGTCGGCGTACCGGTTGTCCCGGTCGGCGAACGCCTCGTGCCAGGCCGGCAGGTCGATGAAGCGCAGTTCCGCACCGCACTCCCGGCCGGCGCGCAGGGCCTCCCACTCGGGTGAGTACTCACAGAACGGCGCCCACGAGCCGTGCCGCCGCTCGTCGTCGAGGTAGCTGGTGAAGACCGCCACCGGCAGGTCGTGGCCGAGCAGGAGTTCACCGATCCGCCCGTTCATGTCGGCGGGCCCCTCGATCAGCACGAACGCCGGCCGCAGTGCGGCGATCGTGGAGCCGACGAGGCGGGCGCAGGCGGGGCTGTGGTGCCGGACCCCGATGACGGTGAGGTTCATCCGCCGGGCAGTTCCCGGCGCGCGTCCCGCAGTTCGCGCCACTGCGGGCCGGACCGCCACGACGTGTGCTGCTCCAGGTAGCGACGCAGTTTCGCGAGGTCCTCCGGGTTGTCCTTGGCGGCGGTGCCGGCCAGGCAGGAGACCAGGTCGGCGGTGGTGCCGGAGGTGCCGTTGAGGAACCAGCCACGCAGCCCGACGGCGTGGGCGACCGACACCGCTTCGGCGGTGCTCATCACGGCGGACAGTTTCTCCATCTCGTCGCCCCGCCCGGTCCGCCCGGTACGCAGCTCCCGGAAGGCGGTGACCAGCACCTCGAGCACGTCCCGGCGGGGTGGCGCGGTGACGCCGGACCGCCGCAGCAGGGCACCGGCCTCGGCTTCGACCAGGGCGAGTTCGGTGTCGAAGTCACCGATCGGGAAGACCGTCTCGAAGTTGAAGCGCCGTTTCAGCGCCGAGCTCATGTCGTTGACACCGCGGTCCCTGGTGTTCGCGGTGGCGATGATGTTGAAGCCTTCCCGGGCGAACACCATGCTCGCGTCGCCGGGCAGCTCGGGCACCGCGAGGACCCGGTCGGAGAGCGGGGACAGCAGACAGTCCTGCACTTCGAGGGGGCATCGGGTGATCTCCTCGAACCGGACCACCTTGCCCTGTGCCATGCCGTGCAGCAGGGGTGCCGGGACCAGGGAGCGCTGGGTGGGGCCCTCGGCGACGAGGAGGGCGTAGTTCCACGAATACTTGATCTGGTCCTCGGTGGTGGCCGCACCGCCCTGGATGGTCAGGGTCGAGTCGCCGCTGACGGCTGCCGCGAGCAGTTCGGACAGCAGCGATTTGGCGGTACCGGGCTCGCCGACGAGCAGCAGGCCACGGCTGGTGGCGAGACTGACCAGTGCCCGGTCGATGAGCGACGGGTCGCCGACGAACTTGCGGGTGACGCCGATCCTCTCGTCGCCGACGACGAACGCGCGGGCGGCGCGGAGGCTGAGCGCCCAGCCGGGCGGGGTGGGCGCGTTGTCGGTGGCCCGGAGCCGGGCCAGTTCGTCGGCGAACCGCACCTCGGCGGGCGGCCGCTGCACCTGGTCGGCGGGGCCGAGCGGAACGACAGCGGGCCCGGAGGTGGCACCGGTGGAAGCGGGGGAAGGGGTCACGGGAGCACCTCGGATAGGTCGCGCATCGCCTCGGCGGCGGTGATCGGATCGAGTTCACGGATGTGGTCGTCCTGGTCCGGGCGGAACCAGTGGTACGCGGCAGCCGGCTCCACGAAGATCACCCTGATCGTCTGGTCGCCGAGGACGTCGACGGCCCCGACCGGGATGCCCGGATCGATGGCCACCACCAGGTGCCGCCCGCCGGGCACGTCGCGTTCGAACCAGCCCTGCACCCCGGCGTCCTGTGGGCTGCCACGCCGCCACCCGCGCCGTTCCAGTCCGAGAAGTGTGGTGCTGGGCACGGTCCGGCCGGCGAACGCGGCGGCCCGCTCCGGGGTGAGGGGTTCGGTGCCCCGGTCGAGCTGCGGGAACGGCTGGAGGATCTCGTAGTCGGCGAACACCTCGCCCCAGGCGGCCAGATCATCGCCCAGGTGGAGCGGGTGACCGATCCCGATCACGGCGTCCGCGGGCAGCGTGACGGTCTCGTCGGTGACGTCGGCGAGGGTCCCGTCCTCGGCCGGGCGCAGTCCTCCGGCCGGTTGCCCGTCCGGGCCGAAACGCATCCAGACCAGTCGCCGGACCAGGTGGCGCAGCAACGGGTGGCCGGTCAGGAACCGCTGGAAGTCGGTGCCGCTCCAGCGCCGCTGGTCGACCATCGCCCGTTCCAGCCGGCGCACCTGGTCGGTGGCGATGGCGCGGACGTCCTTCTTCAGGGCACTGAACCGCTGGTACGCCTCCGGAGCGAGGACCGGGTCGTCCTGCGTACCAGGCTTGGGAAGGGTTTTGAGCTTCTTGCCGGTGGCGTCGGCGACGAAGGGCTTGAGCTGCTCGTCGAACCCGACGGTGAAGGTGCGCCGCCCGTAGTCGAGGGTGAGGCTGCCGGCCTCGCCGAGGCCCAGGTCGGGGACCAGGCGGTCGGCCAGTTCCTCGCTGGTGAGGCCGAGCCCGGCGGCGATCTCGGCGACCTTCTCGGTGGCGCGCTCCTTCAGGCCCTTGAACTTGACCTTCCGGGCGATGCCGTCGAGATACATCAGAGCCACGTCGGTGCCGATCGCGGCGAGCACGTCGAGAGCGGCGACCGCACGGGCGTGCCCGCCCTCGCCGGGCCAGGCGCGGATCACCGGGGCCAGCCGGCGGACCGTCTCGTCGTCGCCGAGCAGGCCGAGGGCGTCGAGCGGCCAGTTGGCCTTGGCCGGGTGCCCGGCCTCGCGCCACTCGGTGAACAGGGCCCAGGCGAACTCGGCCAGGCCGGCCGGCTCGCACTCGGCCTGGACCACTGCCAGACCCGGGTAGACGTCGTCCAGGCGGGACAGCGCGAGCATGGTGAGCAGGTGCCGGACCGCGTCGGCGGGCAGCGCGCCCCGGCCGCCGGTGAGCCGGACCGGTGGCAACACGGCCGGGTTGGCCCAGTCCGGCACCGGCGGGATCACCTTGGGCAGGATCGTCACCGGATCGACGGCCAGGATCTCCTCGGCGGCCGCGACGGTCTCCGGGCCATGAGCTGCGGCGGCGGCCAGGACCTCGTCGCGGGGCAGGGCGCGCAGGGCGGTCTCGGCCTCGGTGCGGGCCTTGCCGGTCTTACCCGCGGCGACCGGGAGCAGGACCCGGGTGGCGAAGGCGGTGTGCCGGGCGAGCCAGGCCAGGGCTGTCGTCCGGACCACCCGGCCACGGCTGAGCCATCCGGCCATCAGCAGCGCCACCTCGGCGGAGGCCACCGGGAGCAGCACCGGCGCGCCGGAGACCGGGGTGCGCCTGGCGGCCGCCACCAGCGCCGGAACGGCGTCGACCTGGTAGCGGGCAAGCAGCTCGGGCCCCCAGTCGTCGAGGTAGTGGGTCCACTCCGGGCGCCAGCCGGCGATCCGCGGAGCTGTCACCTCGTCCGGCCCCTGGAGGAAGAAGAAGGTCTCGTGCCACGGGTTGGCCCGTGGGGTGCCGAAGTCGGCGGCGATCGTGGCCCAGTCGCGGGAGCCGCCGTGCCGGGCCGCCCAGGAGCCGTCACCCCACTGCTCCCGCTCGCCCGGCTCCCACTCCACCCGGGGCGGGTCGTCGCTGCTCAGACCGGTGACGACAACAGGTTTGCGCACGACCGGGGCGAGCCAGGGCGGGCTGACCAGGATCGGCGGCAGATCGGCGGGCGCGGCCAGGCCGGTGCCGGCAGCGGTCAGCACGGTGTGGGCGGCGTCGAACCGGTCGGCGGCCTCCCCGGCGAGCTGTGGGCGAACCTCGGCCACCAGGTGCCGGTGGTTGGCGAGCTGGTTGCGCAGCAGCCGATCCGCGGCCGGCTCGCCGGCCAGCAGCCGCAGGGCGGTGGCCGGGAAACGGGCCGCGGCCTCGGCGACGGCGGCCGGCACCCCCGGCTGACCGAACCGGGCGAGCAGAGCGCCGAACGCCTCGTCGCTCTCGATCGAAGCCAGCATCCCGAAGAGCTTCCGCTGGTACTGCGCGACGGTGGTGGAGTCGTCGAGCCAGTGGATCAAAGCCGGGACGGCGGCCGGACCGAGAGCCGCGGTGAAGGTGTGGAGAACCTCGTTCCGGTGCACCACCACGAAGGGGTCGATCTGGCGGGCCAGGTCGACTGTCGCGTCGCCGACGACGGTGGTGAGCAGCGGGGCCTTGAGCGCGTCCCGCCCCGGCAGGGCCAGCAGGGTCGCGGTGAGGTCGGTGGCCCAGCCGGTCTCGTCGGGGACGATCACCGAGACGGTCACCTGTTGCCGCAGCGACGGCCCGCGCACCTCGCCGAGGGCGGCGACGACTCGCTCATACTCCTCCGGCGGGGCGGCCACGGCGGCCCGCCGGAGCCGGAAGGCCATCCGGAGGGTCACGTTGGCGGCGAAACTGCCACCGTCGGAGTCCGGCACGGCCCGGGTGATCTGCCGGGACGGCTCGTGACTGCCCAGATAGAGCGTGACCAGCTCGGCGACGGCGGCTGCCGCGAAGGGCAGGCCGTGCCGGGACCGCCACAGCTCGGTGAAGGAGAGCAGCTCCTCCTGCCGATGGACCCGGAGCACGTTGGCCACCGCCAGGACCACCGTCGCGGCGCCGAGCGGAGTCGCACCGGAAGCACCGGAAGCACCGGAAGCACCGGAAGAGGCTGCCAGCCAGGCGTGGCCCGCGGCAGACAGGTCGCCCGGGGTGAAACGGTTGCCGAGCGAGCCCCGGACGTCGCCGTCGAAGGCGGTCAGCAGCTCCTCGGCCGCGGCGACCTCAGCGGTGTTGACCTGCGGAAATGCCGGGGCGTCGGCGCGGCGCGGCAGCACGAACCGTTTCCACCCGGACGGCACGACGAAAGTCACGGCTCACTCTCCCAGGCATCGCTCGATCGGTCGGGCTGAACCCTAGCGACCCCCACCGACAAAAACCCGCCCCGGCGGTACGGACATCGACGGTCATGGACTTCTCCGCCGGGATGGACCAGAGTGGGGATCCTCGGTGCGGGCCGTGCAGGCGGCCGGCCCGCGCCGAGCTTGCGTGAGTCCCCCGGTTCGTGAAAACCTTGCCCTGCGATCGCCCGACAGCGGGTGGTCCCCGATTTCTCGAAAGAGTGACGCCTGTGATCCCGGCCCGGCCAACCCGCCGCCGCTGAGCACGATCTCGCCAGCGGCAACCCTGCGACTCAGCTCGTAGGCCCCCGTTAATTCCTGGCGTAAAGGCTTCTCTCATCATGGATCTGCGCATCCAGCGCTCTGTCGTGTCCAACCTGCGTACCCGGCCGAAGGCTCTCGAGATCGGCCCGTTCGTGGCCGGTCTCGACCCGGAGACCGAAAGTCCCTTCATCAACTACGCCTCCCCCGTGCCCGGGGCCACGATCACGGCGGCCGACGTCACCGCCCTGGTCACCGCCTTCACCGACGCGGGGCGCAAACCCCGGCTGGAGTACGTCACCACCTGCTCGCCCGGACTCGAGGCACTGCTCCTCGGGGCCGGCTTCACCGTCGAGGCACGCAATCAGTACCTGATCTGCTCGCCGGCAACGCTCACCGCCCCACCCCGGCCGACCGGTTTTGATCTGCTGGAGCCACAGACCGACCCGGACCGGGCCGCTGTCGTCACCGCGCAGAACGAGGCCTTCGGGGATTTCTCGGATGACCCGTCCGAGGCCGCCGTCGCCCGGGTGCGCCGCAATCAGGAGCGCGGCGGGGTCGTCCTCGGCGCCCGCACGACCGATGGCCGATGGGTCGGCGGCGGGCAGGCGGACCCACCGAACCACGGTCTCAGTGAGGTGGCCGGGATCGCGGTGCGTGAGCAGTTCCGGCGGCGTGGCCTCGGCGCGGCGATCACTGCGTGCATCACCCGGCGACTGTTCGAGCGCGACGTGGAGGTCACCTGGCTGGAGGCTTCCGGCGACGACTCGTGGCGGGTCTACGAGCGGATCGGATACGTGCCTTCCGGGCACCGCCTGTACATCGCCAAGGGCTGACCGAACAGGCCTTGAGCTGAGCCAGGCCGGGCTGACCGGACCGGGCTGAGCGGAGCCTGAGCTGAAACAGCCGAGGCGAGCACAGTCCGGAACCGGGCAAGGTCCGCAACCGGGCACGGCCTACGGCCGGGCGAGGTCCAGGGCTGGGCGAGGTCCAGGAGCGGACGAGGTCCAGGAGCGGACGAGGTCCGCGACCAGGCAAGGTCCAGGGCTGGGCAAGGTCCGAGACCAGGCACGGTTCCGGAGCGGGCGAGGTTCCGGACCTTGCGAGGTCCGGGAGCGGGCGGAGCCGAACGGCCAGGTCGACTGGGCTCTATGTTCGACCTGGCCGGGTGCGTGGTGGTGCGACCATGTGGACCATGACGGTCGACTACACGGTGCGGCTGCGGTTCTCCGATGAGTCGCAGGCCGCGACCACGCACACCAACCTCTCCGCGATCCGGCTCGACGGGCGGGCGCTCTGGATCGCTGGTGACGAGACGGCGACCGTCGAACGGTTGCTCGCCGACGATCCGGAGCGGCCCACCGAGTTCGGGGCGGAGGCCCGGTTCCGACTGGCCGACTTCGTCGATCTGCCGGGTGCCGACGCCGACGAGGAGGCGGATGTGGAGGGGCTGGCCCGGACCGGCCGGTTCCTGTGGGTGATCGGGTCGCACAGCCTGCGCCGCAGACAGATCAAGGAGCGTCACGAGGGCCCGCGAGCCCTGCGCCGGCTGGCCCGGGTGGAGGGCCAGGACAACCGGCAGATCCTGGTGCGGCTGCCGATCACCGAGGTGGATGGGGTTCCGACTCCGGTCCGGGAGCTGCACGCCGACGGGGTGCGGCACTGTGCGGCCGCCCTGAGCCGGCGTGACGATCTGCGGCGGCTGTTGCGGGACGACGAGCATCTGGCGCCGTTCCTGCCGATTCCGGGTAAGGACAACGGCTTGGACATCGAGGGCATCGCGGTTCGTGGGGACCGGGTCTTCGTCGGGTTGCGGGGCCCGGTGCTGCGGGGCTGGGCGTTCGTGCTGGAGTTGCGTCCCTACGTGCTGGACGACGACCCGGCGAGGCTGCGGCTGCACCGGTTCGAGGACGGGTCCCCGTACCGCAAGCACGTCCTTGATCTTGATGGTCTGGGGGTGCGGGATCTCTGCCCGATCGGGGACGACGTGCTGATCCTGGCCGGGCCGACGATGGACCTGGACGGGCCGGTGCGGATCTACCGCTGGCACGGCGCGTTCGCGGCCGAGGTGCCGACGATCGTGCGCGACGGTCTGATCAGCCGGGTGCTGGAGTTGTCCTTCGGCGAGGGCGACGATCACGCCGAGGGGCTGAGTCTGCTCGGCGACGACCGGGTGCTGGTCGTCTACGACAGCCCGGCCCCGATCCGGCTCGGCGCGGACGGCTCGGTCATCGCCGACGTGCTCAAACTGCCCTGATGCGGCAGGTCTACGCCCATCAGGGCAAACTGGACGAGGCACCCGGCCGGCGCCTGGCGGCCCAGGACGGGACGGCGGCCCAGGACGGGACGCCTGAGCTGGTCCTGCCGGTGCCGCACGTGGTGATCCGGGACGGGTCGCGGGTGCGGGTGCTCTTCGCTACCGAACCTGATCGGGTGGACGAGATCCGGGAGCGCATCGACGCCGCCCTGGCCGGGCACGGTCTGGTCGAGTCAGGCTGCACCAGGCTCGAACCGGCGGAACGGCAGCGGGCACGGTCACTGCTCCGAGAATGTCGGACCCCGGGTCTAGATTCCCGGGCATGAGAGCGCTGACCCTCGACACCGATCCCGTCGACGGCCGCTGGGCAGTGGCCCAGGAGCTGTTGTGGATCAGCGACGGCCCACCGCAGCCGGGCTGGTGGCAGGTCCTGCGCGCCCAGCATCACCGGTCCGGCCTGTGGCCGCTGCTGCTGGGTGCCATCTCCGAGCGTGATCCGGGGCGGCCCTGGCTCGACGAGGGCGACCTCTTCCCGGAGCAGGTCCGCAGCGCGCCCGGCGACCACTATCCGGGTGTGCTCCTGGGCGGCTGGTGGGCATCGGTCGAGAAGGACGAGCCCTGGACCGGGCTGGCCCACCGCGGCGAGATCACCACCGACCCGGACGAGCACGCCGCCGCGACCGCCGATCTGCTCCTGGAGTTCGACTGGCTGGCCAGTCCGCGCCTGGGTCTGGTGCCGGCCGGCCGCGGTGCCGACACCCTCGCCGCCGTCGCCTGGTCCGGGCCGCTCAACCACGAGAGCGACACGGCCCGGATCTCGTGTGTGATCCGCAGCTGGGAGGACCGGTTCGGCGCCCGTGTCCTGGGCGCCGGTTTCGCCACCCTGTTCCTGAGTGTGGCCGGTCCGCCCACCACCCTGGCACACGCCCGGCACCTCGCCACCGAGCACATGGCCTTCTGTCCCGACAACATCTGGCAGGGCGCCGGCTCGCTGGACGCCTACGCGGAGAGCCTCGTCGGCGCCCCGATGTGGTCGTTCTGGTGGGACTGAACCCGTTCGCAAACAAGCGAACCCGGGGAGGAGACCAGGCTCCTCCCCGAGTTCGGAAACCGTTACGCGCCGCGGAGGGTGGCTCCGAAGCGGGTGGTGGTCACGGCCACCGCGGCGTCACGGGCGGTGATCGTCTCCTCGGAGGTGAGGGTTCGATCGGGGGCCCGGAACGTCAGTTTGTACGCCAGGGAGCGCTTGCCCTCACCCAACTGGGCCGACTCGTAGATGTCGAAGAGGGCCACCGACTCCAGCAACGGGCCGGCGCCTTCGGCCAGGGCCGCCTGGACGTCGGCGGCCGGGACCGTGTCGTCCAGGATCAGGGCGACGTCGATCAGGGCCGGTGGGAAGGTGGAGATCTTCGGGGCGTCGACGACCGGGGAGGCCGGCACCGCGTCCAGGTCGATCTCCGCCGCCGACGTGCGTTTCGGCAGCTCCAGGGTGGCGAGCACGGCGGGGTGCAGTTCGCCGGCGTGGCCGACGACCTCGTCGTCCACCAGGATCGCCGCGCACCGGCCGGGGTGCCAGGGCGCGCGCTCTGCCGCGCGTACCGAGACCCGGTCCTCGGTGACGCCCGCGGCGGAGAGCGTGACGCGCGCCGCTTCGATGGCGTCCGCCCAGGTCGCGGGCCGTCCCGCACCCCACCAGCCGGCCGGTTCGATGTCGCCGGCCAGAACCACCGCGAGGTGCCACGGCTGTTCCGGGACGATCGCGTTGGCGGCCGCCCATTCGGCGTTGGTGGGCCGGCGGTCGACGCCGAGGACGGGCGGCGCAGTCGAGGTCAGGTGCGGCAGGAACACCGTGCCGGCTTCGAACAGCGCCACGTCCCGGCGGCCCCGGCCGAGGTTGCGCTTGAGGGTGCCGAGCAGCGGGCCGAGCAGCGTGGTGCGCAGCAGCGGCTCCTCCTCGGACAGCGGGTTGGTGAGCCGGACCGCGCTGCGGCGGGGGTCCTCGGGGGTGAGCCCGAGGTTGTCGGCGGTGCCGGGCGAGACGAACGGGTACGACAGGACTTCGACGTAACCGTTCTCGGCGAGCGCCCGGCCGATGGACCGGCGCCGTTTCTGCGCGGGGGTGAGCCCACGGCTGGCTCCGGCGGGCGGCAGGATGCTCGGGATGTCGTTGTAGCCGCCGAGCCGTGCCACCTCCTCGATCAGGTCGATCGGGGCGACCAGGTCGGGACGCCAGGTCGGCGGCACGACGCTGAGCACCTCGTCGCCGGTGACCTCACAGCCGATCTTGACCAGTAGCGCGGCGACCTCGGCAGAGGTGTAGGGCAGCCCGATGAGGCGCGCGGGAGAGGAAGCCGGCAACGTCAGCGCGACCGGGGGCACGACGTTGTCGATGTCCAGCACCCGCTCGTCGACGACGCCTCCGGCGTGTGAAAGCAGGATGTCGACGGCCTTCTGCAGCGCGGCGAGCGGCAGCGCCGGGTCGACACCCCGCTCCCAGCGCTTGGCCGCTTCGCTGAACAGCTTGTGCCGGCGGGCGGTGCGGCCGACCATGACCGGGTCCCAGTGGGCGGCTTCGAGGAGCACGTTCACGGTGCCCTCCTGCCATTCACTGGTCTGGCCGCCCATCACCGCGGCGAGCGAGATCGGCCCGGTCTCGTCGCAGATCACCATGTCCTCGGCGTCGAGCACGCGCGCGACACCGTCCAGGGTGGTCAGCTTCTCGCCGGACCGGGCCCGCCGGACGACCAGGCCGCCGGAGAGCCGGTCGAGGTCGAAGACGTGCATCGGCTGTCCGAATTCGAGCATCAGGTAGTTGGTGATGTCGACGGGCAGCGAGATGGCCCGGATGCCGGCCTGGATCAGCCGCTTCTGCATCCAGTCGGGAGACGCCGCGTTCGGGTCGATGCCCCGGACGACGCGGGCCGCGAACCGGTCACAGCCCACGGTGTCGTCGATGGAGACAGACCACGGCGACTCCGCAGAGGATCCGGGAGCAGCCAGAGCGGCCGGGTCGACAAATCCGACATTGAAGTACGTGGCCAATTCGCGCGCGATGCCACGGACACTCATCTCGTACCCGCGGTCCGGGGTGATCTCGACCTCGACCAGCAGATCGTCCAGACCGACGACAGGACGCGCGTCAACGCCGGGCGCCGGTGACGACGGCGGCAGCACGATGATGCCGTCGTGCTCGTCGGAGATCCCCAGCTCACGAGCCGAGCAGATCATGCCGTTCGAGTTGCGCCCGTACGTCTTGCGCGCACCGATCTTGAACCCGCCGGGCAGTTCGCCACCGGGCAGGATGACCACGACGAGGTCGCCCTCGGCGAAGTTCCGGGCACCGCAGACGATCTCCTGCGGAGCGGACCGGCCGACGTCGACGGTGCAGAACCGGATCGGCTTCTTGAACCCGGTCAGCTCCTCGATCGTCAGCACCCGGCCGACGACCAGGTCACCGAGGATCGTGCCGGCCTGGTCGACGATGCCCTCGACCTCCATGCCGAGGTTCGTCAACGCCGCGTCCAGCTCCGAAGCGGTGATCCCCGCGGGCAGCTCGACGTACTCGCGCAGCCACGACAGTGACGTCTTCATCGCTTCAGGACTCCATTCCGAAGTTCGTGGTGAACCGCACGTCGCCCTCGACCATGTCGCGCATGTCGGAGACGCCGTTACGGAACATCAGGGTCCGCTCGACACCCATGCCGAACGCGAAACCCGAGTAGACGGCCGGGTCGATGCCGGCCGCGGTGAGCACCCGCGGGTTGACCATGCCGCAGCCGCCCCACTCGACCCAGCGCGGGCCGTCGCGGTGCTCGGCGAACCACACGTCGAACTCGGCGGACGGCTCGGTGAACGGGAAGTAGTGCGGCCGCCAACGGGTCTTCGCGTCCGGCCCGAACAGCGCCTTGGCGAGGTGGTCGAGGGTGCCGCGCAGGTGCGCCATGGTGATGCCCTCGTCGATGACCAGGCCCTCGATCTGGTGGAACACCGGGCTGTGGGTGGCGTCCAGTTCGTCGGTCCGGTAGACCCGGCCGGGGCTGACCACGTAGATCGGCGGCTGCCGGTCCAGCATGGTGCGCACCTGGCCGGGTGACGTGTGGGTGCGCATGACCAGGCCGGGCAGGTCGACGAAGAACGTGTCGGAGGCGCCGCGGACCGGGTTGTCCGGGCCGATGTTGAGCGCGTCGAAGTTGGCCCACTCCAGTTCGAGCTGGGGGCCGTCGATGATCTCGTAGCCCATGCCGATGAAGATGTCGCCCATGTGCTCCATCAGCGTGGTCAGCGGGTGCCGGGCACCGCGCGGGCGGCGGGTCCACGGCACGGTGACGTCGACCCGCTCCTCGACCAGCACGCGGGCGGCGCGGTCGGCTTCGAGTTCGGCCTGGCGGGTGTCGTAGGCGGCCTGCACGGCCTGACGGGCGATGTTGACCCGCTTGCCGGCGTCGGACTTCGCAGCCGGCGGCAGCGAGCCGATCTCCCGGCGGGCCAGCGACACCGGGGAACGGTCACCCAGGTGCGCGGGCTTGAGTGCGGTCAGCGCGTCGAGGTCGGCGGCGGAGGCGAACGCCTTCTCGGCCTCCGCCACGGCACCCTCGAGAGACTCGGGCGCAAGCAGGACGGCCTGCTTCGGATCGTATGGATCGTTGCGGTAGGACATGGTAGGGCGAACTCCCTCACACCGGATTTGCCATCGGGCCCGTCGCTACGGAGTGCACCGAGCGAAGCGAGGGCCGCGGAGTAGCGACCAAGTTGGCACAGTTTACGGAGGCGCGGCTGGGCCGTAGCCCGCCGGTCAGGGAGAAACGCGCAGGAGAGTCAGATCCGGCGCCCGCGACCAGCGGGCCGGATAAACAGAGACATCTCCTTGTTCACCGGCCCAGCATACCCTCAGCGCTGCGCGCGGGCCGAAGCATATAGACAGACGGCGGCCGCGGCGGCCAGGTTCAAACTTTCGGCTCCGCCGTAGATGGGCACGCGGACCCTGCGGTCGGCGGCTTTCAACAGGTCGGACGGCAGGCCGTGCGCTTCAGAACCGAACAACCATGCGGTACGCGAGGAGAGGTGCCCGCCGTCGAGCAGTGAGTCCACGTCGTCCTCCCCGGTGCCACTGGTCGCGAGCACCTGGAGCCCGTTGTCCTGCAACAGGTCGACCACGTTCAGCGGGGAACGGACCACGTCGACGTGGAACAGCGATCCGGCCGAGGCACGTACACACTTGCCGTTGTAGGGGTCGACGGCGTCGCCGGCGAAGATGACCGCCCCGGCCCCGGCGGCATCCGCGGTGCGCAGCACGGTTCCGGCGTTACCGGGGTCCCGGATCTCGGCGACCACCGCGACCAGCCGCGGGTTCTTCGCCAGGGCCTCCCCGATCGGCACGTCGGACTGCTCGCAGACGGCGACCATGCCCTGCGGCTGGACGGTCTCGGCGAGCGCGGCCAGCGCCTCGTCGGTGACCGGCGACAACTCCGGCGCCAGCGCGGCCAGGTCGGGGTGCCTGTCGATGGCGGCCGGGGTGGCGAACAGTTCGAGCACCGCGTCGGCGGCGAGCGCCTCGCGCACCGCCTGGGGACCCTCGGCCAGGAACCGGCCGGTCTGGTCCCGGTCCCGGCGGCGTTGCAGACGGCGGGCGGCGACGATGCGGGGGGTACGGGGCGTGAACATGATCTCCTCACGAAAGCGCCTCCCGATCACGCGGACCGGGAGGCGCTCACAACGTGCTACGCGATATCAGGCAGCAGCCTGCTTGGGCGCGCCGCCGATACCCTCGGCAGCGACAGCCGCACGCGCGACCTCGACGATGGCGGCGAACGCGGCCTCGTCGTGGACCGCGAGGTCGGCCAGGATCTTGCGGTCGACCTCGACCTCGGCCAGCTTCAGGCCCTGGATCAGCCGGTTGTAGGTCATCCCGTTCGCGCGGGCAGCCGCGTTGATACGGGTGATCCACAGCTGACGGAAGTCGCCCTTGCGGTCACGGCGGTCACGGTACGAGTACTGCATCGAGTGCAGCACCTGCTCCTTGGCCTTCCGGTACAGGCGGGAGCGCTGACCGCGGTAGCCGCTCGCGGTCTCGAGCAGGGTGCGGCGCTTCTTCTGGGCGTTTACCGCCCGCTTGACGCGTGCCATTTCTAGTTACTCCTTCAGGAAAAACCGGGTCAGGCGCGCGTCAGCGGCCCAGAAGCTTCTTCACACGAGCGGTGTCGGCCTTGGCCACAACGACCGTGCCGGTCATCCGGCGGGTGACGTGGGAGCTCTTGTGCTCCAGCAGGTGGCGCTTGCCGGCCTGCTCGCGCACGATCTTGCCCTTGCCGGTGACCTTCACCCGCTTACCCATGCCGGTGTGGCTCTTCATCTTCGGCACTTGACAGCCTCTTTCTGGTCTCTCCCCACAGCCGGGGGGCTCGGGGAAAAGCTTGTCTTACTCTGCGGTGGTCGCGACCGGCGCGACCGTCTCGGCCGGTTCGGCCGTCTCCACCGTCTCGGCCGACTCGACCTCGTCGGTGCCATCGCCCTCGCGCGGCTCACGAGCGGGCTTGGCACCAGCGGCGACGGCAGCGACGGCAGCGGCCTTGGTGGCACGGTGCGGAGCAAGCACCATGATCATGTTTCGGCCGTCCTGCTTCGGGCTGGCCTCCACGAAGCCCAGCTCCGAGATCTCCTCGCTGAGCCGGCGAAGAAGCCGGAAGCCCAGCTCGGGGCGGCTCTGCTCACGGCCGCGGAACATGATCGTCACCTTGACCTTGTCGCCCGCCTTGAGGAACCTGACGACGTGACCCTTCTTGGTCGCGTAGTCGTGCGGGTCGATCTTCGGCCGAAGCTTCATTTCCTTGATGACGGTCTGCTGCTGGTTGCGCCGTGCTTCGCGGGCCTTGAGTGCGCTCTCGTACTTGAACTTGCCGAAGTCCATGAGCTTGCACACCGGCGGCCGCGCCATCGGAGCAACCTCGACCAGATCCAGATCGACGTCCGCGGCCAGCTGGAGAGCGCGCTCGAGCGGCACGATGCCGACCTGCTCACCCTCCGGACCGACCAGGCGGACCTCACGAGCCCGGATCTGTTCGTTCACGCGTGGTTCGACGCTGATGGGGCCTCCTCAGTTGATACCTCGCCCGGCCGTTCAGGCCGGACGCTGCCAATGTCGGTCGGCCCCGAGTGTCCCGCTGGCCGCGGGACGCCGGGAAAGCAGAAGGCCCCACATGCTCCTGGGAACATGCCGGGGCCCGCTCGACCGGTCATCGGCGTCCACAACGAGGACGCACACCCAACAGAAGTAATCCCCTGTCAGGGAGACCGGACCCGGCCACTCAAGTGACTCGGGTGGGAACCAGCGGGCTCCTCTTTCGCGCCCATGCCGGAGCATGGACGTGGTCGACTGTCTGCCAGCGTATCAGGCGTGCTACGCGCCTTGCGTTTGGCCTGGCACAAGGCCAGACCTCAGCCCTCGTGAGAGGCGCTGTGCAGAGCCCTCAGCGTCCGGACCCCATCGACGGCGTAGTCCTTGTCCACCGCCTGCAGGGCGTGGATCGGGACCTGGTCGTCGTTCTCCAGCTCCAGGTGCGCCCACGCCGAGTTCCGGTCGAACCGCACCGCCCGCACCACACTCCACGGCAGGTCGTAGCCGCCGATGACGTTACGGATCCGCACGCCCGCGTCGTCGGCGGTGACCCGCGGCCGGCAGAAGGTGAGCACGCCGAGACCGAGCAGGATGCCCAGCCCGATCATGGCGGCCTGGTCCCCGCGCTGAAAGGTGGCGTTCTTGTTCTCGAAGCCCGCCGAACCGGTCAACCCGAAACTGATCACCGTGAAGAAGATCGCCAGCGCGATCGCCAGCGGCACGGCCACCCAGCGGATCTTCTTGGGACGATAGAGCGCAGCAGTCATCTCAGAGCCTGCAATTCGCGATGGCGGTCACCAGGATGGCGCGGGCACCGAGGTCGTACAACTCGTCCATGATCCGGTGCACGTCACTGCGCTGGACCATCGCCTGGACGGCCACCCAGCCCTCCCGGTGCAGCGGGGACACGGTCGGCGACTCGATGCCGGGGGTCAGGGCGGTGGCCTGGTCGAGCAGGTCGGCCCGGACGTCGTAGGCCAGCATCACGAAACTGCGGGCCACCAGCACACCGTGCAGCCGCCGCAGCAGTTGCGACGCCGGAGCCGGCGGCTGCTCGTCCCGCCCGATCAGGATCGCCGACGACTGCATGATCGGGTCGCCGATGGTGACCAGACCCGCCTGCCGCAGCGTCGCCCCGGTCTCCACCACGTCGGCGATCAGGTCGGCCACACCGAGCCGGACCGCGTTCTCCACCGCTCCGTCGAGGCGCACCACCTCCGCCTCCAGCTTGTGCTCGGCCAGGTAGCTGCCGACCACCCCGGGGTACGCGGTGGCGATGCGGCGGCCACCGAACTCGTCGACGCTGGTGAGCGTCCCGGCCGGGGCGGCCCAGCGGAACGTGGCCCGGCCGAAGTTCAGGTCGAGCAGCTCGGTGGCGGGCACTCCGGAGTCGACGAGCAGATCCCGGCCGGTGATGCCGAGATCCAGATCACCCGAGCCCACGTACGTCGCGATGTCCTTCGGCCGCAGGTAGAAGAACTCGACGTTGTTGGCTTCGTCACGGCAGATCAGGTCTTTGGGGTCGGTGCGCTGGCGGTACCCGGCGTCCCGCAACATCTGTGACGCGGGGGCCGAGAGGGTGCCCTTGTTGGGAATGGCGATGCGCAGCATGACGTGCTCCTTCGATCTGTGAACGGGTCGGTGGGACGCGCGTTCACAGATGTCGGTAGACGTCCTTCAGCTCCAAGCCGGAGGCGATCATCAGGCACTGGACCTGGTAGAGCAGCTGGGAGATCTCCTCGGCGGTGCGTTCCGGCCCCTCGTGCTCGGCGGCCATCCACGACTCGGCCGCCTCCTCGACGACCTTCTTGCCGATGAAGTGGACTCCTCGCTCGAGCGCCGCCACGGTGCCCGACCCGGGTGTCTTGTCCGCCGCCTTGCTTTGCAACTCGGCAAACAGTTCTTCGAACGTCTTCACGAGATCCGATTGTGGCAGCTCATCACGTCTTGACGACGAACGGCCCCAGCCCGTGGGACGTCTTCTAGAGTTCCGGGCATGGTCAGCCGATTCCCCTCCCTCACCCTCGGCGGTGCTGCGCTGCTGCTCGCCGGGGTCACCGCCTGTTCTCCGATGGACGAGGCGAGTCCCGCCACCACCACCGCCTCGTCGGCGGCCACCGGCACCTGTGACCCGGCGTCCCTGAAGACGCTCACCGCCGGCAAGCTCACGATCGGCACCGACACCCCGGCGTACGAGCCGTGGTTCAGCGACGACAAGCCGGACAACGGCAAGGGCTTCGAGTCCGCGGTGGCGTACGCCCTCGCCGAGCGTCTCGGGTACCAGAAGTCCGACGTGGTGTGGACCAGTGTGACGTTCAACAACGCGATCGCGCCGGGCCCGAAGAAGTTCGACATCGACGTCAACCAGTTCTCCATCACCGAGGAGCGCAAGCAGGCGGTGGACTTCTCGTCCCCGTACTACCTGGTCCGCCAGACGGTGATCACCACCAAGGGCTCGAAGATCGCCGGCGCCAAGTCGCTGGCCGAACTGAAGGGCGCGAAACTCGGCGGCCAGGTCGGCACCACCAGCTACCAGGCGATCACCGACCTGATCAAGCCGGACGCCCAGCCGTCGGTGTTCAACAACAACGACGACGCCAAGAAGGCCCTGGAGAACGGGACCGTCGACGGCATCGTGGTGGACCTGCCGACCGCGTTCTACATGACCGCTGCCGATTTGAAGGACGGCGTGATCGTCGGCCAGCTGGGCCAGGTGGGTGTGCCCGAGCAGTTCGGCATCGTCCTCGACAAGGGCTCGTCGCTGACCGGATGTGTCAGCAAGACCGTGGACCAGCTGCGCCAGGACGGCACCCTCGCCGTACTCGAGAAGACCTGGCTCGCCGACACCGCCGGAGCCCCGGAACTCTCGTGAAGCACCAGCCCAGTACCAGGCAACTGGAGCGGATCGCCTACCGTCGCGGACGGGCGATCCGCTCCGTTCTGCTGGCCGCCGTATCGACGGCCGTCGTCGGCATCCTGCTCGCCGTCGGGATCACCGGAGCTCCCGGCTGGGACCGCGTCAAACAGTCGTTCTTCGACCCGGACGCCGCCGTCGAATACCTGCCGCAGATCCTCGAAGGCCTCCTGCTCAACCTGAAACTGCTGGTGGTCTGCGCGACCCTGGCACTCACGCTGGGCCTGATCATCGCGGTGCTGCGGACGCTGCGCGGGCCGGTGTTCTTCCCGGTGCGCGCGCTGGCGACCGGGTACACGTACTCGTTCCGTGGTCTGCCACTGATCATCGTGATCTACCTGTTCGCCTTCGGCATCCCCGGCCTGCGCCTGCAGGGCACCCCGGACGTGCTGTGGCTGGGTGCCGCGGCGATCATCGTGACCTACGGCGCTTACCTGGCCGAGGTGTTCCGGGCCGGCATCGAGTCGGTGCACCCGAGCCAGATCTCGGCGGCCCGCTCACTGGGGCTCAGCTACCGGCAGGCGATGCGGCACGTGGTGCTCCCGCAGGCGGTCCGCCGGGTGTCCCCGCCACTGCTCAACGACACGGTGGCCCTGCAGAAGGACGTCGGGCTGATCTCGCTCGCCGGACCGATCGACGCCATCCGGGCCGCCCAGATCGGCGTGGCCCAGGACGCCAACTTCACCCCGTACATCGTCGCCGGGGTGCTCTTCGTCCTGCTCGCCCTGCCGTTGATCGCGGTCACCGACTGGGTGACGCTGCGGGCGGCCCGACGCCAGAACGCGGGGCACTGATGCTGCTCTCCTGTCATCAGGTCCGGAAGACCTTCGGCGAAAACGTCATCCTGGACGGGCTCAGCCTGGACGTCGGCGAGCACGAGGTGGTGGCCCTGATCGGTGCCTCCGGATCGGGCAAGTCGACACTGCTGCGCTGCGTGAACCTGCTCACCGAGATCGACGACGGCACCATCCACCTGGACGGTGCCGAGATCACCGATCCGCGGGCCGATCCGGACCAGGTCCGGCAGCGGATCGGGCTGGTGTTCCAGAGCTACAACCTGTTCCCGCACATGACAGTGCTGGACAACATCACCCTGGCTCCGGTACGCGTACACAAAAAGCCGTTGAAAGAAGCCCGTGAGCAGGCGATGCAGTGGCTGGACCGGGTCGGGTTGGCGGACAAGTCGGGCGCCTATCCGGACCGGCTCTCCGGCGGCCAGCAACAGCGG
>DATMVU010000247.1:0-18173 GCA_035562875.1 Actinoplanes sp. | reverse complement strand
GGAGCGGCAGGTGCACGGGATGGTTCCCGGCATGGATCTGATGTGCGACGTCTACCACGTCGGCGGCGACTTCCCGACCGTGCTGGACGTCTACGTGACCCCCTCCGGGGTCGCCGAGGAGACCATCGCGAGCGCGGTCGCCGTCCGGTTGCGATCAGCGGTGCTGCTGCCCGACGACACCCTCAACCCGACTCGGTACGTGCTGGCCGAGCCGGACGGGACGTTACGCCCCGTGCACGTGGACGAGCGGGAGACCGACGACGGCATCGAGCGTTTCCACCTGCGCCCGTGCACCGGCGCCGACCCGGCCTGTTTCCTGCCGGCCGGGTGTGACCGTTCGCGGTGGAAACCCGGACCGACGCCGGAGCGGCCCGCCGCGGCGTAGCGGGTAGCCTGGTTGACTGCCATGACTACCGAGATTGCGGGCAACCCGCGCACCTACGACGTGCGTACCTACGGCTGCCAGATGAACGTGCACGACAGCGAGCGGATCTCCGGCCTGATGGAGGACGCCGGCTACGTGCGCGCCGCCGAGAAGGACGCGGCGGACGTGGTCGTCTTCAATACGTGCGCGGTCCGGGAGAACGCCGACAACCGCCTTTACGGCAACCTCGGCCACCTCCGCCCGACGAAGCTGAAGAACCCCGGCATGCAGATCGCCGTCGGCGGCTGTCTCGCCCAGAAGGACAAGGGCGACATCGTCAAGAAGGCGCCCTGGGTCGACGTCGTCTTCGGCACCCACAACATCGGCTCCCTGCCGGCCATGCTGGAGCGCGCCCGGCACAACGAGGAGGCGCAGGTCGAGATCCTCGAGTCGCTCGAGGTCTTCCCGTCGACGCTGCCGACCAAGCGCGAGTCCACCTATGCCGGCTGGGTCAGCATCTCGGTGGGCTGCAACAACACCTGCACGTTCTGCATCGTGCCGAGCCTGCGCGGCAAGGAGAAGGACCGCCGGCCCGGCGACGTGCTGGCCGAGGTGCGCGCGCTCGTCGCCGAGGGCGTCTCCGAGGTGACCCTGCTGGGGCAGAACGTGAACTCGTACGGCGTCGAGTTCGGGGACCGGCTCGCCTTCGGCAAGTTGCTGCGTGCCTGCGGTGACGTGGAGGGCCTGGAGCGGGTGCGGTTCACCAGCCCGCATCCGAAGGACTTCACCGACGACGTGATCGCCGCGATGGCCGAGACGCCGAACGTCTGCCACTCGCTGCACATGCCGCTGCAGTCCGGCTCGGACCGGGTGCTCAAGGCGATGCGCCGCAGCTACCGCCAGGAGAAGTACCTGGGGATCATCGAGAAGGTCCGGGCCGCGATGCCGGACGCCGCGATCACCACCGACATCATCGTCGGCTTCCCCGGCGAGACCGAGGAGGACTTCGAGCAGACCCTCGAGGTGGTCCGGAGGGCCCGGTTCTCCAGCGCCTTCACCTTCCAGTACTCGATCCGGCCCGGCACGCCCGCCGCGACGATGGAGGACCAGATCCCGAAGAAGGTGGTGCAGGCCCGCTACGAGCGGCTGATCGCCACCCTGGAGGAGATCAGCTGGGACGAGAACAAGAAGCTCGTCGGGGAGAAGGTCGAGGTCCTGGTCGCGGTCGGGGAGGGCCGTAAGGACGAGCGGACCGGCCGGATGAGCGGGCGGGCCCGGGACGGCCGGCTGGTGCACTTCGCAACCGGTGACACCGCGCCGCGGCCCGGCGACATCGTCGAGACCGTGATCACCTACGCCGCCCCGCACCACCTGAACGCCGACGGTGACCCGCTGAGCCACCGCCGGACCCGGGCCGGCGACGCCTGGGAGGCCGGCCGCACCCCGAAACTGAAGGGTGTCTCGCTGGGCCTGCCGACCATCGGCGTCCCGGCGCCGCTGCCGCCCGCCACCGAGGGCTGCGCGCTGTAAGCGACAAAAGAAGGGGGCGGCCGCGGCCGCCCCCTTCTTTTCCAGAACAGCTCAGTTCGCCTGCTCCGCGAGGGCCAGGAACTGCTTCTTCGAGGCGAGCGCCTGCTCGGCCTCCTTGACCCGGCGGTTGTCACCGGCGGCCTTGGCCCGCTCGAGGCGCTGCTCGGCCTCGGCCACCTGGTCCCGCATCTGGCGCAGCAGCGGGTTGTCCTGCGGGCTGGTCTTGCGCCACGCCGAGTCCATCGCCACCCGGATCCGCTCCTCGGCGGCCCGCCAGCGACGGTCCAGTCCGGCGGAGGCCTCCCGCGGCACCCGGCCCGCCTCGTGCCATGCGGCCTGGGCGTCACGCAGCTTGTTCTGCGCGGCGCGGGAGTCCGCGTCGACGTCGACGGCTTCCAGATCGGCCAGGATGGCCTGCTTCTTCTCCAGGTTGCCCTGGTACTCCGCGTCGCGGGCCGAGAAGACCTCGCTGCGGCGGGTGAAGAAGGCATCCTGAGCGGCCCGGAAGCGTTCCCAGAGGCGCTGCTCGGCCTCCTTGGCGGCGCGCGGCGCGGTCTTCCACTCGTTCATCAGGTCCTTGAGCCGGTTCGCCGTGCTGGACCACTCGGTCGAGGAGGAGAGCGTCTCCGCCTCCTTGACCAGGTCCTCCTTGGCGGTCTGCGCCTGCTTGCGCTGCCCGTCCAGGGTGGCGAAGTGGGCGCCCCGGCGCCGGGTGAAGCCGTCGCGGGCGGCGGCGAACCGCTTCCACAGCTCCCCGTCGGTCTTCTTGTCGACGCCGCGGATGCTCTTCCACTCGTCGAGGATCTCCTTGAGCCGGTCACCCGCCGACTTCCAGCCGGTGGCGTCGGCGGCGATCGCCTCGGCCTCCTCGACCAGCGTGGTCTTGCGGGCGAGGGCCTCGGTGCGGGCCACCTCGCGGGCCGCCTTCGCCTCCCCGGCTTTCTCCTCGGCCAGCCCGGCGAGCCGCTCCAGGCGGGTCACCAGCCCGTCGATGTCACCCACCACGTGGGCCTCGTCCAGCTGAGTCCGCAGGCGCTTGACGCTCGTCAGCGAGTGCGAGGCGTCGGCCGCACCGGATTTGAGGCGAGCCTCGACGAGGTCGACCTCGGTCACCAGGTCGGCGAAGCGCCGGGCGAAGTGCGCCAGACCCTCTTCCGGGGTGCCCGCCTGCCAGGAGCCGACCACCCGGTCGCCCTCAGCGGTCTTCACGTACACGGTGCCGTCGGCATCCACGCGCCCGAAGGCCGTCCAGTCGTTCATGAGCTCATCCTCGTTCTCCCGGCGTCACGGGTCCGACCGGACCCGCGGCCGCCGCCACAGCGCAGCCTGAATACCGACTTCTCACCGGCATTCTTTCTCGCGCATTGTCACAGGTCCAACCCGGTCAGGGGAAAGCTCCCGCTGACGACCGTGACACAATGGTGTCCTACGGTTGCTTCGTGCGGTTTGTGAAGGGTCAACGTGTAGTCACCGTCGTCGGCCCTACGGCCGCCGGTAAGTCCGCCCTGAGCATCGCACTCGCCCGGGAACTGGGCGGCGAGGTCGTCAACGCCGACTCGATGCAGCTCTACCGGGGCATGGACATCGGCACCGCGAAACTGACCGAGGCCGAGCGCGACGGCGTTCCGCACCATCTGCTCGACATCTGGGACGTGACCGAACCCGCGGCGGTCGCTGAATACCAGCGCCTGGCCCGCGCCGCCATCGACGACATCTTCGCCCGTGGTGGCGTACCGCTGCTGGTGGGTGGGTCCGGTCTCTACATCCGGGCGGTCCTGGAGGATTTCGAGTTCCCCGGCACCGACCCGGAGATCCGGGCCCGGCTGGAGGCGGAGCTGGCCGAGACCGGTTCCGGGGTCCTGCACGCCCGGCTGGCCGACCGTGATCCGGAGGCCGCCGCGAAGATCCTGCCGAGCAACGGCCGCCGGATCGTCCGCGCCCTCGAAGTGATCGAACTGACCGGGCAGCCGTTCACCGCGTCTCTGCCGGACCCCCGGCCGGTGTACGAGTCGGTGCAGCTCGGCGTCGACCGGGACACCGCCGAGCTGGACGAGCGGATCGCGCTGCGGGTCGACCTGATGTGGGCGGCTGGGCTGATCGGCGAGGTCCGCGGACTGGCCGGGATCCGGGACGGCCGGACCGCCTCCCGGGCCCTGGGCTACCAGCAGGCGCTCGCCCAGATCGACGGCGAGCTGACCGAGGAGCAGGCGAAGGCGGACACCGTCCAGGGCACCCGGCGGTTCGTCCGGCGGCAGCGGTCCTGGTTCCGCCGTGACCCGGCGGTGCACTGGCTGGACGCGGCCGACCCGAAGCTGTTGGCGGCGGCGCTCGAGCGTGCGCGATGATGGGCGGCGTGCGTTTCACCAAAGGTCACGGAACCGGCAACGACTTCGTCATCCTCCCCGACCCGGACGGCGAGCTGACACTGTCGCCCACCCTCGTCGCGGCGCTCTGCGACAGGCGTAAGGGCATCGGCGGCGACGGCGTGATCCGGGTGGTGCGCAGCGCCAAGCATCCGGAGGCGGCCGGGCTGGCCGGCGAGGCCGAGTGGTTCATGGACTACCACAACAGCGACGGCTCGATCGCCGAGATGTGCGGCAACGGGCTGCGGGTGTTCGTCCGCTACCTGCTGACACACGGGCTGGCCACCCCCGGCCCGGCGGGCCTGCCGGTGGCGACGAGGGCGGGGGTCCTGGTCGCCGAGATCGGTCCGGGCACGATCCGGGCCAGGATGACAACCCCGCGTGTGTACGCCGGGAGTACAGCGACCCTCGGCCACCTGACCCTGCCCGGTGTCGCCGTCGACTGCGGCAACCCGCACCTGGTCTGCGGGCTGCACGACGGGGTGGCTCTGGCGGCGCTCGACCTCACCAGGGTCCCGCTGCACGACGCGGCGGTCTTCCCGAAGGGGGTGAACGTCGAGTTCGTCGAGCAGGCCGAGCCCCTGCACGGTGTGGACCGGCACGTCCGGATGCGGGTGCACGAGCGCGGTTCCGGCGAGACCCAGTCGTGCGGCACCGGCGCGCTCGCGGTCGGCGCGGTGGCGCTGCGGGACGCCGGCCTGACCGCCGGCTCGGTCGCGGTGGACGTGCTCGGCGGGCGCCTGGTGGTCACCGCCGACGCGGACGGCGGCTGGTGGCTGGAGGGGCCGGCGGTACTGGTCGCCGACGGCGAGGTCGACCCGGAGGCGGTGCTCTGATGGTGCACGTCGTCGCGCACCGGGGTTATCCCACAGTCGCCCCGGAGAACACCCTGCCCGCCTTCGCCGCCGCGCTGCGGGCCGGTGCGACGATCGTCGAGTTCGACGTGCGGTGCACCCGGGACGGGGTGCCGGTGGTGATCCACGACCGGACGGTGAACCGGACCACCGACGGCTCCGGCCGGGTCTGGGACCTGACCGCCGATCAGATCGCCGGGCTGGACGCCGGTTCCTGGTTCGGGCCCGGCTTCACCGGCCTGCGGGTGCCGACCCTGGCCGAGACCCTCGACCTGCTCGCCCCCTCGGCGGCCGGGTTGCTCGTCGAGATCAAGCCGCCGGCCACCCTGGACGAGGTGAAGTCGATCGTCGCGGCGCTGGCCGAGCGGGACCTGCTGGAGCGGGCGGTGCTGCAGAGCTTCGACGCCGACGTGGTGCGCAAGGTCCGGGACGTGGCCCCCGACGTACGGCGTGGCCTGTTGCTGTTCCGGTTCGACGCGGAGACCGTCGAACTGTCCCGGGAGCTGGGCGTGACCTACTGCAACCCGTCGGTGGACGATGTGCTGGGCGGTCCGGAGACGATGGCCGCCCTGGCCGCTGCCGGGATCGGGGTGATGCCGTGGACGCCCAACGACATGACCCGGTGGCGTCCGCTGGTGGACGCCGGGGTGGCCGGTCTGATCACCGATCTGGTCGGCGAGCTGACCGGATGGGTGAACGCCTGAGCGGTACGAGCGGGCGCCTGCCCACCCGTACCGCCGCAGTCGGCTCTTGACCTCAGAAGGTCGTCTCCGGTGCCTTGTCCATCTCGCTGTCCGGCACCGCCGCCGGGTTGGCCGGGGCCGGAGCGCCCTTGACCACCGCACGGATCGCCGCCGCCACCGCCGGGGTGACCCGCTGGTCGAACACGCTCGGGATGATCACCGTGGGGTTGAGCTTGTCCTCACCCACCACGTCGGCGATGGCCCGGGCCGCCGCGAGGGCCATCTCCTCGGTGAACTCCTCGGCCGCGGCGTCCAGCATGCCGCGGAACACGCCGGGGAAGGCCAGCACGTTGTTGATCTGGTTGGGCTGGTCGGAGCGCCCGGTGGCGACGATCGCGGCGTGCTTGCGGGCCTCCCGCGGGTCGACCTCCGGGTCCGGGTTCGCCATCGCGAACACGATCGACTTGTCGGCCATCTTCGCGATGTCGTCGCCGGTCAGCAGGTTCGGGGCGGAGACGCCGATGAAGACGTCCGCGCCGACGATCGCGCCGGGCAGGTCACCGGAGTAGTTCGCCTTGTTGGTGTGGTCGGCCAGCCACTGCATCGACTCGTTCAGGCCGTCCATGCCGCGGTGCAGGGCACCGGCCCGGTCGTACGCGATGATGTCGCCCACACCCTGCCGCATCAGCAGTTTCATGATCGCGGTGCCGGCCGCCCCGGCGCCGGAGACCACGACCTTCACGTCCTCCATCCGCTTGCCGACCACCCGCAGCGCGTTGGTCAGCGCGGCCAGCACGCAGATCGCGGTGCCGTGCTGGTCGTCGTGGAAGACCGGGATGTCCAGGATCTCGCGCAGCCGGGCCTCGATCTCGAAGCACCGCGGCGCGGCGATGTCCTCCAGGTTGATGCCGCCGTACGCCGGGGCGATCGCCTTGACGATGGCCACGATCTCGTCGGTGTCCTGGGTGTCCAGGACCACCGGCCAGGCGTCCACCCCGCCGAACCGCTTGAACAGCGCGGCCTTGCCCTCCATCACCGGCATCGCGGCGGCCGGGCCGATGTTGCCCAAACCCAGCACCGCCGAGCCGTCGCTGACCACGGCCACCGTGTTGCGCTTGATGGTGAGGCGGCGGGCGTCCGCCGGGTTCTCCGCGATCGCCATGCAGACCCGGGCCACACCCGGCGTGTACGCCCGGGACAGCTCGTCCCGGTTACGCAGCGCGACCTTCGAGCTGACCTCGATCTTGCCACCCAGGTGCAGCAGGAAGGTCCGGTCGGACACCTTGCGGACGTCCACCCCGTCCTGGTCCTCGAGCTGCTTGACGACCTGATCGGCGTGCGCGGCGTCCGCGGTGTCGCAGGTCAGGTCGACGAGCACCCGCGTGGGGTCGGAATCCACCACGTCCAGTGCCGTCACGATGGCGCCGGCCTCACCCACACAGGTGGTGAGCCGTCCGATGGACGAGGCGTCCGCGGTTACGGCGATCCGGATCGTGATCGAGAATCCTGCGCTCGGCAGGCGGGTGGTCACCACGGTGTCCC
The DNA here is from genome assembly GCA_035562875.1 of Actinoplanes sp. Taxonomy (GTDB): domain Bacteria; phylum Actinomycetota; class Actinomycetes; order Mycobacteriales; family Micromonosporaceae; genus Actinoplanes. The sequence goes on along the minus strand of DATMVU010000247.1, from coordinate 10,837 downwards.
CTTCGACGTCGGTGGTTCGGTTCCCCCGCATTGTCGCCTGCCGGAAATAGCGGCGTCCGGTCCGGTGGTTACTGAAGGGTCACCATCACACGGTGCATATGTGGATGCGCCTCAGCGCCGGACGTGCCACGATCGGTGGCAGGAGGTCACTTTTGCGAAACACGTACCAGACACCCGTCCTTGACGAGCTGGATCCCACCACCGGAGACCTGGAGCTCGAGGAGCGGCACTCGCTCAGGCGGGTGGCCGGTCTCTCCACCGAGCTGACCGACGTCACCGAGGTCGAGTACCGGCAGCTGCGACTCGAACGAGTCGTGCTGGTCGGCGTCTGGACCGAGGGCAGTGTGGAGGACGCCGACAACTCGCTCACCGAGTTGGCGGCCCTCGCCGAGACCGCCGGTTCCCAGGTGCTCGAGGGCCTGATCCAGAGACGAAAACAACCCGACGCCGCCACCTTCATCGGCCGCGGCAAGGTCGACGAACTCCGCGACGTGGTCATCATGACCGGCGCCGACACGGTGATCTGTGACGGCGAGCTGTCCCCCTCGCAGCTGCGCAAGCTGGAGGAGCAGATCAAGGTCAAGGTGGTCGACCGGACCGCCCTGATCCTCGACATCTTCGCCCAGCACGCCAAGAGCCGTGAGGGCAAGGCCCAGGTCGAGCTGGCCCAGCTGCAGTACATGCTGCCCCGCCTGCGAGGCTGGGGTGAGTCGCTGTCCCGGCAGGGCGGTGGTGCCGGCGGCGGTTCGGGCGGCGGCGGTGTCGGTACCCGTGGTCCCGGTGAGACGAAGCTGGAGACCGACAAGCGCCGGATCAACATCCGGATCGCCAAACTGCGGCGCGAGATCAAGGCCATGAAGACGGCCCGGGAGACCAAACGGTCCCGCCGGTCCGCCAGCGGTGTACCCGCCGTGGCCATCGCCGGTTACACGAACGCCGGCAAGTCCAGCCTGCTGAACCGGCTGACCCAGGCCGGGGTGCTGGTGGAGGACGCGCTGTTCGCCACCCTCGACCCGACCACCCGGCGGGCCGCGGCGGAGGACGGGCGGGTCTTCACCCTCTCCGACACCGTCGGTTTCGTCCGGCATCTGCCGCACCACATCGTCGAGGCGTTCCGCTCGACGCTGGAGGAGGTGGCGCACTCCGACCTGCTGGTGCACGTCGTCGACGGCGCGCATCCGGACCCGGAGGGACAGGTCACCGCGGTTCGCGAGGTCCTCAGCGAGGTGGGAGCGGACCAGCTCCCCGAGCTGCTGGTGATCAACAAGCTGGACGCGGCCGACGAGGAGACGGTGCTCCGCCTCAAGCGGACCTGGCCGGACGCGATCTTCGTGTCCGCTCGTTCCGGTGCCGGCATCGCCGAACTGCACCAGGCGATCGCCGATCGGCTGCCCCGTCCGGCGGTGGAGATGCGGGTCCTGATTCCGTACGACCGGGGGGACCTGGTCGCCCGGGTGCACCGGTCCGGTCAGGTGCTCCAGTCCCGCCATCTGGACGACGGCACCGAACTCCTGGCGCGCGTCGACGAACAGTTGGCCGCCGAGTTGTCGGAGCATCGGTGCTGACGAAGAGAAAACAATTCGGATTTCACGGACGTGACGGTCATCGTTGATCCACACGTAATACCGGGAGGGGACGTCGCGTGCGACACTGTGCGGATGCGGCGTCTCGTGTTCCCGACCATCGCGGCCATGGGTCTGATTCTGGTCGGATCCTCCAGCGCGTTGGCCGACGATCCGACGCCGGCACCCACGGTGAGTGCGAAGTCTACTCCTGGTAAGAAACTGTGCAAGATCGCCGATCCGGAGATGAACGAACTCTCCGGTCTTGCGGCGCTCAAGAACGGTTTCGCCGCCGTCAACGACGGTAAAGAGGACAACCGGAACGCGAAGATCTACTTCCTCGACCGGGAGTGCAAGAAGGTCGACCAGAAGAGCTTCAGTGGTGAAGGCCCGCGGGACCCGGAGGACATCGTCCTCTCACCCGACGGCAAGACCCTGTGGATCGCCGACATCGGCGACAACAAGGTCCGGACGGATCCGCAGGACACCCGGCCGACCATCGCGCTGTGGAGCATGCCGGCCGACGGCTCCGAGAAGGCGGTGATCCACCGCCTCACCTATCCGGAGGGCGACAAGCACGACGCCGAGGCCCTGATCTTCAACGGTGACGGCACGCCGCTCATCGTGACCAAGGAGATCGGTGCGGACACCAGCGTCTACCAGCCGACCACCGCGCTGAAGGCGAACACCAAGGCCGGCGTGCCGATGAAGAAGGTGGCGACGCTCCAGCTGTCCGCCACCGAGACGGCCGGCAACCCGGTCGCCCGGATCGGCAACCGGACCGTCACCGGTGGCGCCGTCACCCGGGGCGCGACGAAGGTGGTGCTCCGCACCTACACCGACGCGCTCGAGTGGGACGTGACGAACGGGGACGTGGTCGGCGCGCTGAAGAACACGCCGCGCACCACCGGCCTGCCCAACGAGCCGCTCGGCGAGTCGATCGCCTACAGCACCGACGGCACGCTCTTCTACACCGTCTCCGACATGAGCGGTGAGACGGACGTGGCCAACCACATCCGGGAGTACTCCCCGGCCACCACGGTGGCGAAGGTGTCCGAGAAGTCGGGGACCACCGACACCGGCTCCGCGTGGTACCTCGACCCCGACAACCTGGCCTACGCGGTCGGTGGTGTCGGCCTGTTCGGCCTGATCCTGGTCGGTGCCGGTGTCTTCGGCATCGTCCGGTTCCGTAAGTCGCCGCCGCCGCGACCCGCTGCCGCGAGCGCCTCGGACCGGGCGCCCTCCGGCGGGATCGACACCGGTGACCCGGAGACCGAGCTGATCGGGGTCGGCGGGGCACCGCAGCGGGGTGCCTCCTACTCCGGGCGTCCGGCCGGTGGCGGTGGCGGACCGGTTTACGGGGCGAAATCCGGCCCGGCCGCCGCTGGTCAGCGCGGGAACGGCCCGATCTACAGCAAGCAGGGCGGCGCGCAGCAGGGCGGGCAGGGCGGTCGTCCGGCCGGTCAGCCGCCTCGTGGTCCCCAGCCGCAGGGTGGCGGTCAGCCGCCTCGTGGCCCGCAGCAGGGTGGTGGCCAGCCTCGACCCCCACAAGGCGGACAGCCTCGACCCCCACAGGGCGGACAGCCTCGACCCCCACAAGGCGGACAGCCTCGACCCCCACAAGGCGGGCAGCCTCGACCCCCACAGGGCGGACAGCCTCGACCTCCACAGGGCGGGCAGCAGCGACCCCCACAGGGCGGTCAGCCGCGTGGTCCGCAGCAGGGCGGGCAGGGTGGTCGTCCGGCCGGTCAGCCGCCTCGTGGTCCCCAGCCGCAGGGTGGCGGTCAGCCGCCTCGTGGCCCGCAGCAGAGTGGGCAGCAGCGGCCGCAGCAACAGGGCGGTGGCCCGCGTGGCCCGCAGCAGGGTGGTCAGCCGCGTGGTCCGCAGCAGCAGGGCGGCCCGCGGGGGCCCCAGCAGGGTGGCCAGGGCGGTCGTCCGGGTGGGCAGCCGCCGCGGGGCCCGCAACAGGGCGGTGGCGGCGGTCGCTGAGCGCGCCTGCTCCCTGACAGGAGGGCTCAGGCCCTGAGCGCGCCTGTCCTCGTACCACAGCAAGGTTTTGATCGGCCGGTTCCGTTCTCGAACGGAACCGGCCGTCGTCGTCTCAGACGCGCCGGAGCACTGCCACCACGCGGCCCATGATCGTCGCGTCGTCGCCGGGGATCGGGTCGAAGGCCGGGTTCGCCGGCATCAGCCACACGTGCCCGTCCCGCTGGCGGTAGCTCTTCACCGTCGCCTCGCCGTCGATCATCGCGGCCACTATGTCGCCCACCTCGGCGTTGGGTTGCTGACGGACCACCACCCAGTCGCCGTTGCAGATCGCCGCGTCGATCATCGAGTCGCCCTTGACCTCGAGCATGAAGACGTCACCCTCGCCGACCAGCTCGCGCGGCAGCGGGAAGAACTCCTCGATCGACTGCTCGGCGAGGATCGGGCCACCGGCGGCGATCCGGCCGAGCAGGGGCACGTAGGCCGGCTGGGGGCGGGCCGCCCGCAGCGATTCGTCGTCGACAAGCTCGCTGGGCGCGCGCACGTCGACGGCACGCGGGCGGTTGGGGTCGCGGCGCAGGTAGCCCTTGGACTCCAGGGCCTTCAGCTGGTAGGCGACGCTGGACGGGGAGACCAGGCCGACCGCCTCGCCGATCTCGCGCACGCTGGGCGGGTAGCCGTACTTCTCCACCCAGTCTCGGATGAACTCCAGGATGCGGCGCTGGCGGGCGGTCAGGTCGGTGGCGACCACCTCGGGGACGCTGCCGACCGGTGTGACCGAACGCAACTGCGGCGTCTCACCGGCGCGGGACCGGCCGGTGGTGCGCCGGCGGGCGGTCTCGGGCTTCCTGATCTGATGCTGCTGGCTAGTCCGGTCGTCGGTCGACACGTCCGCCCTCCCTGTCGGCCAGTGCCTGGTCGGCACGTGGTGCGTCGCGGAGCCGGACGGCGCCGTGGGGATGGCGACCGGTCCGGCTGACCCTTCTTCCCGCAAAACCTAGTGTGCAGACCCGACATATTCAAACATCTGTACGAGATTTCCCCGGCGTGTCGCACCGAAGTGCTCGACTTCCGTACCTGTGTTCTGGTAGACCCTCGTACGGGCGTTCTATCGAACGGGTGTCCGAAAGGAGTTAGTCATGACGGTCAGTGGTGTGCGACACGCCGAGCCTCCGTTGCGCCTCACCCGCCGTGGTCGCGTGGTGCTGCTCGGGCTCTTCCTCGTGACGTCCTTCATGGCCAGTGTCATCCTCTTCACGTCCGCCACCCAGGGCTGACGGGCGTCCTGTTTTTGATCTCCGTCGGGTGCCCTGCCCGATTCTCCGGCGCGTCGAGCCACCCGATCCGGCCGCTCCGCGTGATCGTGGCATCACCGCTGGTGGTGAGGTGGAAATCGCGGCGCGTCGGCACGTTCATGAACTTGCATCGGCGTCCGGCGGGGCCTAGCGTCTACCCCAACATCTAGTGGTCACACGGATGTAAGTCGTCCACAGGTTGGGTTTCCTTCTACCTGGTTATCCGCATGTCAACCACAGCGCAGCCGATCATTCCGATGCTGGTTCCGCTGTGTTTCGGCATGCCCGGAGCCTGGTGGGAGGGTGCTGGAGGGAGATTCGCGGTGCGCTGCCCGTACTGTCGTCACGCCGATTCACGCGTGGTCGACTCACGTGAGGCCGACGACGGTCAACTGATCCGTCGCCGCCGGTCGTGCACCGAGTGCGGCAAGCGGTTCACCACCGTCGAGGAGGCCGTCCTCGCAGTGGTCAAACGCAGCGGTGTCACCGAGCCGTTCAGCCGGACCAAGATCATGAGTGGCGTTCGCAAGGCCTGCCAGGGCCGGCCCGTCGACGAGGACTCCATCGCTGTCCTCGCGCAGCGGGTCGAGGAGGCCGTCCGGGCCCGCGGCGCCGCCGAGATCCCCAGCCATGACGTAGGACTGGCCATCCTCACGCCGTTGCGTGAGCTGGACCAGGTGGCTTACCTCCGGTTCGCCAGCGTGTACAAGTCGTTCGACTCTCTCGACGAATTCGAGAAGGAGATCGCCGCGCTGCGCGACGCCGCCCCCGTCCGGGAAACCGGGACGCGACACCCCGTCGCGCCACGGTCCGGGGGACGCGCACCCAAGCTCAACGGCTGAGCCCGACCTCAGCACTGAGCACTTCCTACCGACACATCTGTTGCGGTACCTACGAGGGGGAGCAAATCCATATGGCCGGAGACGGCATCACAGCAGGTCGCCAGCGCAGCCGGAACAACGGCGGCGGCAACAGCGCTGCGGCCGGGGGGCTGCGTGTGGAACGGGTCTGGACTTCCGAGGGCGTCCACCCGTACGACGAGGTCGAGTGGGAACGCCGCGACGTCGTCATGACCAACTGGCGGGACGGCTCGATCAACTTCGAGCAGCGTGGTGTCGAGTACCCCGCGTTCTGGAGCGTGAACGCGGCGAACATCGTCACCACCAAGTACTTCCGGGGCGCGGTGGGCACACCTGAGCGGGAGTGGTCGCTCAAGCAGCTCATCGACCGGGTGGTCCAGACGTACCGCAAGGCCGGTGAGGAGTACGGCTACTTCGCCAGCGCCGCGGACGCCGAAGTGTTCGACCACGAACTGACCTGGATGCTGCTGCACCAGGTGTTCAGCTTCAACTCGCCGGTCTGGTTCAACGTCGGCACCTCGTCGCCGCAGCAGGTCAGCGCGTGCTTCATCCTCTCCGTCGACGACTCGATGGACGCGATCCTGGACTGGTACAAGGAAGAGGGGCTGATCTTCAAGGGCGGCTCCGGTTCCGGCGTCAACCTCTCCCGGATCCGCTCCTCCAAGGAACTGCTCACCTCCGGCGGCACCGCCAGCGGTCCGGTCAGCTTCATGCGGGGCGCCGACGCCAGCGCGGGCACCATCAAGTCCGGTGGCGCCACCCGGCGCGCGGCCAAGATGGTCATCCTCGACGTCGACCACCCGGACATCGAGGAGTTCGTCTCGACCAAGGCGCGCGAGGAGGACAAGATCCGCGCGCTGCGGGACGCCGGCTTCGACATGGACCTGGGCGGCGCCGACATCGTCAGCGTGCAGTACCAGAACGCCAACAACTCGGTGCGGGTCAGCGACGAGTTCATGCGGGCGTACGAGGAGGGCGCGGAGTTCGGGCTCCGCGGCCGGCTCAACGGCGAGGTCATCGAGACCATCGACGCCAAGAAGCTGTTCCGGGACATCGCCCAGGCCGCGTGGGAGTGCGCCGACCCGGGCCTGCAGTACGACGACACCATCAACGACTGGCACACCAACCCCGAGACCGGCCGGATCACCGCGTCCAACCCGTGCTCGGAGTACATGTCGCTGGACGACTCGTCCTGCAACCTGGCCTCACTGAACCTGATGAAGTTCCTCCGCTCCGACGGTGGCTTCGAGGTGGAGAAGTTCGTCAAGAGTGTCGAGTTCATCATCACCGCGATGGACATCTCGATCTGCTTCGCCGACTTCCCGACCGAGAAGATCGGGGTCACCACCCGGGCGTACCGTCAGCTCGGTATCGGTTACGCGAACATCGGCGCCCTGCTGATGGCCTCGGGTCTGCCGTACGACTCCGACGGTGGCCGTGGTGTCGCCGCGGCGATCACCTCGCTGATGACCGGCACCGCGTACCGCCGCTCGGCCGAACTGGCCGGGATCGTCGGCGCGTACGAGGGCTACGCCCGCAACGCCGAGGCGCACCAGCGCGTCATGCGCAAGCACGCCGCCGCCAACGACGAGGTCCGCCCGCAGGGTGCCGTCGCCGCCGAGATCCTCCGCGAGGCGACCCGGCAGTGGCAGAACGGCAACAAACTCGGCGCGAAGAACGGCTGGCGTAACGCCCAGGCCTCGGTCCTCGCCCCGACCGGCACCATCGGTCTGATGATGGACTGCGACACCACCGGCATCGAGCCCGACCTGGCTCTGGTCAAGTTCAAGAAGCTGGTCGGCGGCGGCTCCATGCAGATCGTCAACCAGACGGTCCCGCGGGCGCTGCGCAGCATCGGCTACCCCGAGGAGCAGGTCGAGGCGATCGTCGAGCACATCGCCGAGAACGGCAACGTGGTCGACGCGCCCGGTCTCAAGACCGAGCACTACGCGATCTTCGACTGCGCCATGGGCGACCGGGTCATCTCGCCGCTCGGGCACATCAAGATGATGGCCGCGGTGCAGCCGTTCATCTCCGGCGCCATCTCCAAGACGGTCAACATGCCGGAGACGGCGACCGTCGAGGAGATCGAGGAGGTGCACTACCAGGGCTGGAAGCTGGGCCTGAAGGCGCTCGCGATCTACCGCGACAACTGCAAGGTCGGCCAGCCGCTGTCGGTGGCCAAGACGAAGGCCTCGGCGGAGGTCGCCTCGATCCCGGCCGCCGACGTCGAGAAGATCATCGAGAAGGTCGTCGAGTACCGCTCGATCCGCAAGCGCCTGCCGAAGAAGCGTGCCTCGGAGACGGTGTCGTTCTCGGTGGCCGGAGCCAAGGGCTACCTGACCGCCTCGTCCTACCCGGACGACGGTCTCGGTGAGGTCTTCCTCAAGATGTCGAAGCAGGGTTCCACCCTGGCCGGCGTCATGGACGCCTTCTCGGTCGCCATCTCGATAGGGCTTCAGTACGGTGTCCCGCTCGAGACGTTCGTCAGCAAGTTCACCAACATGCGCTTCGAGCCGGCCGGTATGACCGACGACCCGGACGTGCGCATGGCGACCTCGGTGATGGACTACATCTTCCGTCGCCTGGCGCTGGACTTCCTGCCCTACGAGACCCGTGCCGAGCTGGGCATCTTCACCGCCAAGGAGCGCACCGCCCAGGTCGCTGCCGAAGCCGCCGCGGAAGCGGCAGCCGAGGCCGTCCAGGCTCAGGCGCTGGCCGTCTCCGCCCCGGTGGCCACCTCCACCGTGACGGTGGCCGAGGTCAAGGCCGCGGCGGCCCCGGTCTCCGCCGGTTCGTCGACCGAGCTGCTGGAGCTGAAGACCGGCCACGCCTCGGACGCGCCGCTCTGCTTCACCTGCGGCACCAAGATGCGCCGTGCCGGTAGCTGCTACGTCTGTGAGGGCTGCGGCTCCACCTCCGGCTGCAGCTGATCCGAACTGCCGAACGCCCGGTCTCCCCGTTGGTGGGGGACCGGGCGTTCGCCGTTTCCCGCGGCCACCGACAATGTCCCGACGGGGCCAGAGGCGCCGCGGGGAGGAGAGACACGATGGGCAGCCCGGAGGACCTGCAGGCGGAGGCGCGCTCGGTGCTCGCCCTGCTCGAGCCGCTGGGGCCGGTGACACCGACCGGCAGCTTCGTCTCGGGGCTGATGGTGTGGCGGGACCTGGACGTGATGCTGGACGGCGGCCCGGACTACGGCCCGGCGGACGTCGTCGCCCTGCTCGGCCGGGCGGTGTCGATCCCGGGTCTGACCGGTTTCACCTATCGCGACGAGTGCGGCGACCGGTCACCGAGCGGCAAGCAGCGGGACGAGCGGCACCATGTCACCCTGGCCGTGGGGGAGTGGTGTGTCGGCCTGTCGATCTGGCTGCACGACGACCACACCGACGTCAGCGAGTGGCACCGGGACCTCGCCGGCCGGCTGACCGGCGAGGAGCGGCAGGCCATCCTCGCGGTCAAGACGGTCTGGCATCAGCGGCCGGAGTACCCGGACGAGGTCGGCGGCTACGACATCTGCACCGCGGTGCTGGAGGGCGGGGTCCGGACGGCTGTCGAGTTCGGTGTCTGGCTGCGCAACCGCCGTTAACGGTTGACGGTCAGGAACTCGGTGATCAGGCCGGCCAGCACCGTGGGCTGTTCGATCACCATCGCGTGCGAGGCGTCGGCCAGCGACACCCAGCGCAGGTGCGGCACCGTCTTGACCTGGTCGGCGAGATAGCGCCGGTACGACGCGTAGAGGTCGGCGAACGGCTCCTGTGCCGGCAGGTCCCGGGTGGCCAGGACGACCAGTTGCGGGCAGGTGGTGGCGGCGTACACCGCTGCCGGATCGAACTGGTTCATCATGGTGCGCAGCTGGGCGGTGATCCCGGCCGAGGGGCGCAGCGACGTCTCGCCGTCGCTGTGCACCAGGTTGCGGCGGAAGCCCTCGACCCACACCTTCTCGTTGGCGCCCATGTCCCGGGCCGCCATCCGCTGCCCCTCCACCAGGTCGGGCAGCTGTTCGGCCGGGATGACCTGGCCGGCTGCGGCCTGGGCGGTATTGAAGACGGCGTGCAGCCGGGCCAGTTCGGCGATGGCCGTCGCCGTGTCGAGGCCGGGCAGGTGCTCGGGGAGGGTGGGCGGCGGGTTGCCGTCCAGGCTGATCACGCCGGGGGAGTCGGGGTGGCGTTCGCCCCAGAGGGCGGCCAGCATGCCACCGAGGGAGTGGCCGACCACGGCCGGCCGGTCGATCTCCAGCTGGGTGCAGACCGCGGCCAGGTCACCGAGGGCGTTGTCCCAGGTCCAGTCCCCGTCGGCGGACCGGCCGTGCCCGCGCAGGTCGAGGGTGACGACCCGGTGGTGCGGGCGCAGTGCCCGGGCCAGGGTGGTCATCTGGGCCAGGTTGCCGCCGGCGCCGTGCACCAGGAGCAGGGGCGGCTGGTCACCACCGAAGTCCCGGACGGCGAGCTGGACCGGGCCGGCGTCGATGAGCCGATCGTTGATCATTCGTTTCCTTCATGGAATGGACATCCCTTCATGGAGTGGACATCCGGTGTCGGGCGACCCGGTCTGGCGCCGAGCCGTCCGGGACAGTACGGTGTGTGCGCCCGCCCCGGGGGAGGATCGAGAGTGCCTACGCGTCTGGCTGTGTTCGGCGCCGTCGCCGTGTTGTTCGCCGTGTCCGGCTGCACGGACGGGACCGAGACGGCAGCCGTCGTCGAGCCGATCCCGTCGGCGTCGACAGTCCTGGAACCCGCCGCCTCGGCCGGTGGCGCCTGCATCCTGTGGGACTGGGAGCTGATCGAGCAGACGGTCGGCATCCGGTTCGAGGTGGCCGCCGCCGACCAGGTCGAGGACACCTCGAGCTGTGTCGTGCAGAAGCTGAGCGAACCCTGGCCCGACCTGTCGCTCTCGGTGGTGGAGACGACCAAGGCGAACGCTGAGGTCTTCCTGGCGGAGCGGATGCCGAAGAAGGCGGCCAAGCTCAAGGACCTGGGCCGGGCCGGTTACCGCGCCTATCTCCAGCCCGCCGGCGAGCACGGCATCAGCACCGAGATCGGCTGGCTGAGCGAGGCCAAGCAGCTCCAGACACTTCGTCTCACCTTTCCGAAGGGGACTCCCGCGGCCGAGGTGAAGAAGCTGGATGCCGGGC
>DATMVU010000246.1:0-15887 GCA_035562875.1 Actinoplanes sp. | reverse complement strand
CGCTACGGCATCCACAGTTGACCGGTGGTCCGCTACGGCATCCACAGTTGACCGGTGGTCCGCTACGGCATCCACAGTTGACCGGTGGTCCGCTACGGCATCCGCAGCTGGCCAGCGGTCCGCTACGGCATCCGCCTGGCGTGGACCGACTTCGGCCGGCTGGCCGTTCGGGACTTCGCCGGGCGCCCCGAGCTGGAGGACGCCTTCCCGCAGGGTTTACGGATGCGACCCGCGAGCCGGAGTCCTGGCACCGTATCGGGACCCGCGAGGCGATCGGCACCGAGGAGTCCGAGGCCCAGGGCCAGCGGATGATCGCCGATAGCGTGACCCCATGACATCATCGTCTCCACGAATGGAATTCGCTTTTCCGGGCCCGCTGCGCGACAAGCTGGTGGCCGCGGTGCTGTCCGGCGCCAAGACCACGACCACCGGACTGATGGCGGGGTACGAGGCGGACGACGAACCGTTACCCGAAGCCGGCCAGCGGCTCGCCGTGATCGACTCGGCCGGCCAGCCGGTGGCGACGATCGAACTGCTCGAGGTCCGCGTTCTGCGTCTCGCCGACGTGGATCTGCGGCACGCCGTCGACGAGGGCGAGGGTGACGAGACGGTGGCCCAGTGGCGGGCCGGCCACACCGCGTTCTGGGAGAGCCCCGAGGTCCGCGCCGAGTTGGGCGAGTCCTTCACCGTCGACGACGACACCCTGGTGGTCACCGAACGATTCCGTCTCGTCTGAGCGAGGGCGTGGTGAGCCCGGGTTCGATGCGCACCCGGACTCACCACGCAGGCGTCCCTGGTCACCTTTCGCGATCAGGGTGTCCGCTTGCCTCCTGGCAGCAAGCTCTAGTCCGGTCGCGCCCAGAAAGCCCGCTTTACTGCCGACCGAGAGCTCTCGTCCGATTGCGTCCAGAAAGCCCGCTTCCCTACTGGCGGCAAGCTCTCATCCGGTCGCGCCCAGAATGCCCGCTTGCCTCCTGCCGGCCGCGAGCTCTCGTCCGGTCGTGACAAGGGAGTCAGCTCTCCTGCTGGCCGCGAGCTCTCGTCCGGTCGTGACAAGGAAGTCAGCTTGCCTCCTGCCCGCGACCTATTGTCCGGTAGCGACCAGGAAGTTCGCTTTCCTGCTGGCCGCGAGCTCTTGTCTGGTCGCGACCAGAAAGTCCGCTTTCTTCTGGCGGTGGTCCCTTGTCTGGCCACACGATCGCTGATCGTGTGTTTTGGTCGGGTATCCGGCACCGGCATGGGACACACGCAGTCCCGACCGTGCCGCCGAGCCGTGCCCAGGGAGCCCGTCTCTTGACCGCAGCCCACAGCGGGCGCAATCCTCGGGCCGGCCGACCACTCGTTCTCGCCACTCCTTGCCGAGATCTTGGTCGACCACCCGCCGAGTCCAGATCTTGGTCGACCACCCACCGATCCCGGTGGTCGCTTTACCAAGATCGGTAGCCCCACCCCGACCACCCCGGATCTTGGTCGATCGGCCACCGAATTCGGTGGCCGGCCCACCAAGATCCGAGCTCAGTGGGCACGGAGCGACCCCAGTGGGCACGGAACCGAGCTCAGTGGGCACGGAACCGAGCTCAGTGGGCACGAGGGCGAGCTCAGCGGGCACGGAACCGAGCTCAGTGGGCACGAGAGCGAGGTTGGCAGGGCCGCCGGATCAAGGGCGTGACATGTGCACCCGCAGCAGTCAAGTAAGAGTCTCCAGGGCACCGGCGGGGGAACCCGATGAATCATCGTGCGCCCGGACCGGCATCGCACCACCGACCACAACGGACGAATCCCCAGCGGAAGGACAGACCCTGACCGCGGAAGCTCTCTAGCCCTCGTCCCGCTCGTCCTTCTCCTTCTTCTTCTCGGCGCGTTCCAGGGCCAGGTCCAGGGCGATGACGCTGCCGATGATCAGGAGTGGTTCGATGCCGGGGGCGACCTGCACCGCGTAGGTGTCGCGGATCGTCAGCCAGCGTTTCGACACCGAGGCGACCTCGGTGCCGCCCTGCTCGATCACGTACTCGTGGTCCAGCAGGTCACCTTTCATCTCCAGGTCGTCGGGACCGGGGACGTCGATGGTGAACTTGTCGCGGAACGGGGTGAACAGGTTCTTGCGGACCTCGGCCGCCTTCTCGCCGCCGATCCGGATCTCGTAGGTGGGCCGCAGCGACACCAGGTGCCGGTGCACGGTGGCGACTTCGTCCCCGGCCGCGTCCTCGATGATCACCTTGTCGCGGACGCTCAGCACCTTGCCGTCCACGTGGTAGACCTTCGTCCCGTGCTCGTCCAGTACGTCGAAGTCGTCACCGATGGCGAAGAACCGCTCCTTGATCACATACATACCGCAATCATCCCAGCCGGTAGCCGATCCGGCCCGGTAGGCGGTCCGTCCGTCCCGGTGCTGGACGAGTGCCGGGCCGCTCCGGGACCTCGTAAGACAATCGGCCCGGGAATTTTGTTCTCCCAGGTTTGAACCCCGGGCCGGGCCGGGCCGTAATGACCTGCGGACGAGCATGGTGGTTACGGAGGGGTGGGGCAGGTTCGTGGCACCGGCATACCCGGATCGGCTTGCAGCAGCCGATCGCGTGTCCGACACGGAGTTCACGACGGATCCGGCACGGTACCGGCGCACGGGTGCGATCCCCCGGCAGCGGGTGGCGTTCGTCGAGTCCGGCAATGGCTTCCCGGCCGGTGACGGCGGGATGCCCGGATCCGGCCCGGACATGTATCAGAACGACTGGGCCCCGCAGAAGCGCCGCAAGGGCCGCCGCCGGGTCCGGGGCCGCGGCCCGGGGCGTACGGTGACCATGCTGCTGGCGGTGGGTGTGGTCGGTTCCGCAGTGGGTGGTGTGATCGCCTTCGGTCCGGCCGAGTTGCCCGGCACCACCCGGGTGGCGGTGGACGCCGCACTCCAGCAGCGGTCCGAGCTTCCGGAGGCGGCCGCCCGGGCCAAACCGCGGCCCACCACGCCGGCTTCGGCGGCGCCGTCGAAGTCCGCCCCGGCCTCATCGACCAAGTCGGCGGTGAAGAAGAAGCCGGTGCCGCCGGAGCCGGTGAGCGGCCTCAACCAGACGCAGATGAACAACGCCGCGGTGATCGTGCAGGTCGGCCAGAAGCTCAACCTGCCGCGCCGGGCCATGGTGGTGGCCATGATGACCGGCATGCAGGAGTCCAGCCTGCGTAATCTGGCGAACCCGACGGTCCCGGGCTCGCTGGACCGCTCGAACGAGGGTTCCGGCACCAACTTCGACTCGCTCGGCGTCTTCCAGCAGCGGCCCAGTCAGGGCTGGGGTTCGGTGGCGGAGCTGATGAACCCGCGGTACGCCGCCGACGCCTTCTACGACAAGCTGGTCGAGATCGACGACTGGGAGGAGAAGGACCTCGGTGAGGCGGCCCAGGCCGTGCAGCGTTCCGGGGTTCCGGATGGCTACGACAAGCACGAGGACCGGGCCGGCGACATCGTCGACGCGCTCCTCTGATCAGAGGCAGGCGTCCGGGAGCAGGAACCAGCGCAGCTTCTCGAACGCCGGTGGCAGGCCGAGGCGGGTGCCGTCGGGCGGGACCGGGTGTGCCGTCAGCCGGGTGCGGGCCTCGTCCAGGTAGCCGGCCAGCGCGTCCTCACCGGCCCGGCCCGCGGGTGGCGGGGGAGTGGTGACCGTGCCGTCGGCGTGCAGCCGCAGGTCGGCCAGGTGGATCGGCGGTGCCGTCTGCCGCCGGTGCACCCACCGGCCGGTCCGCGGGTCGAACCGGTAGTCGGGCAGCAGCCGCGCGCCGTACCGGGCGATCAGCAGCAGCGCCTCGATCAGGTAGCCGGCGACGGTGTCGGAGACGAAGTAGTTGAGGTTGATCCGGCTCCAGCCCGGTTTGATGCCCTCCCAGCCGTCCAGGATCGAGTCCCGGAATTCGCGGGAGTGGGCTTCGTCGATGCCGAGGAGCCGGTGACCGTACGGTCCGGCGCACGAGCACCCACTGCGCGCCTGGATCCCGAAGAGGTCGTTGAGCAGTGCCGTCACATAGTTGTGGTGCAGGTGGCGAGTCCCGGCACGGATCTGGAACGACACGATCGACAGCCGTCGCGCGTTCAGGTCGCCGAGGATCTCGATGGCCGGTTCGGCGGCCCACCGGGTGCGGGCCCGCTGCCACAGTTCCTGCTCGCGTTCCTCGATCAACTCGGTGCCGACCGCCTCCTTGACGGCGAAGACCAGACCGGCCCGGATCGATTCGACGATGGCCGGGGTGCCGCCCTCCTCCCGGGCCACCGGATCGTCCAGGTAGCGGTGCCCGGCCGGGTCCACGTAGGCGACGGTGCCACCGCCGGGCACCACCGGCACCGGGTTGGTCATCAGCCGCCGGTGCACGACGAGGACGCCGGGGGTCTGCGGGCCGCCGGCGAACTTGTGCGGCGACAGGAACACCGCGTCCTTGCCGGCCATGCTGATCGGCAGGTAGGGCCCGGCGGCGGCGTAGTCCCAGAGCGATGCGGCGCCGTGCTCGCGCAACAGCCGGGACACGGCGGTGGTGTCGGTGCGGATGCCTGTCACGTTGGAGGCCGCCGAGAAACTACCGAGGATCAACTGCCGATTGCGGTACGCCACCAGAGCGTCCCGTAGCACCCGCAGATCTACGTGGCCGGTGTGGTCGGCATCGATCTCGACGACGTCGGCGATCGACTCCCGCCACGGCAGTTCGTTGGAGTGGTGCTCGTACGGCCCGACCAGCACCACCGGGCGCTCGCCTGCCGGGATTCGGGAGCTGAGCCCGTACCGCGCGTCGAGGTTCTCCGGAATCCGCAGGCCGAGCAGCCCGACGAGCTTGGCCACCGCCCCCGTCGCGCCGGAACCGCAGAACAGCACCACATGGTCGGGGCTCGCGCCGACGGCCCGGTGGATGATCCGGCGGGCCTGTTCGCGCAGCGCCCCGGTCTGCGCCCCGGTCGCCGAGGCTTCGGTGTGCGTGTTGGCGTAGCGGGTCAGGACGTGGTCGCGCAGGAAGTCCTCGATGAAGTCGAGTGACTGGCCGGAGGCGGTGTGGTCGGCGTGGGTGATCCGGCGTGGCCCGTACGGCCCGTCCAGCACCTGACCGGTGCCGAGGAGCCCGTCACGGATTCGGTCCAGCATGCTCATGACGCGCGCCTCCCGGGATGGACATCGATGTCCATCCCAGTCTGCGCAGGATGCGCTACACGCGGAAGCGGGAGACCATGGTCGTCAGTTCGGTCGACATCCGGGCCAGCTCGGCGATCGCCTGCTGGGTCTCGACGACACCGGCGCTGGTGTTCTGCGCGGCCTGCGCCACCCCGGTGATGCTGCGGGAGATCTCGCCGGTACCGGAGGCCGCCTCGCCGACACTGCGGTTCATCTCCGCGGTGGTGGCGGTCTGCTCCTCGACGGCCGAGGCGATGGTGGTCTGGAAGTCGCTGATCCGGCCGATGACCTCGGAGATCTGCTCGATCGCAATGACCGCGCCGGCGGTGTCGGTCTGGATCGTCTCGACCCGCCGGGAGATGTCCTCGGTGGCCCTGGCGGTCTCCTGCGCCAGGTCCTTGACCTCGCTGGCCACCACGGCGAAGCCCTTGCCGAGTTCACCGGCGCGGGCCGCCTCGATGGTGGCGTTCAGGGCGAGCAGGTTGGTCTGTTCGGCGATCGCGGTGATCGTCTTGATCACGTTGCCGATCTCGGCGGACGACTCGCCCAGCTTGTTCATGGTCGACGAGGTGGCCGCGGCCAGGTTGACCGCCTCGACCGCCACCTGGGCCGCCTCGCTGGCGTTCTGGGAGATCTCCCGGATCGACGCGCCCATCTCCTCGCTGCCCGCCGACACCGTGTCGACGCTGCGGGAGATCTCCTCGGCCGCGCTGGACACCGCCAACGACTGCTGCGAGGCCTCCTGCGCCGACCCGGCGATCTGGGCGGCGGTGCTGGTCATCTGCTCGGAGGCGCCGGCCAGCGACAGCGCCGAGCTCTCGATGGTCCGGACCGTGTCCCGCAGTGACGCGGTGGCCTGGTCCAGCGCCCGGCCCATCCTGCCGGTCTCGTCGTTGCTGGTCAGCCCGGTGCTGTGGGTGAGGTCGCCGGCGGCCAGGGATTCGGCGACGTCCTGCACCGACTTCAGTGACGCCACGATCCGGCTCGCCACGAACCAGCCCATGCCGACGGCGGCGATCATGCCCACCACCAGGATCACGATCTGGGTGTTACGGCTGGACTCGTACCCGGTCTTGGCCGCGTGCGCGTTCTTCGCCGCGTCGGCGGTCTCGGTCTGGTCCAGTTCGGCCATGTCCGCGGCCATCTTCTCGACGATCGGCATCGCCTCGCTGTCCCGGATCTCGGACCATTCGGCGAGCCGGTTGGCCGTCCCCAGGGGCAGCAGCTTCTCCCTGGCCAGGGCGGCGTACTCCTGCCACTGTGCCTCGAGATGGTTGATCGTCTCCTGGCTGCCGGCCGGTAAGCTGTTCCGGTAGGCGGTCATCGCGGCCGCGAACGCCTCGTCGTCGGCCTCGAACGCCTCGGTGAACCGGGTGGTGGCTGCCTGGTCCGGGGAGAGCGCCTGGTTCGTCAGGTCGATCCGCCCCTGCGCCACCGTCGCCTTGATCTGGCCGACGGCCTTGATGCTGGCGACGTTGCTCTCGGAGATCAGGTTCGCGGTGTCGGCGCTGTCGGACAGCGCCATCAAACCGGTTATCCCGATGATGACGGCGACCACGGCGGCAACCGCGACCGCACCGAGGATTTTGATCCGGACACTGAGATCGGCGAACGACGACACGTGATCAACGTAGGCCCGATCGGGTGAATTCGCGGCCGGAATTCCGGTTCCGCTCCCCGTGGGTCAGGAGGGGCCCAGCATCGGCGCGTTGTCCATGTCGGCGAGCTGACCGTCCACGTGCCGGCGCAGCGCCTCCCGGTAGTAGGCGGCGAGGCTGGTCAGCTGGTGGATCTCGTCGAGTGCCGCGGCCCGCCGGGCGGCCAGCCCGTCCAGGGCGTCGGCGTGCCGGCGTACCGCCTCGGTCTCGATGGCGTCGGCTTTCGCCCGCACCTCGTCGGCCAGCTGATCGGCCCGGTCCCGGGCGTCGGCGATCAGCCCGTCGGATTCGCGGCGGGCGTCTCGCAGGTGCTCGTCGGCGGTCCGCTGGGCCATCGCCAGCACCCGCAGGTTCCCCTCCCCGGCCGGGGCCGGCCGGCCGGGGACGCCCGCGAGCGCCCGGTCCAGCTCGGCCCGCAATTCCCGGGCCTGCTGCTCGGCTGTGTCCCGTTCCTGCTCCATCCGCTGCAGGTGGCCGGCCAATGCCCGGATCTCGTCGTAGTCGCCGGGTGCCGGAACAGCTGCCATGTTCTTCAGCGCGCCGTTCTCGGCGAGGAGCCGGGCCAGTTCCCGCTCCGCCTCGTCGAGGAAGGCGTCGACCTCCTCCTCGACGTACGCACCACGGCCGACGGCCGGTTTGGTGAAGGAGACGTTGTGAATGTCGGCGGGGGTGAGCGGCATGCTGCTCCCTAGGAGACACCGTCGCGAGTCGCACACGTTACGCGCATCCGGCCATGAACGGATCCCCCTAACCGGGGCTTGTTCAGGCCGCGAGGTCGGCGTCCGCCCGGAAGAGGGAGGCGATCTCGTCCGCGCCGATCGGTTTGGCGAACAGGTAGCCCTGCCCGTAGGTGCAGCCCAGCCCGGTCAGCATCGACTGCTGGCCGGGCTGCTCGATGCCCTCGGCCACGGTCTGCAGGCGCAGCGCCCGGCCGAGACCGACCACCGCCTCGGCCAGCGCGGCGTCCTCCGGGTTGGTGGTGATCCCGTCCACGAACGCCTTGTCGATCTTCAGGATGTCGATCGGGAACCGGCTCAGGTACGACAGTGACGAGTAGCCGGTGCCGAAGTCGTCGATGGCCAGCCGCACCCCGAGGTCGCGCAGCCGGTGCAGGGTCACCACCGTCGCTTCCACGTCCTCCATCAGCATCGACTCGGTGATCTCCAGGACCACCTTCTCCGGGGTGATGCCGGTTTCGGCGAGCACGTCGCGGACCGTGTCGAGCAGGCCCGGCTCCTGGAACTGGCGGGCCGACAGGTTGACGCTCACCCGCATCGCGGCGGCTCCCGGGATCTCCCGGTGCCAGCGGGCCATCTCCTGGCAGGCGACCCGCAGCACCCCGGCGCCGAGCGGGACGATCAGTCCGGTGCGCTCGGCGTGGGCGATGAACTCGTACGGGCCGAGCATGCCACGCTCCGGGTGGTTCCACCGGACCAGGGCCTCCACCCCGATCGGCCGGCCCGACGGCAGGTCCACGATCGGCTGGTAGACCACCACGAACTCGTCGTTCTCCAGGGCCCGTTCCAGTTCGGTGCGGGCCTCGGCCTCGGCGACCGCCGCAGCGTACATCGAGTCCTCGTAGATCGCCGCCCGGTCCCGGCCGGCCTTCTTCGCCGCGTACATGGCCAGGTCGGCGTCCCGGATCAGCTCGTCGGTCAGGTCGATGTCGCTGCTCTCGCCGGCCTTCACGGTGGCGACGCCGATGCTGGCGCCGCCGGACAGCACACTGTTTCCGACCCGGACCGGTTCGCGGACCGCGTCCAGCAGCCGCTGGGCCAGGGTGTGCAGGCCGATGTCGTCGAGGTCCTCGACCAGCACCGCGAACTCGTCGCCGCCGAGCCGGGCCAGGGTGTCGCCGGGCCGTACGGTGGCCGCCATCCGCCGGGCCTGGGCCACCAGGAACTCGTCACCGGTGATGTGCCCGAGGGTGTCGTTCACCTTCTTGAAGTCGTCCAGGTCGATCAACAACAACGAGACCCGTCCGGCGGTACGGGTGTGCCGGCGCACCGCGGTACCGACCCGGTCGCGCAGCAGTGCCCGGTTCGGCAGCCCGGTCAGCGGGTCGGAGATCGCCTGCCGGTCCAGTTCACCGCGCAGCGCCTTCTGAGCGCTGACGTCCCGGATCGTCAGGATGACCGCCCCGATCAGCGGATCGTGCAGGTGGTTGGTGCCGATCACCTCGACGTCGAGGTAGCCGCCGTCGCGGTGCCGGCAGCGGGACGCGATCCGGGCGGTGTGCCGCAGCGGGGCCGCGAGGAGCTCGCCGAGGAAGGTGTCCACCTGTGCCTTGTCGTCCGGGTGGATCATCGTGGTCAGGGTGTCCACGGTCAGTTCGCCCGGTTCGTGGCCGAATAACCGGCCGGTGGAGGAGCTGACGTAGCCGACCCCCTCGGAGTTCACCGCCATGATCGCGTCCGAGCCGTTCTCCAGCAGGGCCGTCGTCCGGTAGGCGACCTCGTCCCGCTGTTGTTTCTGCAGCCGCCGGTTGCGGGTGGTGAGGGCGCACATCATCGCCACCACCCCCATGATCATCAGCAGCGAGAGGTTCAGGTAGCCGGTACCCGGAACGGTCAGGAAGTCCACCGCCAGGAACCCGGCGACGGCGGTGGCACCGACCACGAGCCCGTCCCGGACTCCAGAGGTGGCCGCGGCGGCCATCATGATGACCAGCGCGCCGCCCCAGAACATCACCACCGGGTCCGGCGCCGTTATCGCGAACAGCACGAGCGCGGTGATCGCCGCGAGATGGAAACCGGTCGTCACCTGCCGGGCCCGGGGCAGCCGCACCAGCCGCTCCAGCGGCAGCCGGGTCGCCGCCGCCAGCACCGCCATCGCCAGCACCAGCGGCACCAGGATCCAGCGGTGCTCCGGCGCCCATTCGAAGGTGACCCGGAACACGCCCATGCCGGTCAGCGCTACGAAGATCCACAGGTTGTGCCGGATCTGCCGGGCCCGGTGCCCGTGCTCTCGCGACTCGAAGTTCGCCCAGCGTTTCACGGGCCGTTCCATCGGCTCCCGGCATACCGACCTGAGTCGTCTGCCGAGATGTGAAATGCCTGATCATTCCCGGTCAGAAGAGTTAAAATCGGACCGTGCGTCGTCGCCCGGGTCGCTCGTTGGTGGCGTTGCTGGCGGTGTTCCTCATCAGTCTCACCAGCACCGTCTCGGTCGTCGTGGCCCTGCGGCGCAGCGACGACCGGCTCGTCGAGCAGAAGGCCGACCAGCAGGCCCAGGCGGTGGTGCGGGCCATCGCCACCCAGGCCCGGCGCTACAACGAGCACCTGGCCCAGCTCGCCGCCTCGCTCGGCGCCCAGTCCCAGCTGGAGGCGTCCGAGTTCACCGCGACCACGGCACCGCTGGCCGGGGCGGTGCTGCCCGGCGTGACCGGTGTCGGCTATGTGGTACCGGCCGCCACGTCGGAGGTGGACCGGCTCCAGACGTACTGGCGGGCCCGGGGTGTCTCCGGTCTCGACCTGAACCCCACCGCGCTGGGCCGCTCCCCGCAGCACCTGTTCGTGGTGATCCGGCAGTCGTTCGACGGTGAACCCGAACCACCCGGCACCGACCTGTCCGTGGTGCCCCAGGCGGTCGAGGCCCTGCGTGCCGCCCGGGACCAGCGCCGGGTCATCACCAGCCGGCCGTACCTGCTGCTCAAGGACGCCGACCGGACCGGCGAGGCGAGACAACCGGGCTTCGTCCTGGCCGCCCCGGTGTTCGCCACCTCGCCGGCCGCCGAGAACGGCCGGTTCCGGGGTTGGGTGCTGCTCGGGGTCCGCGGCGGCGAGTTCCTCGACCAGGCCGTCGCCGCCGACGCCGGCCAGTCCGCGGCGGTCGAGCTGGCCTCGCTCTCCACCGGCAGCCGCACCTTCCTGGCCCGGTGGGACCCGGTCAGCCGGGTCGATCCCCGGGTCGCCACCCGGCAGCTCACCCTCGACGTGCCGCTGAGCACCTGGCAGGTGACGGTGGCGCCGACCGTCGCCCTGCTGGCCCACCGCAACCCGCCCGCCGACGTGATCGCCATGCTGCTCGGCTCGTTCATCACGATCCTGCTGATGGCCCTGACCGCGGCCCTGGTCACCTCCCGGGAACGGGCCCTGCGCCAGGTCGCCGCGGCCACCGCCGTCCTGCACGAGGACATCCGCCGCCGCGAGGAGGTGGAGGCCCAGCTGCGCCGCCGCAAGGCCGAACTCAAGGGCTTCGCCGGGATCGTCGCCCACGACCTGCGCGGGCCACTGGCCCGGATCAGCGGCTACATCGACTTCCTCAGCGACGACCTCGGCCCGGACCTGGCCGACCAGAACCGGGACTTCCTGGACCGGGCCGGTAAGGCGGCCCGGCAGATGTCCACCCTGGTCGACGACCTGCTCGGCTTCTCGATCGCCGACAACCAGGGGATCATCCGGCGCCGGGTCGACCTGAAACGTCTCGTCGACGACCTGGTGGGCGAGGGATTCAGCCGCCCGGCCGACGTCGAGGTGGGATCACTTCCGGTCATCGGCGGTGACGAGACACTGCTGCGGCAGGTCTTCGCCAACCTGATCGGCAACGCCGTGAAATACACCGCCCCGGACCGTGAACCGTGGGTACGGATCAGCGGCCGGGCCGACGGCGACAGGTGGCGGATCGACATCGAGGACCACGGCATCGGCATCCCGGACAGTCAGAAGGAGGCGGTCTTCACCGCGTTCACCCGGGCCGACGGCAGCGAGGACTATCCCGGGACCGGTCTCGGCCTGGCGATCGTGCACCGCATCGTGGAGCGGCACGGTGGTGACGTCCGGATCACCGACAACCCGGGCGGCGGCAGCCGGTTCCACCTCACCTTCCCGGCCGCAGGGCCTCAACTCGGCGCGTCACCTGCCGATCCGGTGGAGAACCGAGCCACGTGACGCCCGAGGAGAGTCCGGACCCATGCCGATACTGGCGGAACTCGCCGTACCCGCGAAGGTCTGGGACGCGGAGACGGCCATCCCGAGGATCGAGGAGGCGCTCAGCGCCGACGACACCCTGGCCGGCATCGTCACCCGCCTCGACGGCCGGATCCACCTGCTCGACCGGGCCTACCTGAACGGCGCCCTGACCGGGCGGCTCGGTTTCGGCCGCCCGCTGCTGCACCGCCGGACCCTGCGGGTGCTCTGCGAGAGGCCGGCGCTGGTCCTGCCCGGAGACATGGCCTGGGACGACGCCGCCCGCGCCGCCCTGGCCCGGCCGGTCGGCAGCAAGGGGCTGCCGGTGGTCGTCGACCTCGGGGGTGGCGCCCTCGGCACCGCGATCGTCGGCCCTCTCGCCGACCACCTCAGCGTGCGCTACCGGACGATGGCCCTGCAGGACGACCTGACCGGGCTCGGCAACCGGCGGCTGCTCACCGAACACGTGACCGCGGCCCTCGGCGACGGCATCCAGGCCGCCTTCGTGATCATCGGCCTGAACCGGTTCAAGGAGATCAACGACAGCCTCGGCCACACCCACGGCGACGAGTTGCTCCAGCACGTCACCCGGGCCCTGCAGCGCGAATGCATGGGCGGGACCGCGTTCCGGCTCGGCGGCGACGAGTTCGTCCTGTTCGCCGGCACCACGAGCCTGGCCGCGATGCACGGCCACAGCCTGCCCGAGGCGCTGCTCCACCTCGGCGAACGTGTCCTGCAAGCGATCCAGGGCCCGTTCACGATCGCCGGCGTGCCGGTCACCGTCGAAGCGTCGCTCGGCATCGCCCACACCGGCCAGCCCGGCATGGACGCGGTCGGCAGACTTCTGGCCGCCGCAGACTCTGCGATGAACACCGCCAAACGCGACCGCACCCGGGTCGAACTGTTCGACCCGGCCGGCAGTTCCCCGCACATCGTCGACCTGGGCATCCTGAGCGAACTGCGGGACGCCGTCCCCCAGGGCCACCTGGTCCTGCACTACCAGCCGCTGGTCGACGCGCACACCCGCGAGATCGTCTCCTTCGAAGCCCTGGTCCGCTGGGCCCACCCGCAGCGCGGCCTGCTCTACCCGGGCGCCTTCCTGCCCCAGGCCGAACGCTCCGACGTCATCCACGCCCTCACCGACCGGGCGCTCGCCGACGCCACCGCCCAGGCCGCCGCCTGGCACCGGGCCGGCTGGCCGGTTCCGGTCGCGGTCAACCTGGCCGCCCCGGTCCTGACCTCCGACCACGTCGTCGACACCATCGCCCGGCACCTGCACACCACCGGACTGCCCGGCAGCGCCCTGATCGTGGAGATCACCGAGAGCGCGGTGATGACCCGCCCCGAGGAGAGCGCCAGGCGCCTGAAAACCCTTCAGGACTTGGGCGTACGGGTGGCGATGGACGACTTCGGCACCGGTTACACGTCACTCGCGCTGCTCACCGAACTGCCGCTGGACGAGCTGAAACTCGACCGCACCTTCATCATGCGGGTGCACGACCGGCGGGAGCAGGTGATCGTGGACGCGGTCGCCCGGATGGCCGACGGCCTGGGTCTCACCCTGGTCGCCGAAGGAGTCGAGGACGAGGCCACCGCCCGCACCCTGACCGGCCTCGGCATCGACCAGTTGCAGGGCTACCACTTCAGCCGCCCGCTACCGGCGTCGAACTTCCCACCGGCTCCCATGCTGCCTCCCGCCAGGCCCGCCACAGCAGCCCGGTGAACTCGTCCGCCCCGGGGGACTTCCACCCGTCGACCGCCGCGATCGGCTGCGCCGGACAGTGCGAGTTGGCAGCGGCGGCAGCCGTCATCCCACCCAGATCGTCCCTGGTCAGCCGCCGGACCACGTGCGGCACGCCGATCCGGTCCAGTCCCTGCCGGAGCAGCAGCATGGTGATGCCCGTGAGTTGTGGGCCGTCCGGCCAGACCACCCGGGTGCCGTCCCAGAACGCGGCGTTCCACACCGACCCCTCGGTGATCGCGCCGTCCCGCCGCACGAACAGCACGTCGTCGAAACCGGCCCGGCGGGCCTCGCCCGCGTGAAAGCTCAGGCCCAGCGTGGCCACATGCTTCAGATGCGGGAGTTCCCTTTCGTACGTGGTGGTGCGGACCCGTAGCGGTGCCCTCGGCTCACCCGGAACCGGGTCCGACACGGCCACCATGACACTCGCCCCCGGCAGTACCGTGACCCGCACCGACGCGTCGTCCCGGTCGCCCAGCGCGTGCCCGATCAACTCCCGGATCCGGTCCCCGCCCGGTGCGGCCTCCCCGGGGAACAGCACCGCCGACGCCTCGGCCAGCCGGTTCAGGTGCAGTGCCAGCCCGGCCACCGCCCGCCCCCGGACCTGCATCGACGTGTAATGCCCGTAGTTCCAGGAGGCCGCCCGATGGACCGCCTCGACCGTCGCCGCCACCCCGTCGATCTCCACCATGATCGACATCTTCCCATCCTTCGGCGGGCCACCCGCGGGGCACAGGCGGGTCGGTTACATTCCTCCGGCTGACCCCTCGACCTGGGAACTGACATGCGGCGATACATCCTGACCGGTGCTCCGGGCTCGGGGAAGACGGCACTGCTGCGGCAGATGGAGATCGACGGCTACGGAGTCGTCGAGGAGGCCGCCACCGACGTGATCGCGCTGGAGCAGGCCCACGGGGTGGTGACGCCCTGGGCGGAGCCCGGCTTCCTCGACCGGGTCGTCCAGTTGCAGCGCACCCGGCAGTTGACGGCGGCCACCCACCGGGTCACCTTCTTCGACAGGTCACCGGTCTGCACCCTCGCCCTGAGCCGCTATGCCGGGATCCCCGCCCCGGCCGCCCTGCAGGCCGCAGTGGACCGGTCGTCCGAACTGTACGAGCCGACCGTGTTCCTGGTCCGCAACCAGGGCTTCGTCGAGCCGACGGCGGCCCGCCGGATCAGCTTCGAGGAGTCGCTGCGGTTCGAGCGGATCCACGAGGAGACGTACCGCGAGCGGGGCTTCACCCTGATCGAGGTGCCGGCCGGCCCGCTCGGCACCCGGGCGGCGATCCTCCGGGAGACCGTCGACCCCCGCTGACCGTCGGCCTCGCGGGTCGGTGCACCGTGTACCGATCAGCCGGCGTCCGGGTCCGCCAGTGCCTCCGCGAGCGGGACGTTCCGCCGGACGGACAGGCGGCGGCGCTGCCGGACCTGCGCACCGGTCCGGGGACGGAACCTCGGTACCTGCCCGCATCCGCACGGCTCGAACCCGTCGTACCGCAATCCGGCCTGAAGGACCGCCGCCACAGCGACCCACCCGGAGGCGTCCCGCCGTGGTGGCGCTGCGAAGTCGTGGCCGGCGTTCACCATCGGCACCCGGCACCGCGGGCACGGGTGCGCCACCTCGTCCCACCAGTGTTTGGTGCTGAACCGGCACGGCACACAGACGAAGTGAACCCGGTAGGCGACCCGGCGGCTCCGGCACATGCCACCAGGATAGCCGTGATCATTTCCGGGCATGGATCCGTTCCACGGTGCCGGCCCGGTCCCGTTCCGCCGCCACGATTGTGAAGTCCCGCGCGACGAGCGGGAACTGGCGGCGGGTGAAATGCTCGTCGGCGGTACGGATGGTCACCCGCTCCAGCAGCCACTGGGCGGCCCGGATCGGCGGCCAGGTGCTGGCCACGTGGTCCAGCAGGAGCAGCCGTCCACCGGGGACCAGCACCCGGCGCATCTCGGCCAGGGCGGCCCGTGGCGACGGGATCGAACACAGCGCCAGCGCACAGACGACCGTGTCGAAACTGGAGTCCCGCAACGGCAGGCGGGCGGCGTCCCCCTCGACGAACCGGGCCGGTCGGGTGGCGTTCGCCCGGGCCTCCCGCAACATCGCCGGACTGAAGTCCAGGCAGGTGACCACGGACCCGGGCGGGTAGTGCGGCAGGTTCAGGCCGGTTCCCGCGCCGACGTCCAGAATCCGCCCCTCGGCACGTTCCCCGAGCCAGCGGCGACCGTCCCGGAACCAGTGCCGGTCCAGAAAGGCGATCTGCCTGTCGTAGTTCCCGGCACTGCGGTCCCAGACCGCGCGATTCCTGGCGGTACGTTCCACCCTGCCTCCCGAGGTCACCTCCCCATCATGGACCCCGCACGCTGCGCCGAGTGGCGGCCCCGCGAGGCCGGGGCGGGTTCAGGTGGTGGCCCGTCGATCAGGTCGGGTGGTGGCCGTTCGGATCGG
>DATMVU010000245.1:0-16875 GCA_035562875.1 Actinoplanes sp. | reverse complement strand
CCACGGACCTGGGCCTGCCCGCCGAGCCGGCCCTCGGTGCCCACCTCACGGGCCACCCGGGTCACCTCGTCGGCGAACGACGACAGCTGATCCACCATCGTGTTGACCGTCGACTTCAACTCCAGGATCTCGCCACGGGCGTCGACGGTGATCTTCTGCCCGAGGTCGCCCTTCGCCACGGCTGTCGTCACCGAGGCGATGTTGCGGACCTGACTGGTCAGGTTGGACGCCATGTAGTTCACGTTGTCCGTCAGGTCTCGCCACGTACCAGAAATGCCTTTGACCTGGGCTTGTCCGCCCAGTTTGCCCTCCGAGCCGACCTCGCGCGCGACCCGGGTCACCTCGTCGGCGAACGACGACAGCTGATCCACCATGGTGTTGACGGTGTTCTTCAGCTCCAGGATCTCGCCGCGCGCGTCGACGGTGATCTTCTGCGACAGGTCGCCCTTCGCCACCGCGGTGGAGACCTGGGAGATGTTGCGGACCTGGGCGGTCAGGTTGGCGGCGAGCTGGTTCACGTTCTCGGTGAGGTCGCGCCAGGTGCCGGAGACGCCACGGACCTGGGCCTGCCCGCCGAGCCGGCCCTCGGTGCCCACCTCACGGGCCACCCGGGTCACCTCGTCGGCGAACGACGACAGCTGATCCACCATCGTGTTGACGGTGTCCTTCAGCTCCAGGATCTCGCCCTGTGCGGCCACCGTGATCTTCTGCGACAGGTCACCCTTCGCCACCGCCGTCGACACCTGGGCGATGTTGCGGACCTGACTGGTCAGGTTGGACGCCATCGAGTTGACCGAGTCGGTGAGGTCCTTCCAGGTACCGGCCACGTTCGGTACGTCGGCCTGGCCACCCAGCTTGCCCTCGGTGCCCACCTCACGGGCCACCCGGGTCACCTGCTCGGCGAAGAGCCGCAGGGTGTCGGTCAGCCCGTTCATGGTGTCGGCCAGCTCGGCCACCTCGCCGCGGGCCGACACGGTGATCTTCTGGGACAGGTCACCACGGGCCACCGCCGTCGCCACCTGGGAGATCGACCGCACCTGGTGGGTCAGGTTCGACGCCATCGTGTTCACCGAGTCGGTGAGGTCCTTCCAGGTGCCGGCCACGCCGCGGACGTCGGCCTGACCGCCCAGCTCACCCTCGGTGCCCACCTCACGGGCCACCCGGGTCACCTCGTCGGCGAACGACGACAGCTGATCGACCATCGTGTTCACCGTCCGGCCGATCCGCAGGAATTCACCTCGCAGCGGCCGCTCGTCCATCTGCAGCGCCATGTGCTGCGACAGGTCGCCCTGGGCCACCGCCTCGATGACCCGCGATATCTCGGTGGTCGGCCGGGCCAGATCGTCGATCAGCGAGTTCACCGATCGGACGCTGTCCTCCCAGGAGCCGTCCAGGCTCTCCTCGTCGAGGCGCTCGGTCAGCCGGCCGTCCCGGCCGACGATGCGGCTGATCCGGCGCAGCTCGAGGTTCTGCCGCTCCTGCAGGGCGACGACCTCGTTGAACGCCTCGGCGACGGCACCGGCCGCACCGGTGCTCCGTGGCAATCGAACCTTCAGATCACCACGCCGGACACGACGCAGGGCCTCGGCGAGCTCACCGAGCAGAACGGTCTCGTCGGCTTCTTTGGCCGCAGTCATGCTGTCCTCACTCGCTGTCAACGACCCGGGGCTACCTATCCTCTCTCGCCCGACCGGGTCAATGCGAGAGACGACTTTGTGCATCCACCCTTCGACGGGGGAGGATGCATGAGTGCCAGCCGAGGTCGGAACCAGGGCGAGCATCCCATCGGGTGCTCCGTCCGAGGCACTCGTGCGCCGGACCAGGTTGCCCAATGATCGTCGTACCCCGGCGGCGGCTCGCGCACTCGTGCGTTCCGTCCTGGAGGAGACCGGGCTGGTCGTCCTGCTCAACGAGGCTCTCCTGCTCACCACCGAGTTGTCCACCAACGCGGTGGTGCACGCCAACACCGAGCTGGAGATAGAGGTCGCGGCCGACACCGGCGGGCTCACCGTCACCGTCACCGACTTCGCGGTCGGGCCGGTCGAGCAGCTCACCGTCGGCCCGCGCAACGAGAGTTCGGAGATCGGTGAGGTCGCCGAACGCGGCCGGGGCCTGCTCCTCGTCGATCACTTCGCCAGCCGCTGGGGCACCGTGCACGAGGGGGACGGCAAGGGCGTCTGGTTCCGGCTGGACCAGCGCGCCGAGACCGGGCCGGTCCGGCTGCCCAGCGCGGCCGAGACACCGAGCCTGGGTGCACTCACCGGCCTGCTCCGCACCGGCACCGACCGGCACTCCGAGGAGGGCCTGGCCGACCTGGCCACCGATCTGCTGTCCCGGCTGGCCCGGCTGACCGGCGCGGCCGGCGGGGTGGTCCGGGTCGACCGGGGAGACGGCACCGGCCGGCAACTACTGGCCCGGTACGGGCGTGCGCCCCGGGACAACGCCGACACCATCCGGGTGCCGTTGCACGTGCAGCGGCCCTACTCCGGCGAACTGGAACTCGACGCCGCCCCCGAGGGGTACGCCCTGGCGCTGACCACGATGGTCGCCGAGCGGTTCGGCCTGCACCTGGAGAACGATCGGCTGCGCCGCGCCGACCTCCGCCGGCAGACCTGGATCACCTTCCTCGCCGAGGCCAGCGAACTGCTCGCCCAGTCCCTCGACGTGAACCTGACGATGGCCCTGATCCCGCAGCTGGTGGTGCCACGGCTGGGCCAGTGGTGTGCGGTGCACACCACCGACTCGTGGGGTCGCCTCCAACTGGCCGCCGCCACCCACGCCGACGAGTCCGCGCTGGCCCAGCTGCACGCCACCCTCGCCGAGCCCGGACCGGAGTCGCTGCTGGGCCGGCTGGAGGAGGCGTCCCGGCTCGGCACTCAGGTGATGTTCGGCTCGCCGCTGGAGGGTTACGCGCTGCCGCTGGTGGCCCGGGGCGCCCGGCTCGGCACCCTGGCCGTCGGCCGGCACCCGAAACACCGGCACGACGCCGACGAGGTGGCGGTCCTGGAGGACGTGGCCCGCCGGGCCGCCCTGGCGATAGACAACGCGCGCATCCACGAGGAGCGGCGCACCGTCGCCCGGACCCTGCAGGCGTCACTGCTGCCACCGGCCCTCCCCCGGGTCGAGGGCATCGGCTTCGCCGCGGAATACGTGCCGACCGGCTCGGAGGTGGGCGGCGACTTCTACGACGTGGTGCCGTCCGGTCCCGATCAGTGGCTCGTCGTCGTCGGAGACGTCTCCGGCAAGGGTGTCCAGGCTGCCACCGTGACCGGCCTGGTGCGGGACGTGATCCGCATCCTGGTCGACGACGGCAAAGCCCTCAACGAGATCCTCTGCCGGGTCAACCGGACCCTGGTGCAGCGCGGCGGCGGGCGGTACTGCACGCTCGCCATGGCCTCGGTGACCCGCCGGCCGGACGGGGCGCTCGAGGTCTGCCTGCACCTGGCCGGGCACGATCGGGCGGTGCTGGTCCGGGCCGACGGCAAGACCTCGTTCGTGGGTGAGGGCGGCACCGCACTCGGCCTGCTGGAGACGATCACCTCGCCGGACGTGACGATCACGCTGGGCTCCGGCGACTCGCTGATCTTCTACACCGACGGCGTGACCGAGCGGCGCCGCGGCCGGGAGCTGTTCGGCTCGAACCGGTTGCGCGAGGCCGCGACACCGCTCGCGGGTTACCCGGCCGATGTGATGGCGGCCCGGCTGCGCTCCACCACGATCAACTTCTCGGTCGAGGAGCCACGCGACGACATCGCGATCCTCGTCCTGCGCAACGACGCCTGACAATATCTTCAGATGAAGACGCAGTACTTCACCGCTACCTCGTTCGACGGCTACATCGCCGATGAGAACAACTCGCTGGACTGGCTCTCCGGCGTGGCAGGCCGCGGCGAAAGCCCGTTCGGCGAGTTCTTCCAGGATGTCGGCGCCTTCGCGATGGGCGCCACCACCTACGAGTGGATTCTCGCCCTCGACGACCCGCAGGCCTGGCTGGGGCCCTACGGCGACACGCCCGCCTGGATCTTCACCAACCGTGGGTTGCCGGCAGTGCCCGGAGCGGACATTCATTTTGTACGCGGGGACGTGCGCCCCGTGCACGCCGCGATGACACGGGCGGCCGCCGGGAGGAACCTCTGGCTGGCCGGCGGCGGCGATCTGGTCGGCCAGTTCGACGACGCGGGTCTGCTCGACGAGGTGATCCTGGGAGTCGCCCCGGTGGCGCTGGGGGCCGGCGCGCCGGTGCTGCCCCGGCGCATCCTGTCGTCCCGGCTGACGTTGACGAGCGCCCGGCAGCTCGGCCCGTTCGCCTACCTGACGTACGACCTGCACACACCCGCCTGACCAGCTTCGATGCGCCGTTGATCCGGGATGTGAGAGCCGATCCCACGGCCCGGTCCGGTGGAGTACGGTGTGACACCCCCGCCCCTCGAGTCCGGTGGCGGTGGCGGGCTGGGTGCGGCAACGCCCGACCCGCCACCGACACCCCCGGCCTGCGGGTTCCGACTACCGTCCTGATCGATCTGCCCTTTTTGTCGACTCGGTCGTGGCATGGTGTTGGTCATGGCGAAAACGCAGTACTACACCGCCACCAGCATCGACGGCTTCATCGCCGACGAACGCAACTCGCTGGACTGGCTCTTCGACGTCGACGAGGGCACCGAGAACCCGTTCGGTGAGTTCTTCGACGGCATCGGCGCGTTCGCCATGGGTGCGACCACCTACGAGTGGGTGCTGGAGCACGACAATCTGCTCGAGGAGCCGGAGAACTGGCACGACATGTACGGCGACGTACCGTGCTGGGTCTTCACCCACCGCGACCTGCCGCCGGTCGAGGACGCCAACGTCTTCATGATCAGTGGTGACGTCCGCCGGGTGCACGAGGCGATGGTCGTCGCCGCCCAGGGCAAGAACGTGTGGCTCGCCGGAGGCGGCAACCTGGTCGGCCAGTTCGTGTCCGAAGGCCTGCTCGACGAGATCATCCTCGGGATCGCCCCGACCATCCTCGGCGAAGGCGTCCCGGTCCTGCGCCGCCGCCTCCTGGTCGACGACCTGATCCTGACCGGGGCGCGAGCGGTCGGCCAGTTCGCCTACCTGACCTACGCGGTCGGCGACGTGGCCCGCCTCGGCCGCCACCTGGCAGCCGAGACGGTGGCCCGCATCCCGGTGATCAACTGACTCAGAACAGGTCCTGCGGACCTGCCATGTCCATCTCGTGGGCCAGGCCGGGCGGAGCGGTCAGGATCACCACCTGACCACCGCGAGCCATCAGGACCTGCTTGAGGCCGACCACGATGTCGCCGATCCGGGCCGCGCTCAGCGTGGCGGGCAGAACCGCGTGGACCACCCCGGCACCCGCCGAGCCACGGACCGCGACCGGCCCGCCGACCGCGTCATGCAGCACGTAACCCATCGCGGGCAGGTCCCGGGACCGGACACGGAGGCGCAGCACCACATCGGATCCGCCGAACGGGTACCTCCCCCACCACGGCGGTGGCGACTCCCGGATCAGGGCCCGCGGGCCGAGTTGCCGGGCCAGGCGCCCGGCGCTCCCGGAGACCCAGGTGGCTGCGCCCTCCAGCAGCAGGGCAAGAGTGCCGTCACCGGAGCCGGGCAGGTCCATCTCGACACCGCTGAGAGCGAACTCCTGGGCCACCACGTCGTTCACCACCTCACCGGCCTCGGTCAGCGTGGTCACCGGCCGGACCACCCAGCGCCGGGCCTCGGGCAGATCCTCGACCGGTAGCAGAGCCGAGGTGATCACCCCGTCGCCGCCCTCCCAGCCGTCGACGGCGATCAGCCGGCCGGACGGGTCGACCAGATCGACCCGGAGCGCCTGGCCGGCCGGCGGGCCGAACCGGTGACGCAACGGCCCGGCCTCGTTGAGGGCGAGCACCCCACCGACGGTGGCGCCCGGTGACGGCGGATCGAGGGTGAGCCGTTTCCCCCGTCGCTCGAGGGCCGCCTGAGCCGCCGCGACGGATGTGCCGGCGGCCACTGTGGCGGTGCCGCCGCCGAAACCCCACAGCCCGTCGAGGCGTGCGGTGTCCAGGAGTAGATCGGGACTCGGCTCCCTCGTACCCCAGTGGAATTTGCTGCCGGATCCCCGTGGGCGGACCCGCAGACCGCGACCGGCGGCGAGGTCCAGGAGCGCAGCGGCGGCGGCCGGGGTCGACGGGGCGGCCGCCCAGGAGTCCGGCCCCTCGGGACGAGCGTGCCCGGGACCGCATATCTCGACAAGCTCAGAGAGGATCGTCACTAGCCCCCCAGTGAAGATGAAAGATCGTCCACTCTGGCATATCGTACACACGTTCGAATGACCGAGGTTCGTGTGTCTGCTGAGGGGTGGCGGTAACGTGTTTCCGGTGACGATTGAAGGCCCACCCAACGCCCGTCAGGCGCCGACCGAGCGCACTTTCCACGGCGACACGGTCACCGACGAGTTCGCCTGGCTGATGGCAAAGGACGACCCGGCGACCATCGCTCATCTGGAGGCGGAGAACGCCTGGACGGATCAGGCGACGGCGCACCTGGAGGGCCTGCGCGAGACCGTCTTCCAGGAGATCAAGTCCCGCACCCAGGAGACCGATCTGTCGGTCCCGAACCGCAAGGGCGATTTCTGGTATTACACCCGGACCGAAGAGGGCAAGCAGTACGGGATCTCCTGCCGCGTCCCGGTGACCCCCGGTGAGACCGCACCGCCGGCCGGCGCCGACAAGCCCGGTGAGCAGGTGCTTCTCGACGGCAACGAGCTGGCCGAGGGGCACGACTTCTTCGCGCTCGGCACCTTCGACGTGAGCCCGGACGGCAACTGGCTGGCCTACTCGACCGATTTCGACGGTGACGAGCGGTTCACGCTGCGGGTGAAGAACCTGGTCACCGGCGAGGTGCTGGCCGACGAGGTGGCCGGCGTCTTCTACGGCAGTGCCTGGGCGGCGGACAACAGCACCCTCTTCTACATCACCGTCGACGAGGCGTGGCGGCCCTACCGGGTGTGGCGGCACACGATCGGCACCACCGAGGACACCAAGGTCCTGGAGGAGCCGGACGAGCGTTTCTGGGTCGGCATCGATCTGACCCGGAGCGAGAAGTTCCTGGTCATCGACGTGCAGAGCAAGATCACGTCAGAGGTTCTGGTGATCCCGTCGGACCAGCCGACCGTCGAGCCGACGCTGATCGCCGCGCGCCGCCAGGGTGTCGAGTACTCAGTGGAGCATCACGGCCACCGGTTCCTGATCCTGCACAACCACGAGGCGGAGGACTTCGCGCTCTCCTGGACCTCGGTGGACAACCCGGGCGAGTGGGTCGAGATGATCCCGCACCAGCCGGGTGTCCGGCTGGAGTCGGTGGACGCGTTCGCCCGGCACCTGGTGATCTCGCTGCGCAAGGACGGCCTGACCGGCCTGCGGGTGCTCATCGACGGCAGCACCGCGGCGCACGACGTCGAGTTCCCGGAGCCGCTCTACAGCGTCGGCCTGGGCGGCAACCCGGAATACGACACGTCCACCGTCCGGTTGTCGTACACCTCCCTGGTCACCCCCGACTCGGTCTACGACATGGACCTGAACACCCGGGTGATGACGCTGCGCAAGCAGAAACCGGTGCTGGGCGGCTACCGGCCGGAGGATTACGAGCAGTTCCGGGAGTGGGCGACGGCAGCCGACGGCACCCGGGTCCCGATCTCGATCGTGGCCCGCAAGGGTGTCCAGCGGGACGGTTCGGCACCGGCCCTGATCTACGGCTACGGGTCGTACGAGCACTCCATCGACCCGTACTTCTCGATCGCCCGGCTGTCCCTGCTGGACCGTGGGGTGGTCTTCGCGATCGCGCACGTGCGCGGCGGCGGCGAGATGGGCCGGCAGTGGTACGAGCAGGGCAAGATGCTCACCAAGAGGAACACCTTCACCGACTTCACGGCGGCCGCCGAGACACTGGTGCGCAACCGGTGGACGTCGGCGTCACGGCTGGTGGCCCGGGGCGGTTCGGCCGGCGGCCTGCTGATGGGCGCGGTCGCCAACCTGGCACCGGAGGCGTTCGCCGGCATCCTGGCCGAGGTTCCGTTCGTGGACCCGCTGACCTCGATCCTCGACCCGTCGCTGCCACTGACGGTGACCGAGTGGGAGGAGTGGGGCAACCCGCTCGACTCGGCCGAGGTCTACGCGTACATGAAGTCGTACAGCCCGTATGAGAACGTCGTGAAGCAGAACTACCCCAAGATCCTCGCGGTGACCAGCCTGAACGACACCCGGGTGCTGTACCACGAGCCGGCCAAGTGGGTCGCCCGGCTGCGGGCCACGGCGCCGGAGGGCACCTTCCTGCTCAAGACCGAGATGGGCGCCGGGCACGCCGGGCCGAGCGGTCGCTACGACGCCTGGAAGGAAGAGGCGTTCAACCTGGCCTGGGCGTTGGACGTGATGGGCGCGGCCGGAAACCCTTGATCTTGTACGAGTAGGTGAAGTACCGCGAGCAACCTGCCACGTAGGCGGGACACCGGGCCGTAGCGCCCGCATCCGGGCGGATGCGGGCGCAAGGCCCTACGCCCCTTTTTCGAACAGCCCTTCTTCAGGCGACCCGAATCTCCTCCGCCGCGACGCTTCCGCGCAGCACGGCCGTGCCGGCCGCGGCCACCAGTAGCATCGCCAGGACGGCACCCCCGCTGCCGCTCCTCGCCGTCATCGCGCTCTGAACCGGCCCCGGATCAGTCGGCGACCTTCCAACTGCCGGTGCCGTCGTAGGCCATGCTGTTCAGGCGCGGCCACCCGAAGACTCCACCGCCTTGGTCCACCAGACCCGTGTTGTCGCGGAGCGCCTGCCTACAGCTGGTCAGTGTCTCGTCGACCTGCTGCCCGTAGGCCAGCACGGCGGCCACCGCCGCCGTCAGCAGACCGAGCACGACACCCGCTGTGGCGAGGGCGTCAGCGGCGGCGATCGGCGCTCCGGCGATCGTCGCCGCCAATATGCCGGAGCTGACGATCCCGACCAGGAAGGTGGCGAAGGCACTGACGAACGCCACCCAGAACGCGATCAGCCCCCAAGCCATCTGGTCCAGCGCGTTCTGGATCCGGTCGGTCAGCGGGCTGATGGTCGCCAGCGCCCTGGACTGGGCCTCGGCGGAATCGGCGTAGGCCGACACCGCCGATCCGGTCCATCGGTTGTCGGCATCCTTGCCGAAGGCGGACGCCTCCTGGTGCAGGCTGCTGACCGGCACACCGACCTGCGTCCCCCAGTACTCGCCGATCCGCCAGAGCGCCTGCGGCATCCCCGGTTCGGCCAGGTACTTCTGGACCTCGTCGAAGATCTCGTTGTTCACCTCAAGGAACTTGTCCCAGGTCTTGCCGATGGCCCAGGCGACCGGAAGCGGCAGCAGCCGCATCGTCATCGACAGGTCGGCGGCCAGGTTGTTGATCTCCGCCTGGATCTCGTCCAACGTGGAATTGATCTCGTTCATGAGGTCGTGGTAAGTGACCTCGATCGCGCCCGGATCGATCGCCGTACTCAATTCCCGGTTCCTTCCGTCGAGTTGATGCGGCGGATCCGCGCGCCCGATGCCACATCCGTGGACTGGTAGTCGTCGGCGACCTGGATCAGCGTGTGCGCGAACTCCCGCATCGCCTCGGAGCCCTCGGACAGCAGCCGGACCGCGAGGTCCTGCACCTCCTGGTACTTCCGGCCGACACCGAGCATGTTCGCCGTGTAGCCGAAGTCGAAACCGCTCAGGCTGTACGACGCGGCGTTCCGTGCGGCCTGGTCCATCACGTCGGCGTGGGCGTGCCACTCCTTGCTGTCGGACTGCAGAGCCTCGAAAGCGACGGAGAACTGTTCATCGGGTTGCAAGGGACCTCCTCGGAATCAGCCGACGCCCAGACGGCGGAGCAGGGCTGCGGGATCGGCGTTGCCGGGCAGCGCCGCGGCGATCGCGGGCATCGACGCCAGTGCCGCGGCGGTCTGCTGAGCGCCTTTGCGGTATGCGCTGTCGATGGCCGTGCGGATGGTGTCGGCGACGACCTGCCCGGACGGCTGGGTGTTGAGCCAGCTGCTGTCCAGCCGGATCCCGGTGATCCGCTGCCCGGTCACGGTGACCTGGGCGCGGGAACCGGAGTCGGCACCGACGTTCTCACGCCCGGCCTGCTCCTTGACGAATCGGCGGTAGTCCTTCAGCTCGGACCGGACCTGACGGAGCATGTCCAGGGTGCGCCGCAGCTCGGCGATCTGCTCCTGGGGTGCGGGCGCCGTCGCGACCGGCGGAACGAACGGCCGCCCGTCCGGTTCGGGAGCCGGTGACTGCGAGCGGGCGGCAGCCCGATCGGCCCAAGCCGTCATCCGGTCGTTCACCGCCGCGTCGACGGCGACCCGCACCGCTTCTCCCAGCCCGTGCGCGCCGATGACACGCCACCAGGACGAGCCGATCTCCAAGTACCGGACGGTGTCGGCCCGGTCCACCTCGACACGTACGAGACGACTCTCGTCATGGCCGA
Source organism: Actinoplanes sp. (assembly GCA_035562875.1). GTDB lineage: Bacteria > Actinomycetota > Actinomycetes > Mycobacteriales > Micromonosporaceae > Actinoplanes. Next base: position 6,403 of record DATMVU010000245.1, on the reverse strand, counting down.
CGCCGATGATGTCCTCGGAGCCCATCGCCCAGGTGGTGTGCTCCGCCTCGGCCTGCATCCGCTGAAGCCTCTTCGGGTCCAAAAGTGCTGCCCCCGTCCCGCTTGTTGATCAATAGCTGCGCAGGTATTGGATCACGTGGTCGGAACCCGGAACGCTGGTAGCGGACAGGAACGACATCAGAGCGGCGATGTCCTGTGGCGGCATGGGCAGGGCATCGGCAGTGGCGAGGCGCAGGTACAGCGTCGGGAACGGGCCCGCGACGATCAGTTCGGCGATCATGTCGTTGCGGCCCGGGAACCGCCACCGGACCTGGGTCTGGTGGATCCCGACCGAGGTGGCCGCCCTCATGTCGACGGTCCGGCTGCTGAACGCCGACTTGACGGTCAACCGGGAACCTGCCAGCAGGGCCGTCGTCCGGACGATCTTGAGCACGCCGTACAGAGCGAACGTCGCATACACGCCGGCGAGGATCACACCCAGCAGGACCGGAACCGCGACCGACCCGGCATCGAGGTCCGCGAAGCGGTCCGCCACGACGACCAGGATCGTTCCCAGAAGGATCCCGATCAGAAAACTGACCGGGATCCCGAAGAGACTGGAAATGATCATCACGGCCAGTCGGCTGCCGCGGGTGGTCGTGAATCCATGGGTCAGCTGATAGCGGTACTCGGTCTGCACCCGGCGATGGTACGGATGATCATCTCGGTGTTGCCATCAGCGGCGAACCGTCACCGCCGCACTGATGGCCCGTCCGTCCAGGTGACCGGCCCGCTTGGCGACCACGGTCACGGTGAGCCGCTTGCCGCGCATGGCAGCCGTCAGCTTCAGCGTGCGCTTGGCCGCTCCCTTGATCACCTTGCCGTTGAGACGCCACTCGTAGACGTACGACGTGGCCGCCGGTGACCAGGTGCCGTTCGCGGCCGTCACCGTGCGGCCCACCTTCGCCGCACCGCTGACCTTGGGCTTCTTGGTCGCCTTGGGAGCAGCCGCCTTGGCCACCACACCGGTGGCGGCCGACGTGGCAGATGTCGTGCTGTTTCCCGCGCGGGAGGCGGTGACCGTCACGGTGAGACGCTTGCCGGCCACGGCGGCGCCGATTCGGTACGACGATCCGGTGGCCCCGCTGATGGCCGCTCCGTTCGCTTTCCACTGGTAGCGGACCGTGGTGGCGGCCGGGGACCAGGTGCCGACCGTGGTCTTCACCGTCTGGCCGACCTTGACCGTGCCGGTGACGGCCGGCGCCTTGGTGACCTTCAGTGCGGGCAGTGGCGCAACGGTCAGGGCGTCGGTGAGGCTGTCGTGCAGCGTCCCGCCGTACGGCTTGACGATCACCGAGGCCCGGCCGGCCGGAACCGTGGCGAAGTCGGCCTCGATCTCGGCCCAGTAGCCGTCCGGGTCGACGGACCGGACGGTCGCCGGGATCGGCGCCTGCCCGGCCGGTGTCACTTCGAAGACGTCGAGCGGGTGCAGGTACATGCCGGTGACGGTCAGGGTCCGCTTCGCACCGACGGTGACCGTGGTCGGGGTGACGGCGTTCAGCCGGGCGTTGACGACGGCGACGGTGAAGTTCTCGTTGCTCTGGGTGGAGCGGGTCCCGTCGGTGCTGACGCTGCGGATGTGGAGGGTGTGCCCACCGATGCTCGCCGGGGTCCAGGTGATCGTGGCGCTGCCGTCCGCGCGGGCCGGCTGGGTAGCCCAATCACCAGGGCCGACCCGCCACTCGAAGGCGGTCGTCCCCGGCCGTCGGGCGGTCACCTGGAAGGTACCGGTGGCCTTGCGACCGCTGGCGCCGGTCACGCCGAGCGGGAAGTCGGTGGAGGTGACCCGCGGGAAGTCGATGACGCCCCAGGTCTCCTCGGTCGGCGCCGTGGTCAGCCCCTGGCCGTTACTGGCGGTCACGGTGAGCCAGTTGACTCCGGTCCGGGCCGGGGTGAAGTCGAACGTGGCGCTGCCGTCGGCGGCCGGAGTGAAACTGCGCCGGGTCGTGCTGTCGCCGTTGAACGTGACGTCGTAGGCCACCACGCCGGGCATCCCGGTGCGGGCGGTGAAGGTCGCCGGGGTGACCAGGTCCCCGCCGCCGGTGCGGGTCAGCCGCGGGGCCGCCTCGTCGACCGAGACCCAGGCGGTGCGGGTCACCGAGAGGTCGCCGTCGCTGTCCCGGCTCTGCACGAGCAGCGCGCTGAGGTTGTCGTCGTCGAGGTACCACGAGGTCTGAGCGGTGCCGTCGGCGCGGGCGGGCACCGTCACCGCCTGCTCGGGACGCTCGCCGTTGTAGGTGCGCGGCCAGATCCGGTACTCCGTGACGCCGGAGGTGCGCGGCGTCAGGTGGAAGGTGGGGCTGGAGCCCAGGTAGACGACACCGGCCGGATCCCGGGTGACGACGGGACCGTTGTCGACGAGGAACTCGTACCCGTACTCCGCGTGGGAATCGCCGTTGTCGTCGACGGTGTGGACCGTGAGGGTCTGCACGCCGGCCCGTCGCGGGGTGATCGTCAGCCGGGCCGAACCGCCGGCGCCGGCCGGGATCTCACCGGACTGCCCGTCACTGGTCCGCCAGACGAAGGCAGCGGCGTCGGCGATCCGGGCCTGGAGAGCAAAAAGGCCCGGGACACCGACGTTGTACGCCAGGTCGGGCTCGTAGGCGGGATCACGGTAGACGTCGGAGCTGACGACGGGCCGGGTGTCCTCGGCAGCGACAGCCGTGCCGGGACTCACCAGGACCGCCGCGGCGACGGTCGCTATCGAGATCAAGAACCGCATGTCTGCACTTACCCCCGTGGACGTGAAGATCGACGCATCGAGAGGTTCGCACACGGGTATGACAAAACGCGAGCGGGAACATCCGGCCTAAATACCCACCGACCGTGTGTATTCACTGTGCGGTCGGGGCCTGGTCGTGCCAGGGTTCTGGGGACAGTGAAGGAGAAGGTGTTGTCGGATTACGACCCTGGACAGCTCATGGCCGGTTTCCGGTCGATGAGCATGCTGGCCGGTCTCGTGGAACGCGGCGGCAGGCCCGCCGCGGTCACCGCCACGATTCCGCTCCGGTCAGGGGAGAAGCAGTACGGCTGGTTCCCGGTCGACGTGACCGGTGCCGGCCGCCGTCTCGCGGTGGTCACCAGCGAGCGGTTGATCCTGGGCGGCGAGGAGTACCGGCTGCGGTCGATGACCCGGTTGCGGCCCCGGCCCGGCGATTTCACGCTCGCGCTGGACCTGCGGGACGGGCATGTGGTGGAGGTCACCGGCCCGTGGGTGCCGTGGCTGGGTGTGGTGCTCTGTGCCGAGATCCACGGTGCGGCCTGGCCGCCCGGTTACGCCCCGGTGATCCCGGCTCCGCGCCGCCGCCGGGAGCTGGCGGACACCCGTCAGTAGACCCAGACGGTGGTCTTCAAGGGAAGAGCGTCGTTCTTCCACAGCCAGGTCATCGCCGCGATCGAGACCCGTGCGCAGCCGTGTGAGGCCGGGTAGGGCGGCACGCTGGGGGCACCGTGCACGGCGATGCCCCCGTTGAAGTACTTCGGGCGCCAGAGCAGGCCGAGCGGGGCATCCCGCCAGCCGTCGATCTGGCGCCCCGCCGAACCTCCCGTCGGCCTCGCCGTTCCAGTAGGCAGCTCGGTGAGACGTTCCTGGAGTGCCGTCACCGCCTCGCCCTCGGCATCGCTGCGCAGCTTCGCCGGGCGTTCCGGCAGTGCCGGCGCCGGGGCGGGGGACGGTGGTGGCGGCTCTGGCGGGCTCTGCTCACAGCCCGCCGGAAACACCACCACAATGACGATCACCGGAGCTAACCGCACAGCTCAAGTCTAGATATACATTCACCTTCGTCCACTGATGAACAGGCTGCATCCACTCGGCCGGGTGGTACTCAGGCATCGACCGAAACAGAGCCGAGTAGGCTTTGGCTATGTCATGGAAGGCCAGCGCGCGGCACGGCGTGCGGGAGGCGCCGAACGGGTTCGCTCTCGTCCAGGAGTTGTTGAACACCAGACCGGCGATGTCGTACGCCCCGGACCTGCTGGCCAGCAACGATGACGCCCAGTGGTGGGTGACCGAGACACTCGCCCTGTGGTCGCGGGTCTCCGGGCTGCCGGCACCGACCCTGCTGCTCACCGCCGCCGATCTGCGGTCGATGCGCCGCCTGCGGGGTGCTCTCGAGCAGGTGGTGGTGGCCGGGCCGCGACCGGAGCAGGACGACTCGATGCCCCCGGCCGACGTGCAGGTGAGCCTGGTGCCGGACGGGACGGGCTGGGTGCGGGTGGTGCCGACCGGGCGGGGTGTCCGCTGGCTGGCGTCGGCGCTCTGGGCGGAGGCCCTGCTCGCGCAGCAGGCCGGACTGTGGCCCCGGCTTAAACTGTGCAACAACCAGGCCTGCCGGGCCGCGTTCTTCGACACCTCCCGCAACAACAGTGGTGTCTGGCACGACGTCAGCACCTGCGGCAACACCGCGAACCTGCGGGCGTTCCGGGAGCGGCGCCGGATGCTCGACCAGGATCACCCCTGATCTTTGTGCCGATCGGCCTGGAACTTCACAGGTTTCCCGAGCGACTATCGGTACATGGCATGTGAGCGGTGGCGCGAGATGCTCTCCGCGCAGTTGGACGGTGAGGACGACCCGGTGCTGCGCCCGCTGGTCGACGAGCACCTGGACGGCTGCGCCGGCTGCCGGGAGTGGCTGGACCGGGCCGCTGCGGTGAACCGGCTGACGCTCACCGCCCCGGTGCCGCAGATCCCGGACCTGAGCGCCGCGATCCTGGCCGCGCTGCCGCAGGCGCCGCCGCGTAGAAGGATCCCGGTGGCGGCCCTGCTCTACCTGGCCCTGGCCCTGATCGGGGCGGTGCAGTTGATCCTGGGGCTGACCCAGGTCGGCGGCGGGGTGAGCGCCGGGCACGCGCACAACGGGCTGGGCGCGACCCAGGGCCATCTCTGGCACGAGTCGGCGGCGTGGAACGTCGCGGTCGGTGCCGGTTACCTCTTCATCGGGCTACGCCGCAGCCGGCCGACCGGGCTGGTGCCGATGTTGACGGCGTTCGTCGCGATGCTGCTGCTGATCTCGGTCACCGATCTCACCGGCGGCCGGGTCGACATCGGCCGGCTCGTCGGCCACGGCTTCGTGATCGCCGGCTATCTGCTGGTGGTGGCGCTGGCCCGGGGTGTCGGCGGGACCGGTGCGCCGCCCGGCGCCCGGGTCGGCACCGGCTGGCGGGTACGTTTCGACAGCGGTGAGTCCGAGGAGCCCGAGGTCCGGCCGGGACTGCGACTGCTGCCGCCGATGGGCCCACTGACCGCCCGGCTGCACGAAGACAACAGGGACGACAAGGCCGCCTGACTCAGGGCCGGACCGACAGCTCACGCCACTCGTCGGCGCCGGCCAGCAGGGACCGGACCATGTCGACGGCGGCGTCCTCACTGTCGTACTCGAAGAAGTGGGAAGCACCGTCGGAACCGCCGGCGCGCTGCTCGACATACCACTGATCGCCGCTGGCCCGCAGGTAGACGTCCTTGCGTGCCAGCCGTCCCCACTTGCCGTTCCACCAGTGCTTACGCTGCTCCATCCCGGCACTGTATCGAACATGTGTTCGAACAGCGCCGGGAGGGCGGATCTTTTTCGCCTAGCGGGGCGGGTCGCTGCGGTAGACCTGACCCGAGCCACCGGTCTGGTTCTGCGCGAGCAGCAGGTCGCGGATCTCGGTGAGCAGCTGAACCTCTTCGCTGGGCGCCTTCGGCGGCGGCTCCTCACCACGACGGCGGCGCTCGGCCAGCCGGTTCAACGGGAAGACGACCAGGAAGTAGAGGACTGCAGCGGTAAGCAGGAAGGTGATGACCGCGTTGACGAAGGATGCGTAGTCGAACTTGACGCCGTTGACATCCCACATGCCTGCGCCCAGACCCTTGCCACCGCCTAGAAGCTGGATCAGCGGCTTCAGGAAGGCGTTGGTGAAGCTGGTGACCACCGTGGTGAAGGCAGCACCGATAACGACGCCGACCGCGAGGTCGACGACGTTGCCGCGCATGATGAAGTCTTTGAAGCCTTGAAACATCTTGCTCACGAACACACTCCCGGGGCCGGATGGAAGATCCGGCGACGGAGGTGCCCGTCACCGGTCGACGACAAACTACGCCGACCAGTGCGTCAATCCAGGGCAGGCTCCTCTGCGGTGACCGCCTCGTCCACCGTCGGATAGGTGTGCAGCACCTCGACCAGCCCGCTCACCTCGAGGATGCGGAGCACCCCACGCTGCGGTGCGGCCAGGCGGACCGTGCCGCCGGCATCGTCGGTGCTGTTCTTCGCACGCACGAAGACCGACAGGCCGGTCGAATCGCAGAAGGACACCTCGGCAAGGTCGAAGACCAGGCGGGTCCGGCCCTTCTCCAGCAGGTCACTGATCTGATCCTGCAGCTGGGGGG
>DATMVU010000244.1:0-8613 GCA_035562875.1 Actinoplanes sp. | reverse complement strand
TTGTCCACGTAGAGCACCCGGGCGGCCGGGGCCATGTCGTGGACGTTCTCCGTGGCGGGCAGCCCCGCGCCCACGTCGACGAACTGGCGGACACCCCGGCCGTTCAGGTAGTGCACGGTGCGGCGCAGGAACTCCCGGTTCGCCCGGGCGGCGGTGACCGCGCCGGGGAAGACCCGGCTGATGGCCCCGGCGGACTCACGGTCGGCGGCGAAGTGATCCTTGCCGCCGAGCCAGTAGTTGTAGCGGCGGGCCGGGTGCGGCGCGGCGATGTCCACCTCGCGCGGTTCCCAGATCTTGACCGGATCCTCGGGGCTCAGCCGGGGACTGTAGAGGCCGATCGCGCTGTCCACGGTCACCCCGGTGACCCGGCGTAGCGCGGCCCGGCGTTCCTCGCACGGCCAGCGGGTCTCGCCGCGTTCCAGTTTGCCGACCCAGCGGGCGTCCACCTCGAGGGCGGTGGACTGCGGATACAGCGTGTGCAGGTGGCGGTTCACCGCGTCGGCGAACTCGCTGCGGGACAGCGACTGCCCGGCCCGGTGCGGGGAGGGTAATCGGCGCCGATGCTCCCGCAGCTCGCGATTCGGCGTGATGATCGCGTCAGGACGGCGCGGCATGGGGACCCCGTGACATGGACATCGACTGATTCTTTGCCATCGGTGAACCGGGGCGCAACCCGCAAACGCCGTCAACTTCGCAAAAGGTAAGTCGAACCGTAAGTCGGTAACTCCCCGGCTGTTCGTATCCGTGATCGTATATGCGCATCGAGTCGCCTGTGGGGGCCACGCGGCATGACCGGCGATGGGAAGACGATCAGGATGAAGTCCGTACGGCCGGCGTTGCCGCGCCTGACCGACCGGCCGATCCGCACCAAGCTGGCACTGGTGATCACCCCTACCGTCGTGGTGATCCTGGTGCTGTCCGGCGTGATCGGATACGCCGCGGCCGGCGCCGCGTCCCGCGCCGACGAGGCCCGCCGCCTGGTCGGCTCCAGCCGGATCGCCGGGGAGCTCGCCGCCGCACTGCAACGCGAGCGGGCCGCGGCCGGCCTGGTCTTCGCGCAGGCGACCCGGCCCGAGGCGATCACCACATACCAGACGGCCGGCCGGGACACCGATGCGGTCCTGGCCCGGTTCACCGGCCGGCCGTCCGGCTCCCTGCCCGGGCTGCCTTCCCTCCCGGAGCTCCGCTCGCTCCCGCAACTGCGGGAACAGGTCCGCAGCGGCCGGGACGTGACCGCCAGTCTGGTCGTCTTCCGGTACCGGGCGATGATCGCCGACCTGATCGACTACCGGGCCGGGATGGCCCAGCTCGACGTCAGCGCCGCGACCGCCACCCGGCTGCGCGCCGTCGCCACCCTCTCCGACGGCGTCGAAGCCCTCGGCCTGCTCCAGGTCGCCGCCCTGCCCGCTCTCGCCGCCGCCCCGCGCGACCGCCGGTTCACCGCCGCCGAACAACAGCAGGTGGTCGCCGCGGCGGCCGCACACGGCGAGGCGATCGAAGGCTTCCGCCGGCTCGCCCCACCGTCCTGGGCGGACCGGCTCACCCGCCGGCCCGGCACCGACGCCGACCGGCTGCGCGCCCTGGCCGCCAACAGCCCGCCCGGCGCCGCCCTGACCTGGTCGGTCCCCGCCCACCGCTGGGTGGCCGCGCTCGGCGAGCGGATGGACCACCTGCACGAGGTCGAGGACAGCCTGGACGCCGAACTGGCCGGCACGGTGACCGCCGAACGCGACGCCGAGTACCGGGCGATCGCACTACTCGCCCTGCTGGTACTGGCCTGCCTGGTGGTGCTGCTCATGGTCGGCTGGTGGATCACCCGCTCGATGACCCGGTCGCTGCGCGCCCTGACCCGCGGCGCCGCCGACACCGCCACCACCACCCTGCCCGCGGTGGTGGCCCGCCTCACCGCCGGCCGGCCGGACCCGGCGGTCGCCGCCGAGCTGATCGACAAGGCGGGGGAGGTGGTCCCGGTCGCCGGCTCCGACGAGATCGCCGAGGTGGCCCGGGCCTTCAACCACGTCTCTCGTACGGCTGTCGGTCTCGCCGCCGGTCAGGCCCAGTTGCAGGCGGTCATCGCCACCGTGATGGAGGCCATCGCCCGCCAGCTGCAACGACAGGGCCACCAGGTGATGGCCGCGATCGACGCCCTGGAACGTGACGAGGAGGACCCGGCCCGGCTCCGGCGGCTGTTCGAACTCGACCAGCGGGCCACCGGCATCCAGCGCCTGATCGCCAACCTGTTCGTCTTCGCCGGTGGCCGTGCCGGGCAGCCGGCCAGCCGGCCGATCCCGCTCACCGACGTGGTCCGGGCCGCGACCAGCCGGGTGCACAACGCCTACGACCAGGTCGACGACGTCCACGTGGACCGGACCGTGCAGATCACCGCCGAACACGCCGAGGAGATCGTGCACGTCCTCACCGAACTGGTCGACAACGCGGTGCGGTTCTCCCCGCCCGGCACCCCGGTCCGGGTGGCCGGCCGCCACGTCGGCGACCGGCTCCACCTCCAGATCAGCGACACCGGCATGGGCATCCCGGAGAGCCGCCTGCCCCACCTGCGGGACCGCCTCGCCGCGTTCCACCTGGACGCCGAGACGGCCCGGCACATGGGCCTGCCGGTGGTCGGCCGGATCGCCGCCCGGCTCGGCCTCGAAGTGGACCTGCGCTCGTCCGGCGACGGCACCCGCGCCGACGTGATGATCCCGGGCGACCTGTTCGGCATCGCCGGCCCGGCCGTCCCGGCCCGGCGCACCGAACCGGTCGCCCACCCGTTCTTCGACCGGTCGGCCGGACGGCCCGCCCTGCCACCCCGATGGGGACGCGTGCCGGCCACCGCCACCAGCCTGGCCGACGCGCCGCCGCCACGCCGCCGCACCGAACACGGCCTGCCCGTGCGGGTGCCCGGCGAACACGCCATGCCCGTCGTACCGGCCCCCGGACCGCCACCCGAACCGGCGCCCGGCACCGCCCCGCCCAAGGACCGCTCCGGCGCGGCCCGCGGGATGGCCGCGTTCGCCGCCAGCGCCCGCGTCTCCCGTTCCGCAAGCACACAGATTGGCCCTCGATGAACCTCCCCGAACTCCCGTCGGCCGGCGTGAGCCAGAAGCTCGGCTTCCTGTTGGACCGGTTCTGCTCGGAGAACCCGGACATCAGTCACGCCCTGGCCGTCTCCGGCGACGGCATCCCCCTCGCGGCCAGCGGCGGCGTCGACCCGGCGATCCGCGACCAGCTCGGCGCCAGCACCTCCGGGCTGATCGGCCTGGCCGTCGGCATGTCCGCCTTCATGCAGGCCGGCGACGTGCACGACATCGTCGTCAACTTCGACTCCGGCTGGGTCATCGTGCAGCGGCCGTCCCGCCGCCTGGTACTGACCGCCCTCGCCGGGACCGATGCCGAGATGGGCCGGGTGCACCACGAACTGGTGCGCCTGGGCGAGGCCGCCGGCCGGGTGCTGGAACCCGGCGCGGCCCGCACCGCGGCATGACCACCGACACCATCCGGGCCGCGAAGATCGTGGTGGCGGGCGGTTTCGGTGCGGGGAAGACCACCTTCATCGGGGCGGTGTCCGACGTCGTACCGCTGCGGTCCGAAGCCCTGTCCACCGAGGCCTCCTCCGGCTTCGACGACCTGTCGCTGATCACCGGCAAGGAGACCACCACGGTCGCCATGGACTTCGGCCGGATCACCATCGACGACCTGCTGGTGCTCTACCTGTTCGGCACACCCGGCCAGCGGCGCTACTGGTTCATGTGGGACGAGGTCACCACCGGCGGCATCGGGGCGGTCATCCTCGCCGACGTGCGCCGCCTCGCCGACGCCTTCCCGGCCGTCGACTACTTCGACTCCCGGCACGTGCCGTACGTCATCGCCGTCAACACCTTCCCCGGCAGCATCCACGTCGACGACAGCGAACTGCGGGAGGCCCTCGGCGTCGCCACCGGTGTCCCGGTCCTCACCTGCGACGCCCGCGACCGCGCCCAGGTGCGCGACACCCTCATCCGGCTGGTCCAGCACGTGGCCGCCCGCTACCGGAAAACCGACTGATCCGAGGAGAACCTTGAAACGCCTTCTGCTCGCCGCCACCACGGTGCTGCTCGCCGCCACCGGCTGCACCGGGTCCAGCCTGGACGACAGCAGCACCCCGGCCGCCGCGGGCCTGACGATCGGGCTGATCTGGCCGCAGTCCGGGCCGTACGCGGCCCTCGGCAAGGACCAGGCCGCCGGCTGGCAGCTGTACCTCGACACCCACGGCGGGAGACTCGGCGGGCGTACCGTCACCACGGTCACCGCAGACGAGGGCAAGGACGCCGCATCCGCCCTGGCCGCCGCCCGGAAACTGCTCGACGGCGACCGGGCCACCGTCCTGGTCGGCACCGCCAGCGCCGACGCGGCGGCAGCGGTGGCCGCGCCGGCGACCGCGAAGAAGGTGCCGTTCGTCGGGGCCGGCGGGCGCCCGTCCACCCTCACCGACGTCAGCTACACCTGGCACACGTCGTGGCTGTCCCGGGAGATGGGCGAAGCCGTCGCCGGCTACCTGACGACCGCGGTGAACGGCCCGGTCTACGCGATCGGCCCCGACTACCAGGGCGGTTACGACCAGCTCGGCGGCTTCACCGACGCGTTCGCGAAAGCCGGCGGCAAGCTCGCCAACCCGGACGGCAGGACCGCCTGGACGCCGTGGCCGGCCACCACCAACTTCCTGCCCTTCCTCAACAAGGTCAAGGAGTCCGGGGCGAAGGCCGTCTACGCCTTCTACGCCGGCACCGCCGCCGTCGACTTCGTCAAGCAGTACGAACAGTCCGGCCTCGACATCCCGCTGTACGGCGCCGGCTTCCTCACCGAGGGCACCGTCCTCGGCGCCCAGAAGGAGGCCGCCGACGGCGTCTACACGGTGATGAACTACGCGCCCAACCTGGACAACCCGGCCAACCGCGCGTTCGCCCCCGCCTACCAGGACCGGTTCGGTGCCCCGCCGAACATCTACGCGGTCACCGGCTGGGACGCCGCCCTGCTGCTGGACAAGGCGATCGCCGCCGCCGGGGAGAACGCCACCGGCGAGAGCATCAACGCCGCCATCGCCGCCACCGGAGCGGTGGACAGCCCGCGCGGCGAGTGGCGCTTCGGCACCCTGCACAGCCCCAACCAGGCCTACTACCTGCGGCAGGTACGCACCGACGGGCGCGCCCAGGCCAACGTCGTCACCCAGACCCTGACCACGCTGACCAACTGAGAAGGGCCCCTTCCGCACATGAGCGCCCCCGCCTACCTCTTCGACAACGCCACCGACGAGGCGGCCCGGCAGGTCCGGCTGCTGTCGGCGATCCTCGACGCGCACACCTTCGACGTATTGGCGGCACTCGGGCCCGAGCCCGGCTGGAACTGCCTCGACCTGGGCACCGGAGCGGGCAGCGTCGCCCGGTTCCTGGCCGGACTCGGTGCCCGGGTCGAGGCTCTGGACACCGACCCCCGCCACCTGGACACCCACGAGCTGATCACCGTCCGGGCCGAGGACGTCGTCACCGCCGACCTCGGCACCGACCGGTACGACCTGATCCACGCCCGGCTGCTGTTCATGCACCTGCCGCAGCGCGAGGAACTGCTGGCCCGCGCGGCCGCCGCCCTGCGCCCCGGCGGCCGCCTGGTGATCTCCGACTGGGACTGCACCGGCCCCCGGGACATGCTGCTCACCGCGAGCCCGGACCTGGTCGACGCGTTCCTGGCCTTCCAGACCACGATGATCCGGGCCGGGGAGGGCCGCGGCATGGACGCCGGCTGGGCCCGCCGCCTGCCCGACGCCGTCCGGGCCACCGGGCTGCGGGTCACCGCGACAGTGCACAACAGGTACTGGACCGGTGGTGAACCGGGCATGCAACTGCACGCCTGCAACAGCCGCCAGCTGGAATCCGCCCTGCTCGCGGCCGGAGTGACAGCCGGTCAGCTGGCGGTGCTGCGGTCCGGCATGGAGGACCCGGCGGTCACCGGCTACACCTACCCGATGCACACGGCCGTCGGCGTCCGGGTCTGACCCCGATGGCGACGTACGCGGCGACCATGGTGGACGGGGTGGCCTACGGGCTGCTCCTGTTCACGGTCAGCGCCGGACTGGCGCTGATCTTCGGGGTGCTGGACGTGCTCAACCTCGCCCACGGCTCCCTGTACCTGGCCGGCGCGTACCTCGCCTGGGCCGTCACCGACGGTGGCCTCATCGCCCTCGCCCTGGCCGTGCTCGCCGGACTGGTGGCCGGTGCGGCCGGTGGCGGGCTCCTCGACCTGGCGCTGCGCCCGCTGCGATCCGGCGCCGGCCACCTCGACCAGGCCCTCGCCACCCTGGGCCTGGCGTTCGTGGCCACCTGGGCCGGCACCGCACTGTTCGGGGCCGCGCCGCTGCCCGCCGAACCCCCGGCCGCCCTCGCCGGGAACGTGACCATCGCCGGCCACGGCTACCCGGTCTACCGGCTGCTGTTCATCGCCGTCGCCACGGTCCTCGCCGCCGGCCTGCACCTGGTGGTCCAGCGCACCCACGCCGGAACCGTGCTGCGGGCCGCCGTCAGCGACCCGGCGATGGCCGCCGCCGGAGGCATCCGCACCGGCCGGGTACGGTTCCTGGCCCTGGCCGCCGGAGGGGCCCTGACCACCGTCGCCGGTGTCCTCGGCGCACCCCTGCTCGGCCCGGCACCCGGCGTCGACGTCCAGGTCCTCGTCCTGTCGCTGGTGGTGGTCGTGGTCGGCGGCGCCGGTTCGGTACTGCACACCCTGGCCGCCGCACTCCTCGTCGGCCAGGTCCAGACCGTCGGGGTGATCGCCGCACCCACTCTCGCCGCGTTCCTCCTGTTCACCCTGGTCCTGGCGGTCCTCGTACTCCGGGGCCGGTCCACGTGACCGCCTTCACGGCCCTGACCCGGCTCACCCCGTCACGGGTCGGCTGGCCGCCACTCGTCCTGCTGGTCCTGCTACTCCGGGGCCGGGCCGGGTGACCGCCATGCGTACCGCCGGTTCCGTTGCTCCGGAGCGGGCCCGGGTGACCACCGTTCTCGCCCGGGCCGGCTGGCCGGCGGTGTTCCTCGCCGCGGTGGCGCTCCCCGCAGTCCTCGGCCCGTACCCGGTGGCGATCGCCGCACACGCCCTGGTCCTCGGGCTGCTCGCGATGAGCACCCAGCTGCTGGTGGCGGTCGCCGGTCTCCCCGCCTTCGGGCAGACCGCCTACTTCGGGGTGGGCGCCTACACCGCGGCCCTGCTCTGCCGCGCCGGACACGACCAGGCCCCGCTGCTGCTGGCCGCCGCCGCCCTGACCGCCGGGGTGGCCGCCGCCGTCACCGCCCCGATGCTGCTGCGCACCCGCGGTACCGCGTTCCTGATGGCCACGTTCGCCGTGCAGTCGCTGACCGCCACCGCCGCCGCCCGCTGGACCACGGTGACCGGCGGTGACGAAGGCCTGCACCTGCCACCGGCCGTACCGTGGCCGGGCGCCGCGGCCCTGACCGCCCCCGCCTACCTGTACTGGTACGCCCTGACCGTGGTCGCCCTGGCCGGACTCGGACTGTGGTTCTTCCTGCGCACCCGCACCGCCCTCGTCCTGCGGGGCATCGCCGGGCACGAGCCGCGGATGACCGCCCTCGGTCACCGGGTGACCGGCACCCTCACCATCGGCTACACGGTCGCCGGGGTGACCGCCGGACTCGCCGGGGCACTGCTCGTGATCGTCAACCGGTACGTCTCGCCGGCCGACATCGGCTTCGAAGCAGCCTCACTGACACTGCTGGCCGCCGCCATCGGAGCCGGCAGCATCCCCGGCGCCGCCGCCGGAGCCGCCCTGGTGGTAGCCGTCCGCGACGGCGCCGGAGTCGGCAGTGGAGGCCTCAGCCCGCTCCTGCTCGGCCTGCTCTTCCTCACCGTCGCCTACCTGCGCCCACTGGCCACCCGCCACTTCCGCAACCCGGCACCGGACCCGCTCCCGACCGAGTCCTCGCCGTCCACCGGGCCGCCGTTCCCCGCCGGGCCGTCACCGGCCACCGGTTCGTCCCTCCCTGCCGGGCCGTCGCCGTCTGCTGGTTCGTCCTTCTCTGCCGGTTCGTCGTCTGCTGGTTCGTCCTCCTCCGCGGGGTCGTCGCCATCTGCCTGGTGGGGTCGGAAGCCGTCATTGTTCGCCGGCTGGTCGGACCGGAAGACGGCGCCGGGTCCGATGGACGATCGCCGGGAGGGAAGGCCGTCGTGAGCGGGTTGCGAGTGGACGGTGTCGTCGGACGTTACGGCGCGGTGACCGCCGTCGACGAGGTGATCCTGACCGTGGCACCCGGCAGCCGGCATGCCGTGATCGGCCCGAACGGCGCCGGCAAGAGCACCCTGCTCAGCCTGGTCGCCGGCAGTCTCACCGCGTATGCCGGCCGGATCCTGCACGCCGGAGACGACATCACCCGTCTCGGCCCGGCGGCCCGGGCCCGGCGCGGCATCGGCCGGACCTTCCAGCATCCCGGCGTCATCGACAGCCTGAGCGTGGCCGACAACGTCGCCCTGGGCGTACCGCTGCGCAGGTCCCTCCAGGTGCGGACCGCGGTGACCGGCGCGCTCGACCGGGTGGGACTGGCCACCCGCCACTTCCGCAACCCGGCACCGGAC
>DATMVU010000243.1:0-16854 GCA_035562875.1 Actinoplanes sp. | reverse complement strand
TGCCGCATGTCGTCCTCTGTCATCGTCCCCTTGATGCTCTCGCTCAGCACCGCGTAGGCACCGTCGGCATACGTCCAGGTCAGGATGCCCTCGCCGGTGGTGCCCTTCCGGTAACCGGTCTGAGCGCCACCGGGCGGCACCACACCGGGCCGGTAGACCTCCAGTCCGCCCACCGAGTCCTCGGTACCGGCCCGGTAGACCCGGGCGCCGGTCCGGTCCGGGTACAACCAGACAGCGTCGGAGATCTGGTACGCGCCGGAGCGGTAGCCGTGGAACGAGAAGGCCAGTCCGGAGACGCTCGGGGACGGGGCCGGACCGTCGGGGACCGCCGGCAGCACCGGCGGCCCCCCGTCCCAACGAGTGAGGATCTGCGGCACCCCGATTACGACAGCAAGAATCACTGCCGCAGCCACGATCGCCCACTCGCTGTTCCGGCGTCGCCTGCGGCGTCTTCCCGCGGCGACCACGTCCTCCACCCCGTACCGGGGCGGTGGTGCACCCGTCTTGGCCTCGTTCAGCAGATCAGGCAGCGACGTCATGACGGGCCTCCCACTCGGCGCGCTCGGGTCCGAGGATCTGGCGGAGCGCGTCGAGTCCACGCGACGTGTAGACCTTGACGGTGCCTTCCGGGTATTTCAGCGCCACAGCGGTCTGCTGCACGCTGAGCCCCTCCAGGAACCGCAGCACCAGCACCGCCCGCTGTTTGGGCGGCAGACCGCTCAGGGCCTGCCGGACCCGCAGGCGTTCGTCCACGGCGCCGGTGGCGTCGTCCGGCAGCGGCGTGTCCGGCATGGCGTGACTGCGCGATTGTTCCCGGCGCCACCACGGGCGGCGGGTCTCGTCGATGGCGGCCCGCACCACAGCGGTTCGGGCGTACGCCTCCGGGTTGTCCACCCGCTTCCACTTGACGTAGAGCTTGGACAGCGCGGAGAGCACCGCGTCCTCGGCGACCTGCCAGTCGCCACAGGTGAGGTACGCGAGCCCCCGTAACGACTCCATCCGCGCGGCGACGAACTCGCGGAATTCGGCCTCACTATCGCTCACGCGGGTTAGACGGAGACGGCGGTTGATCGGGTTACAGGTATTTACAGAAAGATCAGATCGAGGACGGCGAAGATGAAGAGGGCGATCGCGACGAAGCCGTTCGCGGTGAAGAACGCCCGGTTGACCTTGGAGAGATCGTTCTCGGTCACCACCACGTGCTGGTAGATCAGCGCCCCGGCCGTGAGCACCAGACCGGCCCACCACAGCCAGCTCAGCCCGACCAGCTGGCCGAACCAGACGTAGAAGCCGAACGTCAGTACGTGGGTGACGCTGGAGATGTGCAGGGCGGTCCGGACACCGAACCGGGCCGGCGTGGAGTGCACACCGATCTCCCGGTCCACAGCGACGTCCTGGCAGGCGTAGATGATGTCGAAGCCGCCGATCCACAGCCCGACCGCGATGCCGAGGACCCAGGCCGGCCACGAGCCGTCGAAGGTGCCGGTGATCGCCAGCCAGGCGCCGACCGGGGCGACCGCCTGGGCCAGCGCGAGCACGTAGTGCGGGAAGTTCGTGAAGCGCTTGGCGTACGGGTAGACCACCAGCGGGATCACGGCGAGCGGCGACAGCAGCAGGCAGAGCGGGTTGAGCAGCCCGGCCGCGATGATCAGGATCGCCAGCGAGACGAGCGCGCCGGTCCAGGCGGTGCGGACACTCACCGCGCCGGTGACGAGTTCCCGGTTCTTCGTCCGCGGGTTGAGCGCGTCGATCTTCCGGTCCAGGATGCGGTTGGCGGCCATCGCGAAGGTGCGCCCGGACACCATCGCGATCGTGACCAGCACCAGGTCCAGCCAATGTGCCGAGATGTCCGCGTTGATGGACTTGATCGCCACCAGGGACGACAGATAGGCGAACGGCAATGCGAAGATCGAGTGCTCGATCATCACCAGCCGCAGGAACGCCTTGACCTTGCCGGGCTTCTCGTCCAAGGCTGTCACAGCCCGTATTCCTTCCACCGCTTGTCCACCAGGCTGACCACCTCGGGCGCCATCACCATCGCCTCCGGCCAGTCCCGGGTGTACCCCTCGCTGGCCAGCTTGCGGGTCGCGTCGACACCCGCCTTGCCACCCCAGAACTGCTGGTACGACGCGTGGTCCAGGTGGTCCACCGGACCCTCGGTGAGCAGCAGGTCCCGCGAGTAGTCGACGTTGCCGAACGCCCGGAACGCGACCTCGTTGTAGTCGTGCACGTCACAGTCCTCGTCGACCACCACGATGAGCTTGGTCAGCGACATCAGGTGGGCGCCCCAGACGGCGTTCATCACCTTCTGCGCGTGCTTCGGGTAGCGCTTGCGGATCGACACGATGAGGCAGTTGTGGAAGACCCCGGCGGCCGGCATGTCGTAGTCGACGATGTCCGGGATCAGGATCTTCAGCAGCGGCTGGAAGATGCGCTCGGTCGCCTTGCCCAGCCCGTGGTCCTCCTGCGGCGGCTGCGACGTGACGATCGAGTGGTAGATCGGCTTCTTCCGCATCGTCATCGTCTCGATGTGCAGCACCGGAAACGGCTCGACCGGGGTGTAGAAGCCGGTGTGGTCGCCGAACGGGCCCTCGGGCAGGCGCTCCCCCGGCTCGAGGTAACCCTCCAGCACGATCTGCGACGAGGCCGGCACCTGCAGTGGCACGGTCAGGCAGTCCACCATCTCGATCCGCTCGCCCTTGAGGAAGCCGGCGAAAAGGTACTCGTCGATGTCGCCGGGCAGCGGCGCGCTGGCCGCGTAGGTAACCACCGGATCGGCGCCGATCGCGATGGCGACCGGGAGACGCTGGCCCAGGCGCTCGGCGACCGCGTGGTGCGCCGTCGAGTCCTTGTGGATCTGCCAGTGCATGCCCAGCGTGTTCTTCGAGTGCTGCTGGAGGCGGTAGAGGCCGAGGTTGCGCTTGCCGGTCTCCGGGTGCTTGGTGTGGGTCAGCCCGAAGTTGTGGAAGATGCCACCGTCACCGGGCCACACCTGCAGGCCCGGCAGCAGGCCCAGGTCGACGTCGTCGCCCTTGAGCACGACCTCCTGGCAGGGTGCGGACTTCACCTTCTTCGGCGGCACGGACTTCAGCTGGAGCACCTTGGTGATGCCCTCCCGGACGCCGGACCAGCCCACCGGCAGCTCCGGTTTCGCCAGCTCACCGATGCGGGCACCGATCTCGTCGAGGTGGTCGACGCCGAGCGCCATCGCCATCCGCTTCTCGGTGCCGAACAGGTTGATCACCAGCGGCATCTCGCCCCGGGTCGGCTTCTCGAAAAGCAGTGCCGGGCCACCCGCACGAACGGTCCGGGTCACGATCTCGCTGATCTCCAGCGTCGGATCGACAGGCACTTTCACTCGACGCAGCTCACCGGCGGCCTCGAGGGCGGCGATGAAGCTCTGCAGATCGGCATAGGGGAATCCACGCGGCGCCATGAGATCCAGTCTCGCACCAGCCTCCGTCACCGCTGATCCGGGATGGCGTTGGGGGAGTCGTGAAGCTGCGGAACGTGACCCATTGGTGCCTGGTGACCGTTCTCGCCGTTGCGGGTCCGGCGGCCGCGGCACCGGAAGCACCCCTGCCCGACTGCACCCCCGGTCAGGCCTCCACCCGGCCGCCGACCGAGCCGGCCGGGCTGAGCAGCCTGCGGGCCTGCCAGGCCGACGATCCGACGGTGGAGTCCACCAAGAACTACACCCCCAGCGGATACCACCACCTGGGCGCCGGGACCAGCGGGGAATGGGGTGGGGTGTCCGGCCGGTTCTCGGTGGTGGACGGTGGGATCCGGGCGCAGACGTACGACTTCATGGTGGGCCGGTTCATGGCGAAGAAGGACCTGGGCGCCGGCCGGCTCGCCTGGCTGGAGGCGGGGTGGGCGGAGACCGGCTGGGCCTCGCCGGGCCGCCAGCACGTCTACACGTTCAACACCAACACCAACCGCTGGCAGTTCTACGACCAGTACCCGATCCGCCCCGGCGACCGGGTCTGGCTGGACATCAGCGGCGACCGGACCGGCCTGTGGCGGGCCTGGCTCTGGTGGGACAACCGGTGGAACCTGCTCACCCAGCAGCGGCTGCCCCTGAACGGCAGTGCCGAGATCGAACAGTACGTCGAGGTGTACGTGGACCCGAGCCGCCCGACCCGGCTCGACATGCCGCCGGTGACCGTGGACAACGTGCAGTTGCGACCGGTCGGCGGGGGCCCGGCCCGGTACTGGCGCGACGACGTCGCGACCCGGACCGGAACGGCCCCCGGCGAACAACAGCGGCGGGGCGGTTACTGCCTGGACTGGCGGACCCGTTACGACACCTGGACCGCCGTGACCTGCCCGGAGAGCTAGCCTGCGTTGGCGTACGAGTGCAGGCCCTCGAAGAAGAGGTTCACGCCGAACAGGTTCATCAGCATCGTCACGAAGCCGGCGACCGCGATCCAGGTGGCGGTGGTCCGCTTCACACTCGGGGTGGCCCGGGCGTGCAGGTAGGCGGCGTAGACGATCCAGGAGATGAACGCCCACACCTCCTTCGGGTCCCAGCCCCAGTAGCGACCCCAGGATGCCTCGGCCCACAGCGGACCGGCGATCAGCGCGCCGAAGGTGAACAGCGGGAACGCGAACGCGTGCAGGCGGAAGGTGAGGCGCTCCAGCACTCCGGCGTCGCCGATGTGGCGGCCGAGGGTGTACGGGAAGCTGCGCTTGCCGGCGTCCCACCCGTCCTTGATCAGGAACGTGATCGCCGGCACCACGCCGACCAGGAAGATCCCGGACGAGATGATGATCGTGGAGACGTGGAAGACGTACCAGTACGACTCCAGGGCGGGCACCAGCGGGCCGACCGGGGTGTAGGCGACGAGCGCGGCCGCGCCCAGCAGCACCACCAGGGTCAGGCTGGCGAACAGGCCCAGGTGCCGGACGGCCGGCTTGCGCAGCAGCACACCCGCCCAGACCGCGGAGCCGATCAGCGCCGTGGAGAGGATGTACTCGTACATGTTGCCCCAGGGCATCCGGTCGGCCGCGATGCCGCGGGTGACCGTGGTGCCCAGGTGCAGGAGCAGCCCGAGGATGTTGAGCCCGACCGCGACCAGGCCGACGATGTCGCCCTTGCCGCGCTTGGCCGGCACCTCGTCGACCGGAGAGGCCGGCGGAACCGGTGCTCCGGCGCCCACCAGTTGCCGGCTGGCGGCTTTACCGATGTGACTGCGTTTGCCGAACGCGTACTCCCCGGCGTAGCAGACCATGGCGGCCAGGTAGGCCAGCACGGTCAATGCCATCAGCTGATTGGACAACTCCGCCATCAGCGTTTCCCTTCTTTTATCTGCCGGGTGAGCGCCGCGAACTCATCGCCGAACCCTGGATAGTCGGTGCGCGGAAGACCACCGGCCTCGATCACGCTACCGCCCGCCGGATCGGCGCTGTCCGGGAGAACCCGGAACCAGACGCGACGGCGGTGGACGTACAGCGAGAACATCATCCCGATCAGCCCGACGATCGAGCCGATCAGCAGTGACACCTTGGTCGGGTCGTGCCGGATGGACAGTGTGGCGAACCGCTGGGTGCCGACGAACTCCAATGTGGTCCCGTCGTCCAGGGTCCACTTCTCGCCCGGGCGCAGCACGTAGGGCCGCTCGCCGCTGATCTTCTGGAGATCACCGTCGGCGATCTTCTCGCGGTTCAGGGCGTACACCGAACCGGGTTTGCCGGAGTCCAGGCCCAGGTCGCCGCGGTAGGCGGAGAGGTACAGCACCGGGTTGTTCTCGGCCGGGTACTGGGATAGAGCGCTGCCGTCGGTGCCACCGGTCGGCAGGAAGACCCCCTCGAAGCCCATCTGCAGCTTCGGGTCGCGTTCGCCGTTCGGGTCGACGTTGACGTCCGGGAACTGAACGACACCCTCACTGGTCATCATCATGTCGGTGGGCAGGAACGGCACCGTCGCGGTCTGCTGGGCACCGAAGCGATCGGTGAAGCGCAGGATCGGGGCGTAGCCCTGACCGATCAGGTTGATGGTGGCGCCGTCGAGCCGCAGCGGGTCGTTGACGGTGAACCGCCGCGGGCGGTAGTCGCCGCCCTCCTCGCTCACCTCGACACTCGCCTCGAACGACTTCGGCTGCCCGGTGGTCTGGAAGGTGGACTCGAAATCGGTCATCCGCATGCAGAAGACCGGCAGGTCACCGGCTTCCACCCGGGGCCCGAGCACCGACTCGTCGAACTGCGGGAGAGCACTGCAGAAGCCCTGGTCCTGGCCCTCGACCAGGAGACGGTTGGCGTGCCAGCCGTACCAGTGGCCGAACCCGACCCCGATCAGCACCCCGAGCATGGCGATGTGGAAGAAGAGGTTGCCGGTCTCCTTCAGGAAGCCCTTCTCGGCCGAGACCGTCCAGCCCTCCGGGGTCTCCCGGGCCCGGGTCCGCCAACGGTTGCGGCGCAGCGTCTTCGTGATCTCCGCGGCCGCAGCCGCGGGATCCTCCGGGCGCCGGATTCCGCTCTCCTGGTGCGGTAGGCGTTCCATCCGCTTGGGTGCCTGCGGCGGTACGGTCGTCAATGCGCGCACGTGCTCCCGCACCCGGGGCAGCACACATCCGACGAGTGACGTGAAGAGCAGCAGGTAGATCGCCGCGAACCAGGGCGAGGCGTAGACGTCGAAGGCGAAGAACCGGTCCAGGGCCGGTGCCAGCTTCGGATTGTTCGTGAAGTACTCGGCGACCCGCTCCCGGTTCACCCCCCGCTGCGGGAAGATCGAGCCGGGCACTGCCGCGACCGCGAGCAGGAAGAGCAGGACCAGCGCAGTACGCATACTGGTCAGCTGGCGCCACGAGTTGCGCAGCAGCGCCCAGAGCCGGTTCGGTCGTTTCGGCCGGGGCGCCTCGGCGGTGGCCGGCCGGTCCTCGACGACTGTCACAGCAGTGTCCCCGCATTGAAGTCGAACGTGGTCAGCAGGTAGATCAGGAAGTCGTTCCAGGCGCCGGTGACCAGGGCCAGGCCGACCAGGATGAGCAGGCCGCCACCGATCCGGGTGACCCACTGGCTGTTCCGGCGGATCGCCGTGAAGACGCCGAGCATCCGGCGGAAGAACAGCCCGAAGATCACGAACGGCAGGCCCAGCCCGAGGCTGAAGGCGATCGCCAGGATCGCCGCCCGGTCGGCCTCCCCGGTCGTCACCGCGAGCGTGTTGATCGCGCCGAGGGTCGGGCCGATGCACGGGGTCCAGGAGATCGCGAAGACCGCACCGAGAACCGGGGCGCCGAGCAGCCCGGCCGAGGGCAGCTTGGTGATCCGGGCCTCCCGCTGGAGCCCGGGGATCCAGCCGAGATACATCAGGCCGAGCACGATGATCAGCACGCCGCCGATGGTGTTCAGCACGCTCTGGTTGGCCGAGAGTTGCAGGAAGACGTTCGCGAACATCGTCACCATCAGCGTGAAGACGGCCGAGAAGCCGAGCACGAAGAGCAGGCTGCCGAGCAGGACCTTGCCCTTGAGGGTGAGTTTCCGGGTGAGGGTGACGGTGGTGGTCGTCTCCCCGCGCCCCATCACGGTCTCCATGTCGGAACCGGCCAGGCCGGTCACGTACGACAGGTAGCCTGGCAGCAGCGGGAGCACGCACGGGGACAGGATGCTGACCAGCCCGGCGAGCAGGGCGGCGCCGATCGCCAGCAGCATCGGCCCACTGGTCACCGCGCCCTGGAACGGGGTCATCAGCCGGTCGCCTCCGCCGCGATCTTCTCGACCAGGGGTTTCAGCTCGCCCTCGGTGGTCGACTTACGGATGGCGGCGGCGATCCGGCCCTGCCGGTCCAGCACCAGGGTGTTCGGGATGGCGTTCTGGGTGACGTCGAACTTCACGCCGACCTCGCTCTGCACGTCGAAGATGCTGTCGTAGCTGACCCGGTAGGCCTTCTCGAACGCCTTCGCCGCGTCCTTCGTGTCGCGGGTGTTCACCCCGACGAACGTGACACCGGAGTCCTTCGTCGCCTGGTAGGTGTTCTCCAGGTCGTCGGCCTCGGCCCGGCACGGCGCGCACCAGGAGCCCCAGAAGTTGACCACGACCACCTTGCCGCGGTCGTTCGCCAGGTCGTAGGTGCCGCCGCCGAGCAACTCCCCGGTGACGTCGGTGACCAGGGGCCGGTCCGCCGGGACGCACTCCACCACCAGGTTGGTGGTGGCGCACTTCTTGGTCCAGTTCTCCTCGCCGCAGCCGCTCAGGACTGCGGCGGTGGTGACCGCCACCAGGGTGGCGGCGGCGAGGCGGCGCATCAGGCCCCCTTGGCGGTCTTGGCTGTCGCGGACATCGCGACCAGGTGCGCGGCCGGCTCCGAGTAGTCGACGCCGACGATCTTGGAACCCTCGAAGCGGAACGAGGTGAGGCTGGCCAGCCCGCACTCCCGCTTACGGGGATCGTGCCAGAGGCGCTTGTTCTCGATGTAGCGGCGCAGCGTCCAGATCGGCAGCTGGTGCGAGACGCAGACCGCCTCGTGGCCCTCGGCCGAGACCCGGGCCGCCTGCACCGCCTCGAACATCCGCTGCGCGATCACCAGGTAGGCCTCGCCCCAGGACGGGGTGATCGGGTCCCGCAGCACCCACCAGTGCCGGGGATTGCTGAACGCCCCGTCACCGACCGAGACCTTCTTGCCCTCGAAGTAGTTCGCGCTCTCGATCAGCCGCACGTCGGTGGCGATGTCCAGTTTGAACTCCGCCGCGAACGGGGCGGCGGTCTCCTGCGCGCGTTCCAGCGGGCTGGCCACCACGTGCGTGATGTCCCGGCCGGCCAGCACCTCGGCGGCCGCCTTCGCCATCTGGTGGCCCAGTTCGGAGAGGTGGAAGTCGGGCAGCCGCCCGTACAGGATCTTGCCCGGGTTGAAGACCTCGCCGTGCCGGAGCACGTGCACCGTGGTCTTGGTCGGCTCGCTCAAGGTCAAACCCCCGCTGCGGCTCGGGCCGCGAGCGGAGCCGCGGCGGCGATCACGTTCAATGCTGAGTCGTCGATCGCCGTCGACACGAACCACGACTCGAAGGCGCTCGGCGGCAGGTAGACACCGTTGGCCAGCATCGTGTGGAAGAACGCCTTGAACGCCGCGGCGTCCTGCGTCTTCGCGGAGTCGTAATCGACGACCTCGTCCTCGGTGAAGAAGATCGAGAACATGTTTCCGGCGAACTGGAGCCGGTGCGGCACTCCGGCAGCGCTCAGCGCGTCCGAGCAGAGCCCGCTGATCGTGCCGGCCAGCTCGTCCAGCCGCTGGTAGGTGGCCTTGTCGGCGAGCCGCAGCGAGGCGAGACCGGCCGCGCAGGCCAGCGGGTTCCCGGAGAGGGTGCCGGCCTGGTAGACCGGGCCGGCCGGGGCGAGCCGGGACATGATCTCTCGGCGGCCACCGAACGCCGCGGCGGGCAGGCCACCACCCATCACCTTGCCGAAGGTGAACAGGTCGGCGTCGACCGGGTGCAGACCGGACCAGCCGCCCGCGGAGACCCGGAACCCGGTCATCACCTCGTCGACGACGAGCAGCGCGCCGTGCCGGTGGGCGATCTCGGCCAGGGCCTGGTTGAAGCCGTCCCGCGGGGTGACCACGCCCATGTTCCCGGGGGCGGCCTCGGTGATGATCGCGGCGATCTCCGCGCCCTGTTCGGCGAAGATCGATTCAACGGCGGAGACGTCGTTGTACGGCAGGACGATGGTCTCGCTGGCCGCGGCACCGGTGACCCCGGGCGAGTCGGGCAGGCCGAGCGTGGCCACCCCGGAACCCGCGGCGGCGAGCAGCGCGTCCACGTGCCCGTGGTAGCAGCCGGCGAACTTCACGATCTTCGACCGGCCGGTGAATCCACGGGCCAGCCGGATCGCGGTCATCGTCGCCTCGGTGCCCGAGTTGACCAGCCGGACCTCGTCGATCGAGGTGCGCCGGACGATCTCCTCGGCCAGGTCCACCTCACCGGCCGTGGGGGTGCCGAAGCTGGTGCCGAGCGCCGCGGCCCGTTGCACCGCCTCGACGATCTCGGGGTGCGCGTGCCCGTGGATCAGCGGGCCCCAGGAGCAGACCAGGTCGACGTAACGACGCCCGTCCACGTCGGTGAGCCACGGGCCGGTGCCCGAGGCCATGAACCGGGGCGTACCACCGACCGCGCGGAACGCCCGCACAGGTGAATTCACCCCGCCCGGCACGATGGCCTGGGCGCGGTCGAACAGGGCCTGGGAGACCGGGGCGTCCTCCGGGTACGGAAGTCCCGCGGTGGGATATGTCGTGGTCACAGCAGTCCCCATTCTGTCAGCGCCATGGAACGAGTATTGCGAGAGGGTTCTTCACATCAAACGGATCATGACTGTCGGGCACCCGGCCGGACCGTGCCGGACGGGCTGATTCGCCCCGAAGAGGATAGGCTGAGCTGCGTGGAGCGACCCGAGCTGTCCATCACGGTTCAGCGCGCACCCGACGAGGTGGTGATCCAGCTCGCCGGGGAGATCGACGTGCTCACGGTCAACGAGCTGTCCCTCGTCGTCAACGAGTTGATCGCCGATGACCAGCCGAATCGCATCGTGCTGGATATGTCCGGGATCACCTTCTGCGACTCACAGGGCCTCGGCACCCTGGTGGTGCTGAGCCGGAAGGCCCAGCACTCACAGGTCGTGCTGGCCCTGTCCAACGTCGGTGACTTCCTGATGCGTGTGCTGGACATCACCGGCCTGCGCTCGGCGCTGATGATCAGCAGTCACAGTTAGGCCCTGTGTGGCAGCCCCAACGGGTCTGCCACACAGGGCCCAATCCTGTGGACGATGCTGTGGATAACTAGCGGAAGTCGCCACTCACCGTGGCTCCGGGCGCCTGCGCGGCGTAGGAGTCGCCGTTCGCGTCCCGGCCACCCTCGCGGTGGGTGTAACGCGCGGTGAAGGTGTAGGTCCCCGGTTCCAGACGGTCACCGGAGGACAGCACGAAACGGTAGACGAGCGCGTCCGCCTCCTCAGTCACCGTGCTGGTCACACTCGCGCCGGGCACCTGCTGGCTGCCGCCGCGGGAGGCCAGTTCGTCGGTGCGGGCGAGCCGGATCGTCACCTCGAGGGCGTCGAGCCGCTCGGTGGTCTTCACCGTCACGACGCTGCTGGCCTGGGAGTCGCCGCCGGGGACGACCGAGCCGTCCGCCCACAGGACCTCTGCCGTCCCGGCTGTCGAGGTGGCCGGCGACGGGCTGCTGGACTGCCGGGTCCGCGGCGGCCTACTGGGCGAGGCTCCGGGCGTACCGCTGGATCCGCGGACGCTGGGGGATGGCAGACCGCTCGGGGACGGCTCCACCGAGACCACCGGTGTGGGGGTGGGGATCGGGGCCGGCTCGCCGTCGCCGGCGAGTGCCCACTGGGCGAACCCGCCACCGCCGAGGACCGCCGCCACCGCGACTGCCGCACCGGTCATCCGCAGTCGCGGGGACGGTCCCGCTGCCGTCCGGCGGCTGCGCACCGCGGTCCGGGTGATCCGATCGAGCATCGCCTCACGGTCCGGGCGGTGCTTCGCCGCCTCCGCGCGCAGTGTCGCGCGCAGCTCGTCCTCGATGAGTGTCATCGCGCCGCCTCCCAACCGTTGAGTCGTGCCATGGCAGCACTGCTGCCACCGAGTATTTCCGCAAGTTGCCGGGCACCGCGTGACGTCGCGCTCTTGACCGCGCCCACCGAGATGCCCAGAGTCGTGGCGACCTCTTTCTCGGAGAGGTCGAAGGCGTAACGGAGGATCACACAGGCCCGGCGCCGGTGCGGTAGCCGGTTCAGGGCGCTGCGCACGTCGACCACCGCCGGGACGTCCGGGTCGAGCGCCCGGCGGATCGGCTCCAGCTTCCAGAGCTTCTCCCTGCTACGGCGCCGGACCCAGTTGCGGGCCAGGTTCATCAGGATGCCGTGCCCGTACGCGTCCGGATCGTCGGCCGCGACGACCCGGTCCCAGTGCCGCCACACCTCGGTGAGCGCGTCGGCGGCTAGATCGTCGGCAACGTCCGCCTCGCCGGTCATCAGGTAGGCGAGGCGGGACATCGAGTCGTGATGACGCTCGAAGTACTCACGGAAGGCGGCGTCGCGCATGGCGTCCCTGTGTGGTTCCGGGTCCCGTGGCCGGCCCGGGCTCGAGTCCGGGCCGGCCACGGAAGATCACTTGAAGGTGATGTCGGATTCGTTGTAGATGCAGTTCACGCCGTCCGGGCCGGTGCCGATCTTGGTCGGCTCCTTGCCAGAGCTGTTGCCGGTGAACCGGACGCAGATGTCCAGGCTCTTCTTGCCGACCACGGTGACGCCGGAGATCTTCGCGGTGTCCCCGAAGTTGGCGTTGATGCCGACCAGGCTGCCGGCCGGAGCGGTGGCGGTCACGTTCTGGACCACGACCGAGCGCTTGTGCTGGGTGGAGCAGTTGCCGCACGAGCGGTAGAGCTTGCCGAAGTCCTCGACCCGGAAGTTCTTGATGGTCAGCGTGCCGCCGCCGTTGTGCTGGAAGACCTTGTCGTCGGCGCTGCGGGCACCACCACCGTCAACCGTGTACGTCGCCGAGGCGCCGCCCTTGAAGGTGGCCGCGTCCTCACCGACGTTCTCCCACCACACGTTGATCAGCGTGCAGGAGCCGGAGCAGTGGATGCCGTCGGCGGCCGGGGCGCCGAGGATGACGTTCTTCAGCACCGCGCCGTCGGCGAGCTTGAACAACGGGTCCTGGCCCTCGTCCTGGGAGTCGTCGCCGAGCGGACCGCTGCCGAAGTAGCGGGCGTTGCCACCGTCGACGGTGCCGGAGATCGGGATGGTGGCGGTGACCGGCTTCTCGCTCGTCGCCTTCGGCCAGGCCGTCGACGTCGCGGGGGCGGAGGTGGTCGGTGCCGGGGTCGGGCTGGTGGACTTCGACGCGCTCGGCGAGGCCGACGCGGTCTTGGTCGGAGCCAGCGAGGTCGTCTTGGACGGCGACGGCGACGGGGACGCGGACGCCGTCTTGCTGACCGACGGCGACGCGGCGGCCGAGGAGGTCACCGGGGCGGCGCCCAGCGGGTTCACCGCGACGTCGTCGAACTGGGCCGAGGCGTAGCTGGTGACCAGGCCGATCCGGCCGTTACCGGCGAGGGTGCCGGCACCGGACGCGACCTTGGCGCCGTCGACGTAGCCGGTGACCGTGCCGCCGGTGACGTCGACCTTCAGGGTGTGCCACGCGGCCGGGTTCGCCACGGTGGCCGAACCGAGAACGGTGATCGTGCTGCCCTTCACCGACTGCAGCTCGGCCTTGCCGGTCTTCAGCGCGAGCCGGTACATCGTGGACGATCCGCTGGCCCGGGCCGCGACACCGGCCAGCCCGGAGCCCAGATCGAGTGCCTTGACCTTGGCCTCGACCGAGTAGTCGGTCCAGGACGTCTCGCCGGCGAAAACCCGGGCGAGCTCGCTGTCGGCCTTGGCCTGCCGGTAGACCTTGGAGCCGTCGGAGACCACCGACCAGGTGCCGCCGGACTTGGCCCAGTTGCTCGCGCCGCTCTCGAAGTCGTCGCTGAACATGGTGCTGGCCGAGGCGTTCGGGACGAGGACCGCGACAAGCGCGGTGACGGCGCCGGCCGCACCGGCCGCACCGAACCCGGTGACCAGGCGACGGCGACGCCGGCTGGGCGTCTCGCTGGGCATTGCGTGCCGCATGTTGCTCCTACTCGGGAGGGCTTCGCATGATCAAGCGATCACGTCCCGGTAGTGGCGCGGCTGCCCAGCAAAGTTGTCCGTAGTGACTCAGGTCACAAAGACCTGATGATCAGTCGCCCCACCGGGCCTTCTCCAGCAGGTCCAGAGCCTCGGCCGCGGCCTCCGCCCCACCCGCCCGGAGCACCCGGGCGGCCTCGTCGACGGTGCCGGTCAGCCGCTGCCACTGCGCCTCACGCTCCTTGGACACCTCGGCCTGCGCCTTGAGCTGCTGGTTCTTCATCCACAGCTCGACGAAGACGGAGACCTTGGCGCGCAGCACCCACGGGTCGAACGGCTTCGTCAGGTAGTCGACCGCCCCGACCGCGTAGCCACGTAGGGCGAGCTGGGCGTCCCGGTCGGCAGCGGTCAGGAACAGGATCGGCACGTGCCGGGTCCGCTCCCGCCGCTTGATGTGGCTGGCCGTCTCGAAACCGTCCATGTTGGGCATGTGCGCGTCCAGCAGGATCACCGCGAAGTCGTCGGTGAGCAGCTGTTTCAGCGCGGCCTCACCGCTCTCCACGGCGACCGCCGTGACGGGCAGACCCTGGAGAATCGCCTCCAGGGCCAGCAGGTTGTCCTTCCGGTCGTCGACCAGTAGCGCCTTGGCACGCTCACCCACCCGCGCTCACCTCACCCACCGGTAGTTCCCCTCCCCTGGCGCTACCCCATAACAGCTGGTCTCACCCTTGATCCGGCGCTCCGGTCCCCTCCGCGTTCACCCAGCGATCCATCAGCTCGATCAGCTCGTCCAGATCAACGGGTTTCGTGATGTAGTCACTGGCACCGGCCGCGAGGGCCGACTCCCGGTCACCGGGCATCGCCTTCGCCGTCAGGAAGACTACCGGTAGGTCCTGGAACCGCTGATTGCGCCGAATGCCCCGGGTCGTCTCGTAACCGTCCTGATCAGGCATCATCGCGTCCATCAGAACGATGTCGATCTCCGGATGTTCGGCCAGGATCCGGACGCCGTCCACCCCGTTGTCCGAGTACAGCACGTGGAGTCCATGCATCTCGAGGGCGCTCGTCAGGGCGAAGACGTTACGCACGTCGTCGTCGACGATCAGGACCGTGACCCCCTCCAGTTTCCGCCCGGCCGGGCTCACCGGCGGCTTCTCCTCGACCCGGGGCGGCATCTCCATCAGCGGCAGCCCCACCGACGCCATCGAGGCGGCCGGGCGTACCGAGATCGCCTTGGCCGGCACCGCGGGCAGCACCGGCATCGGGATCGCGTCCGCGGTGAGGGTCTCCGGCATGAACAGGGTGAAGGTCGAACCCTCACCGGGCAGTGAGGAGACCGAGATCGTGCCGCCGAGCAGCGCCGCGAACTCGCGACTGATCGACAGGCCCAGCCCGGTGCCGCCGTACTTGCGGGTGGTGGTGCCGTCGGCCTGCTGGAACGGCTCGAAGATGATCGCCAGTTTCTCGTCCGAGATGCCGATGCCGGTGTCGCTGACCGCGAACGCCACCACCCGCGGTGCGGAGTGCAACGACGACGGTGCATCGATCCCGGCGTCGAGCGCGGCCGAGAAGATGTTCAGCGTCACCGAACCGCTGTCGGTGAACTTGACCGCGTTCGACAGCAGGTTGCGCAGGATCTGCTGGAGCCGCTGCGGGTCGGTGACGAGCGAGTCCGGCAACTCCGGCGCCACCTCGACCCGGAACTCCAGGCCCTTCTCCTCGGCCTGTGGAACGAACGCCTGCTCGACGTAACTCCGGAGGCCGTCGAAGTCGACCACGTCGGTCTCGACGTCCATCCGGCCCGCCTCGATCTTGGACAGATCCAGGATGTCGTCGATCAGCGAGAGCAGGTCGGAGCCGGCACTGTGGATGGTCCGGGCGAACTCGATCTGCTTGCTCGTCAGGTTCTGCTCGGTGTTGTCGGCGAGCAGACGGGCCAGGAGCAACAGCGAATTCAGCGGCGTACGGAGTTCGTGGCTCATGTTGGCCAGGAACTCCGACTTGTACGTGTTGGCCCTCGACAGCTGCTGGGCCTTCTCCTCCAGGCCGAGCCGGGCGAGTTCGATCTCCCGGTTCTTCAGCTCGATGTTCGCCTTCTGCTCGCTCAGCAGTTTGGCCTTGTCCTCCAGCTCGGCGTTGGTGCGCTGCAGTTCGGCCGACTGGTCCTGCATCTCCCGGGCGAGCCGTTGCGACTGCGAGAGGAGTTCCTCCGTACGCCGGTTGGCCTGAATGGTGTTGAGGGCCACCCCGATCGTGGCGACCAGCCGCTCCAGGAACGTCAGGTGCAACCCGTTGAAGGCGGCCACCGACGCGAACTCGATCACGCCGAGCATCTCGCCCTCGAACAGCACCGGCAGCACCACCAGGTCGTTCGGTGGCATACCGAGCAGCCCGGACCGCATGGTCAGTATCCCGTCGTGGGTAGCCCGGACCCGGATCGTGCGCCGGGACACCGCGGCTTGGCCGACCAGGCCCTCACCGGGGCCGAAGGTGACCTCGTGGTCGCGGGCGACGTAGCCGTACGCCGCAGCCAGCCGCAGCCGGGTGACCGCCTCCTCGTTGTCGACCAGGAAGAACGCGCCGAGCTGCGCGTCCACCAGCGGCGTCACCTCGGTCATGATCATGCGGCAGACCTCGCCGACGTCCCGCTGGCCCTGCAGCAGGCCACCGATCCGGGCCAGGTTCGAGTCGAGCCAGCCCTGCTCCGCGTTGGTCTTGGTGGTGTCCCGGAGCGTGACGATCATCCGGTTGATGTTGTCCTTGAGCTCCGCGACCTCGCCCTGCGCCTCGACCGCGACACTCTGGGTCAGGTCACCACGGGTCACCGCGGTGGACACCTCGGCGATCGCCCGCAGCTGGATGGTCAGCGTGGAGGCGAGCTGGTTGACGTTGTCGGTCAGGTCGCGCCAGGTGCCGGCCACCCCGCGCACCTGCGCCTGACCACCGAGCCTGCCCTCCGAACCCACCTCACGGGCCACCCGGGTCACCTCGTCACCGAACGACGACAGCTGATCGACCATGGTGTTGACGGTGTTCTTCAGCTCCAGGATCTCGCCCTGCGCATCGACGGTGATCTTCTGCGACAGGTCACCCTTCGCCACCGCTGTGGTGACCGAGGCGATGTTGCGGACCTGGGCGGTCAGGTTGGACGCCATGTAGTTGACGTTGTCGGTCAGGTCCCGCCACGTGCCGGCCACCCCGCGCACCTGCGCCTGACCACCGAGCTTGCCCTCGGTGCCCACCTCACGG
>DATMVU010000242.1:0-6618 GCA_035562875.1 Actinoplanes sp. | reverse complement strand
GTCGCCACCGCGCTGCCCTACAAGGAGAATCCGTCCGCGCCGGCCGGTCTGGAGGTCGACTACGACAGGTTCGCCGAGCACTGCGACTGGCTGATCAGCAACGGCTGCCGTGGAGTCGGCCCGAACGGCTCGCTGGGTGAGTACTCGTCGCTCACCGACGCGGAACGGCGCAAGGTCATCCAGGTGGCCGTGGAGACGGTCGGCAACCGCGGCGTCGTCGTCGCCGGTGTGCACGGTCCGGGCTGGCACCAGGCCAAACACTGGGCCGAGCTGGCCGCCGAGGACGGCGCGCACGGTCTGCTGTCGCTGCCGCCGACCATGTACCGGGCCAACGACGCGCAGGTCATCGAGCACTACGCCAAGCTCAGCGAGGTCGGCCTGCCGATCATGATCTACAACAACCCGATCGACACCAAGGTCGACCTGCGTCCCGACCTGGTCGCCGAGATCGCCAAGCTGCCGAACATCTCCGCGATCAAGGAGTTCAGCGGCGACGTCCGCCGGCTCTTCGAGATCAAGGAACTCTGCGACATCGACGTGGTCGCGGGCGCCGACGACGTGCTGTTCGAGCTGATGGCCGACGGCGCGGTCGGCTGGTTCGCCGGCTTCCCGAACGTCTTCCCGGCCGAGTCGGTGGAGATCTACGAGCACATGCTGGCCGGCCGGTTCCTGGAGGCGCGCGAGCTGTACAAGCACCTCGTCGCGGTGTTCCGCTGGGACTCCCGGGTCGAGTTCGTGCAGGCCATCAAACTGAGCATGGACCTCGTCGGACGGTACGGCGGCCCGTGCCGTCCGCCGCGCGGCCCGCTGACCGCCGAGCACCATGCTCAGGTCACCGCGGACACCGAGCGGGCGGTCGCGGCACTGGAGAAGTACCGAGCGGTGGCGGTCTGACATGCGGGCGGCGCGGCTGTTCTCTGCCGTCGACTCGCACACCGAGGGCATGCCGACCCGGGTCGTGACCGGCGGTTTCGGCGTCATCCCCGGCTCGACGATGAACGAGAAGCGGCTGTACTTCATCGAGCACCTGGACCATCTGCGCCGCCTGCTCGTCACCGAACCACGCGGGCACGCGGCGATGAGCGGGGCCATCCTGCAACCGCCGACCCGCCCGGACGCCGACTTCGGCGTGCTCTACATCGAGGTGTCCGGGCTGCTCCCGATGTGCGGGCACGGCACCATCGGGGTGGCCACCGTGCTGGTGGAGACCGGGATGGTCGAGGTCGTCGAGCCGGTCACCACGATCCGCCTGGACACCCCGGCCGGACTGGTGATCGCCAACGTCGCGGTCACCGGCGGGCACGCCGACAGCGTCACCCTGGGGAACGTGCCGTCGTACTGCGAGCGCCTCGACGTCACGGTCGAGGTGCCCGGGTACGGCACGGTCCCGTACAGCCTGGCGTTCGGCGGCAACTTCTACGCGATGGTCGAGCTGGACGCGCTCGGCCTGCCGTTCGACCGGGCGTACAAGGACGAGATCCTCAAGGCCGGGCTGGCGATCATGGACGCGATCAACACGACCGCGCCGCCGAAGCACCCGACCATCGACGGGGTGGACCAGTGCCACCACGTCGAGTTCCTCGCGCCGGGCTCGGACGCCACCCTGTCCCGGCACGCGATGGCCATCCACCCCGGCTGGTTCGACAGGTCGCCGTGCGGCACCGGCACCTCGGCCCGGATGGCCGAACTGCACGCCCGCGGTGAGCTGCCGATCGGCGCGGACTTCGTCAACGAGTCCTTCATCGGCAGCCGTTTCACCGGCCGGCTGGTGGGGGAGACCACGGTGGGTGACATCCAGGCGGTGCTGCCCACCATCACCGGGCGGGCGTGGGTGACCGGGATCGGGCAGTACATGCTTGACCCGACCGACCCGTACCCGGCCGGCTTCGAGTTCTAAGAGGAGTGCTGATGACGATCGCGGCAGCGCACGCCGCCCGTGTCCCGATGCGCCGGGCCACCCCCGAGCAGCGGGCGGACTGGCTGGAGGCGGTGGCCTCGGCCCTCGACGCCGCGGCCGACGAGCTGATCGGTATCGCGGCGGGGGAGACCCACCTGCCGCTGCCGCGGCTGACCGGTGAGCTCAAGCGCACCACGTTCCAGGCCCGGCTCTTCGCCGAGGGGCTGCGCAGCGGAGAGCTTCTGCCGGTACGGGTGGACGAGGCCGACCCGGACTGGGGCATGGGCCCGCGTCCCGACCTGCGCCGGACGGTCGTGCCGATCGGGCCGGTGCTGGTCTTCGCCGCGAGCAACTTCCCGTTCGCGTTCAGCGTGTTCGGCGGGGACACCGTCTCGGCGCTGGCCGCCGGTTGCCCGGTGGTGGTCAAGGCACACCCGGGACATCCGCTGCTCTCCCGTCGTACCGCCGCAGTCGTGGTCGAGGCTCTCGGCGAAGCCGGTGCCCCGGCGGGCGCGTTCGCCTTGATCGAGGGGGTGGAAGCCTCCCTGGAGGCGCTGCGTGACCCGCGGATCAAGGCGGTCGGGTTCACCGGCTCGACGAAGGGTGGCCGGGCGTTGTTCGACATCGCCGCGGCCCGTCCCGAGCCGATCCCGTTCTACGGTGAGCTGGGCAGCGTGAATCCGGTGGTGGTCACCCCGGCCGCGTGGGCCGAGCGGGGTGCCGCGGTCGCCGAGGGCTGGGTCGGTTCGCTGACCCTGGGCGCAGGGCAGTTCTGCACCAATCCCGGTGTGGTGCTGGTCCCGGACGCGGAGGCCTTCGTCAAGGCGGTGGACCTGCCGGTGCCCGGCCGGATGCTGACCTCCGGACTGGAGGAGGGTTTCGCCGCCGCGGTCGGCCAGGTGGGCTCCCACCAGGGCGTCCGGGTCGTGGCCGAGGGTCCCGCCAACGAGCAGGGTGTTCGTTCCACGGTGCTGGGCGTGGCCGCGGCCGACGTGATCACCGACCCGGAGGTGCTGGACGTCGAGATGTTCGGCCCGGCCGGTCTGGTGGTCGGCTACACGTCGGAGGACGAACTCCTGGAGGTGCTGCGACGGGTTCCCGGGCAGCTCACCGGCACCATCCAGGGCCACAGCTCGGGCGACGACCCGCTCGCCGCGGAGGTCGCCGACGTGCTCACCGACACGGCCGGCCGGATCGTCTGGAACGACTGGCCGACCGGGGTGACGGTCTCCGGCGCCCAGCAGCACGGCGGCCCGTACCCGGCGAGCACGGCGCCGGCGTCGACGTCGGTCGGCCTGGCGGCGATCAGCCGGTGGCAACGGCCGGTCGCGTTCCAGGGCGCGCCGGATTCGGTACTGCCGCCGGAATTGCGGAACCGCTGAGTGCCGTAGTCTGTGTTCGCTGAGCGAATCTGCGCAGTGTGACATTTTACAGATGGAGGGTTGTCGGTGAGTTCGTCAGTCATCGGGCCGGTCGAGGTGGGTGTGAGCCTGCGGGGGACCGGGGAGGACGCGGTCGCCGCCGCGATCGTCTCCGGCGAGCTGGCACCGGGCACCCTGGTGACCGCGCCGACACTCGCCGCCCGGTTCGGGGTGTCCGCCACCCCGGTCCGGGAAGCGATGCTCAACCTGCAGAAACGCGGGTTCGTCGACGTGGTGCGCAACAAGGGGTTCCGGGTCACCGACGTCAGTGAGCAGGACCTCTGGGAGATCGTCCGGATCCGGCAACAGCTGGAGAGCCCGCCGATGCGCGAGATCGCCCGGATCCTGCAACCCGAGCAGGCCGCCGAGCTGCGGGTGAAGGCGCAGGACATCGTGGACGCCGCGGCGGCCGCCGACCTGTCCGGCTACCTCGCCGCCGACCTGGTCTTCCATCTGCGGCTGCTCGGTCTGCACGGCAACCGCCGGCTGATCGAGCTGGTCAAGGACCTGCGGCAGCAGACCCGGATGGTGGGGCTGGCCGACATGATCGGGACGGCCGAGCTGGCCCGGTCGGCGGGTGAGCACCACAGCCTGATCGATCTCCTCGAGGCGCGGGACGGGCGCGGTGCCGAAACACTGATGAATGCGCACATCGGGCACGTCCTGGGCTGGTGGAGTGGTCGCTCGGAGGATTGAAACAGCTGGTCAGAAGGCCGGTCACCGTCTCGGTGGCCGGCCTTTCTGCTGTCCGTGGACCGCACCGGCCGAGAAAGGTTTGTAAAAAGTTCCGCCAGATCTTTCACGGGCGATGTGTGACATACTACTGTTCCCTCAAGTGGCCGGGGTCGCACTGGACCGGCACTGCCGCAGGCCGGCGTGCTCGCCGCCGCGGACGGTCCGACCCCGCATGGTGCGCGCACGTCTCGCCGTCGCGGTGACCGCGTGATGCGCCCTCTGAGGAAGGCAGATCCCTCTTGAAACGAACCACACCCCCCGTGGCCCTGGCCGGGCTGACGGTTTCCGTTCTGGCCCTGCAAGCCTGCTCCGGCGGTGCTTCGACCTCCACCGGCGGCAACACCGCGGGTGGCACGGCGGTGAAGGGCGGAACCGTCAACGTCCTGCAGACCACCGACTTCTCGCACCTCGACCCGGCCCGCGGTTTCGACGGCGGTGTCAACGCGTTCTACCGCCTGGTCTACCGCACGCTCGTCACCAAGGCGGCGAACGACGCGGCCGACCCCAACGCGATGGTGCCCGACCTGGCCCAGGGCCTCGGTGAGGTGTCCGCGGACGGGCTGACCTGGACGTACAAGATCAAGTCCGGGGTCAAGTTCGACACCGGCGCGCAGATCACCGCCAAGGACGTCAAGTTCGGCATCAGCCGCGCCTGGGACCCGGAGATCGGCATCGGCGCCCCCTACCTGCGCCAGCTGCTCGCCACCCCGGACACCTACAAGGGCCCCTACCAGTCCGGCGAGAACCCGGCCATCGAGACCCCGGACGACACCACGGTCGTCTTCAAGCTCAAGGCCCCGTTCCCGGAGTTCGACGCGGTCCTGTCGATGCCCAGCGCGGTGCCCTTCCCTGTCGGGACCGGCGGTGGCACCGAGTTCGTCAACGACATCGTCGCGTCCGGCCCGTACGACCTGGACACCTTCACCCCGGGCAGCACCATCAAGCTCAAGCGCAACCCGAACTGGGACGCGGCCACCGACACCGAGCGCAAGGCGTACCCGGACGCCTGGAACTTCGCGATCGGCATCGACGGCGCCACCATCGACGAGCGGCTGATCGCCGGCCAGGGTGCCGACGTCAACGCGATGGCCGGCTCGGTGCAGACCGCCACCATCGCCCGGCTGCAGACCCCGCAGCTCAAGGACCGGGTGGTCAAGGCCCCGTCGACCTGCCTCACCTACGTCGGACTGAACACCAGCAAGAAGAACATCAGCGACGTCCGCGTCCGCCAGGCCATCAACCTGGCCGTCGACAAGACCTCGCTGCTCAACGCGACCGGCGGCAACCAGTTCGCCACCATCGCCTCGACGATCATCCCGTCGAACGTGTCCGGGCACACCGACTACAACCTGTACCCGAGCACCGGCGACACCGGTGACGTGGAGAAGGCCAAGGCGCTGCTCACCGAGGCCGGCCTGCCGAACGGTTTCACCCTGACGCTGGACATCCGGACCCGTCCGGTGGCCCAGGCCCAGGGCGAGGCGATCCAGCAGAGCCTCAAGCGGGTCGGCATCGACGTCAAACTCAACGTGATCGACGCCGCCACCTACTACGAGACGATCGCCACCCCGTCGCAGCAGAACGACGCCGCGATCACCGGCTGGTGCCCGGACTGGGCGTCCAGCGCCTCCACCTTCCTGCCGCCGCTGTTCGACGGCCGGCAGATCACCGACAAGGGCAACCAGAACCTCGCCCAGCTCAACGACGCCGCGGTCAACACCGAGATCGACCGGATCAAGGCGCTGTCCGACCTGACCGAGGCCAACAAGGCCTGGGGCGAGCTGGACAAGAAGATCATGGAGCTGGCGCCGATCGTCCCGGTCAACGTGGAGAACCGGATCTACCTGCCCGGATCGAATGTGGCCGGTCTGGTGGCCCCGCAGGGCGACCAGGACTACGCCATCATCGGTCTCAAGGACGCGTCGAAGGGCTGACCTGAACGTGTCGATATCGTCCACCGAACTGGAAGCTGCGGGAGCGCCGGACACCGGCGCCCTCGTGGCGGCCACGGACCCCCGCCGCAGCGTCTGGCACGTCCTGCTGCGCGACCCGTCGGCCATCGCCTGCCTCACCTACATCGGCATCGTCGTCCTGATGGCGGTCTTCGCCCCGCTGATCGTCAAGGTCAGCGGCTGGGGCCCGTACGACTTCGACCAGACCGCGATCGACCCGAACCTGGGCGGCATCCCGCTCGGATCGTTCGGCGGGATGTCCGCGGACCACTGGCTCGGCGTGGAACCGCAGAGTGGCCGGGACATCTTCGCCCGGATCGTCTACGGTGCCCGGGCCTCGATGCTCATCGCGGTGAGCGCGACGGCGCTGACGACGGTGCTCGGGGTCGTGTTCGGCCTGCTCGCCGGATACTTCGGTGGACGGACCGACATGGTGATCTCCCGGCTCATGGAGTTCCTGATGGCGTTCCCCGCCCTGATCTTCATGATCGCGGTGCTCTCCGCGTTGCCCGCCGACAACCGGCAGTACCTCCTGGTGCTGGTCATCTCGGTGTTCGGCTGGCCGTACCTGGCCCGGATCGTGCGGGCCCAGACCATGTCGCTGAAACAGCGC
>DATMVU010000241.1:0-9899 GCA_035562875.1 Actinoplanes sp. | reverse complement strand
CACCCGGCTCCGGCCCCATCGCCCTTGGTCAGTGCCGCGGCCGATAGGTAGTGGGGCCGCCACCACCGGACATGTAGCTACCGAACCCGATCGACAACGCCACCGTCCCACCCATGATCAGAGCCAGGGCGCCCACATTGCCACGAAGCCAGCGCCCGAACGAATCCCCCACCCACTCGTCTCCTTCGAGGGTGAGAACTTCCGGATCATCAGGCTCCGAACAGATCGCCACCGGCTGCCCCGCCGGCATCCGCCGCTGCCCGTCATAGCCGATCAGTGCCTGATGAATCCGTCCATCAGCCACAAAGGAGACCTCCGCAAACCGTCCCAGACGCGCGATGCGGAACTCATACGAGACGCTGACCTCGGCGGTACGGCACACCCCGTCCCGCCGCAGTCGGTCACCCCCGCCAAGCAGCTCAAACGCAAACCAGCTACCCAGGACGACAGCCGCCAGCCCACCCCCGAGCAGCGCGATCATGCCCGCAGGTACTTTCCACATCCACCCTCCAGGTCACTCAGCGTCCACCGCGACGTACATGCGGTGGCGGTCCGAGTTGCTCGAAGAAAGGCCGGCCGCCGCGTCAGCGCCACGATTCATGCCGATGATCTCGCAGCGCTGCACGTGCCGAGGTGCTGCCACGAGTCCCCGAAGGACCGTTGTTCCCACCCGGGAGTCCCGCAGCCATGAGGGTGGTCGATGACGGCGCCCGACCTTCGTCGGTCTGGCGCCCGTGGCAGGTCCGGGCATTCGCGAATGGGGTTGGAGAGCATCGGACAGCGCACCAGAATGCCGAAAGCCTGGTCACGGAAACTGCCGTGACCAGGCTTTCGTCGTTGGAGCGGGTGACGGGAATCGAACCCGCGCTGTCAGCTTGGGAAGCTGATGTTCTGCCATTGAACTACACCCGCAAGCAGCCTCACTGTACCCGATTATCCGGATCGGTGGCAGCGCGGCCCCTGGATGAGCCCGATGGGTGAGCCGGAATGCGTTTGGCATGCCGGCGTGAAGCTTGGTGGTACAGAGGTGGACCGGTCCGTGACTATGCCGGGGTCATCCATCTGTTTCCGGCGCTGCCGCAAGATCTGCACACCGCGACGGCTGGGTCGATCATGCGGAGGCTCTGCGGTTGCTCCGTGACGCCACCTCCTGTGACGCCACCTCCTGTGATGGCAAGCGCATGGTGGTGGCCGCGGTGGGGCCGGGCTGCCCCGTGACAGCCCGGCCCCACCCCGGGGCTTTCAGGGCCGCGGAGGGGCCGGGCTGGTGGTGGGGCGGCCTGGCCTGTCGGGTTCTGGTGGCATGGGGCCGGTCAGCTGGCGACTGCCAGCGGGCGGTGGGTGCGGCGTGGGGCGTGCCAGGTGCGGGCGAACGCGGGGACGAACGGGGTTGCCGCCAAGGGCAGGGCGCCGGCCGGGCCGTGCCGGCGGAGCATGGCCGTCTCGACGGTCAGCTCGAAGAGGCGCCAGTCGACGTCTGGCGAGGCGTGCAGGGTGCCGGCCAGGTGGGCGATGGTCAGCGGGTCGCGGACGGGAATGGCGTGGCCGGTCAGGCTCGCCTCGTCGTCGTTGTCCTCCGGTGGGTAGGCGTGGAGTGCGTAACGCCCGTCGCGTTCCAGGTCGCGGCGCTTCGGGGTGTCGACGATGAAGCAGTAGAGGCCGGTCTCGGTGAAGACCGGGGACACCGGATGCACGCGCGGGCCGCCGTCGGGGCGGATCGTCGCGAGGTAGCCCATGCCGGGGCCGTACTGCTGCAGGAGCGCACGGATGCCGTCGGCGAGCGTCGGCTCAGCGGCGGCGAATTCGGACCAGGAAGCCATGGAGACATCCTATCGAACATACGTTCGAAGCATCCAGCGAACACGCCGATTCGGGCAGGTCGGTATGGTGATCCGATGCTGCTCTCCGACCGCGACCTGGTCTCAGAGATCAAATCCGGTGGCTTCGCTCTGGAGCCGTTCGAGCCGACGCTGATGCAGCCGTCCAGCGTCGACGTTCGGCTGGATCGGTTCTTCCGGGTTTTCAACAACCACCTCTACACGCACATCGACCCGGCCGAGCAGCAGGATGAGCTGACCGCCCCGGTCGAGGTGGAGGATGGTCAGCCGTTCGTGTTGCATCCGGGCGAGTTCGTCCTGGCGTCGACGCTCGAGCTGGTCACTCTCGGACGAGGGCTTGCTGCGCGGCTGGAGGGCAAGAGCAGCTTGGGCCGGCTCGGCCTGCTCACTCACTCGACCGCCGGTTTCATCGACCCGGGCTTCTCGGGGCACGTCACGCTGGAACTCTCCAACGTGGCCAATCTGCCGATCAAGCTGTGGCCGGGGATGAAGATCGGCCAGCTCTGCGTTTTCCGGCTGTCCAGCCCGGCTGAGCACCCCTACGGATCGAGCGTCTACGGCTCCCGCTATCAGGACCAGCGGGGTCCGACACCGAGCCGTTCAGCACTGAACTTCCGCACCTGGCCGACTGTCTGAGACTGTCCAGGAGCTGCCTGGAGGCTGTCGAAAGGCCGGCCGAAGGCAGAGCTGTGCTCAACTCGTACGCCAATAGGTGTAATTTGCCCTATTTTCGGCGAACCGGCAGGCCTTGGGATGACGCGGTGCCGAGGACCTGCTCGATCTGATCTGGGCTGAGACCGGTTGTCGGCACCGGCAGCAGGCGGGCGCCACGGAGCCGGAAGAGGAGCTGACCGGAGAGTTCCTCGACGGATCGGACAGCCCGCCAGGCGTACGCGTGCCGGCTCTCGGTGTCGGCACTGGCGATGCCGCCCGCACTGATCTCGTAGGTGGTCACCCGGCTGGTGCGCAGTCCGCGGGCGGTGTGGTTGAGCAGCAGTACCGGGACCACCACGGCAAGCATCGCGCCGCCGGCCACCAGTGCCGGGTCGAGTTCCCCGGTGACGGCCAGCGAGAGCACGGCGACCAGCAGCAGTGCCCACCCGCCGAGCCGGGCGATCAATACCGGACGCCGCAGGCTGTGCCGGGTGGCGGCTGCGGTCAATGCCGCGTCGGGGACCGCGGTGATCTGGATCTGCACACTCAATAAGTAGCTCTGATCAGGGCAAATCATCAGTAGCCGGACGGTTGGACAAGAGCTTCAGAACTACGATGGCGAACGTGTATCTGATGATTTCGACTTATCTGAAGCCACTCACTGAGGTGGACGCCGCCCGCGCCGACCACCTCAGCTACATCGACGGTCTGGAGGCGGCCGGTTACGCGGTCACCGCCGGCCGGATCGATCCGCCGACCGGGGGCATCATCCTGCTGGACGTCGACACCGAGGCGGAGGCGCAGGAGCTGATCGCCAAGGACCCGTACGTGGAGCGTGGCCTGGCCACCTACACCGCCACCGGCTGGCACCCGACCCGGGGCGCACTGGCCGGTTACCAGCGCACCCGCCAGAACTAAAGGTCCACTGCGGTCAGAAGGCTGCGGATCGACAGTTCGGCAGAGACTCCGGGCGGGCACTCGTCGACGATGACGGCGGTTCCCACGTACCGCGATCCCAGCAGTTTGCGCAGGCCACGAGCCTGAGCCCCGGTGGCCGCCCAGTCGTCGACGACCAGGGCGCGGTCGCCGGGGCCGACCAGGGCCTCCCGGATGCCGAGTCGCTGGACGTCACCGCGGTGGTCGCTGGGGACGTCGGCCCAGATCATCGGTTCGGCGATGGCCCGGCGGGCACCGGCCCGGTACGCCTCGACGAAGCCCACTCCGAGTGCCCGGGCCACCAGCGGGCCGATCATGAATCCGGTGACCTCGGGGGAGACGACGACTGTCGGTTCCTCGGACCGGAAGAGGCCGGCGAGGGCGGGCCCGAGCCCGTCGAGGATCCGCGGATCGCGCCACCAGCCGGAGCGATCGCTGACGACGTAGTCGTTGCCGGGGCCGAGGTCGGTCCAGCGGAAGGCCGTTCGGAGAAGATCACGGAGATCGTCGGTCACGCAGACATCCTGTCACCGGCTGTCGCCCTGGTTGGACCGACCGAATGACGCCGGTACCTACGGCAGGTCAGAACCTGGTCAGCCTACGGGTCAAGTTGATACCCGACGTGCGGCTGATCGGGCATGCTGGTCGGCGAACCATGTCTACTTTTCTGGCGGGGCGACGCCCGCTGAGCCCTGGGAACCGCGCCGGAGTCGGCGCGGCTCTTGTGCTGCTCGCCGTCGTGTCCGCCGTGGAGCTGTCCGATCAGCCGCAGGCGGACTTTGTCGGGCTGCTCGCGGCGGTGCCGTTCCTGGCCGCGGTGTTCGCGGTCTGGCAGCTGGTGCTGGCGTCGGGTGTGGTCGCGACGGTGGTCGGGGCGGTCTTCGTCGGGCTGGCCGGTATGCAGAGCGGCATGGTCGGTCTGGTCAATCTGATGGGCATCGTGCTGGCGACCGGAGTGGCGGCGGCCGGGGCCACGATCCGGGAGCGGCAGGCCGAGCGGATCGCCGGGCTGTTGCGGCTGGCCGCGGTGGCCCAGCAGGCGGTGCTGCGGCCGATCGGACCGCAGGTGGGTGCACTGGCGATCTCCGGGCGGTACATCTCGGCGACCGCGGCGGCCGACATCGGCGGTGACCTCTACGAGGCGCTGAACACGCCGTACGGGGTGCGGATCATCATCGGTGACGTCCGGGGCAAGGGACTGGACGCGGTACGCCTGGCCAGCATCGTGCTGGGGTCGTACCGGCACGTGGCGTACGAGCGGGCCGACCTGAAGACGATCGTGCAGGACCTGGACCGCGCGGTGGCCCGCAGTGTCGGCGACGAGGACTTCGTGACGGCGGCACTGGTCGAGGAACGCGGCGGCACGCTGACGATCGTCAACTGTGGACACCCGGCGCCGTTGTTGCTGCGCCGGGGCCAGGTCATCCCGTTGGAGCCGCCGGCGCCGGCCCCTCCGCTGGGGTTCATGCCGGAGGTCAAGGCCAGGGTGGAGCGGCTGGAGCCGGGGGACCGGCTGCTGCTCTTCACCGATGGCCTGGGCGAGGCGCGCCGGGAGGGCGAATTCTTCCCGACCGCCGACCGTGCCTGGCGCCTTCTGGGGCACGGCACGGTCGGCGATGGGCTGGCGTCGCTGGAGACGGCGCTGGTGGACTGGGTGTACGGCCGTCTCGAGGACGACATCGCACTGG
Organism: Actinoplanes sp.; assembly: GCA_035562875.1. Taxonomy (GTDB): domain Bacteria; phylum Actinomycetota; class Actinomycetes; order Mycobacteriales; family Micromonosporaceae; genus Actinoplanes. The sequence continues at coordinate 4,783 of DATMVU010000241.1, read as the reverse complement.
TTCTGCTGGAGTACGCCGGACCGGACGGCGGCACTGCCGTCTCGGTGCCGAGCTGGGAAGTCGGCGCGGCCGGTAGTTAGGCTGCGGCCTTCTCCTGGGCCTCGGGCTTGGCCGGGGCCGGCGGGTTCGGCATCTGCTCAGGCTGACGGTGCCGCCCGACGTAGTGGCGCGGCTGATTCGCCTGGCGAGGTTCCGGGATCAGGCTTTTGATCGTGGCGAACATGGCATCCCCCTGCTCGTGGCTGTCTATCCGTAGAAACGACCAGTGCGGGCCCGCGATACGCCGCCTGCGTGTCGAAGTAGGCAAATGGCCGAACGGCTGTAGAGGCCGCCATCTGATCGGACGGACAACCGCCCCGTCCCGGTGGGCCGGTCGGTAAATCCTGCCCGGGTTGTCGGTACCTACCGATCGGTAATACAGTGGGGTTACTGACGGGTAACTCGCGTCCGGGAGAGCGGGGCCAAGCACCATGACGCATTACAAGAGCAACCTTCGGGACCTCCGGTTCAACCTGTTCGAGGTCTTCGAGGCGGACAAGTCACTCGGCCAGGCGCCGTTCGACGAGATCGACGTGGAGACCGCCAACGACGTGCTCGCCGAGGTCGACCGGCTGGCCCGCGAGGACCTCGCCGCCAGCTACGTCGACGGCGACCGCAACCCACCGATCTTCGACCCGGCCACGCACACCGCGCCGCTGCCGGAGTCGTTCAAGAAGTCCTTCGCGACGTTCATGGCCTCCGAGTTCTGGCGGCTCGACCTGCCGGCCGGTCTCGGCGGCAACCAGGCGCCGCGCAGCCTCGTCTGGGCCGTCGCCGAGCAGATCCTGGGTGCCAACGCCCCGATCTGGATGTACTCGTCCGGGCCGTCCTTCGCCCACGTGACCTGGATCGAGGGCACGCCGGAGCAGAAGGAGTGGGCCAAGCTCTTCGTCGAGAAGCAGTGGGGCTCGACCATGGTCCTCACCGAGCCGGACGCCGGCTCGGACGTCGGTGCCGGTCGCGCTCGCGCCATCCCGCAGGCCGACGGCTCGTGGCACATCGAGGGTGTCAAACGTTTCATCACCTCGGGTGAGCACGACCTGAGCGACAACATCATCCACTACGTGCTGGCCCGCCCGGTGGGCGTGGAGGGCGTGGGTGGCCCCGGCACCAAGGGGCTGTCGCTGTTCATCGTGCCGAAGTACCACTTCGACCCGGCCACCGGCGAACTCGGCGAGCGCAACGGCGTCTACGCCACGAACGTCGAGCACAAGATGGGCATCAAGGTCTCCAACACGTGTGAGATGACCTTCGGTGAGCACGGCACCCCGGCCAAGGGCTGGCTGCTCGGCGAGGTGCACCAGGGCATCCGGCAGATGTTCATGATCATTGAGAACGCCCGGATGATGGTCGGCACCAAGGCGATCGCCACCCTGTCCAGCGGCTACCTGAACGCGCTGGAGTACGCGAAGAACCGTGTCCAGGGCGCCGACCTGGTGCAGAACACCGACAAGGCGGCACCCCGGGTCACCATCACCCACCACCCGGACGTACGACGCTCGCTGATGTTGCAGAAGTCGTATGCCGAGGCCCTCCGTGCCCTGGTCATCTACACCGCGACCTGGCAGGACAAGGTCTTCATCGCGGAGGCCGCCGGCGACGAGAAGGCCGCCAAGATCGCGAGCAGCATCAACGACTTCCTGCTTCCGCTGGTCAAGGGCGTCGGATCCGAGCGGGCGTACGAGTTGCTCGGCGCCGAGTCCCTGCAGACCTTCGGCGGCTCCGGCTTCCTGCAGGACTACCCGCTGGAGCAGTACGTCCGGGACGCGAAGATCGACACCCTGTACGAGGGCACGACCGCGATCCAGAGCCTCGACCTGATCTTCCGCAAGATCGTCAAGGACGGCGGCCGCACGCTCGGCACCCTCGCCGCCGAGATCCAGGGCTTCGTCGAGAGCGAAGCCGGCAACGGTCAGCTCAAGGACGAGCGGCTGGCCCTCGGCAAGGCACTCGGCGAGATGCAGAACATCCTCACCGTCGTCCTGGGCTGGCTCGGCGCCGTGCAGAACGGCGAGGCCCGCGAGCTGTACAAGGTCGGCCTCAGCTCCCGCCGGATCCTGCTCGCGCTCGGCGACGTGGTCCTCGCGTGGCTGCTGCTGCGCCAGGCCGAGGTGGCCCTCAACGCGCTGAACACCGAGGTCTCCGACGCGGACAAGAAGTTCTACACCGGCAAGGTAGCGGCGGCCCGGTTCTTCGCCCGCGAGGTCCTGCCCCGGATCGGCTCCGACCGCCGGATCATCGAGAACACCACCCTCGACCTGATGGACCTGGACGAGGACGCGTTCTGACCAGACTTTTCCCACTCTCCTGAAAAAGGGCGAGGCCCCGGCGGACAACGGCGTCCTCCGGGGCTTCGTCTATGTGGACCGCGCGCAAACGACGTAACGGTGTCGTGCCGTCCTCAGCCGCGGGCGGTGTGGGACCGGGCGAGGCGCATCGAGCCCGGCTCCACCGATGACCACGGCTTCTCGCCGGTGTGGACGGCCAGGCCCGAGGTCTTCATCTCGACGACCGTTCCGGTGTACTGGTCGTCGGGCAGCAGCAGTGCGGACACTTCGGACATGGTGGGATTGTGACCCACGACCAGGATTGTTCGTACGGTATCCGGAACCGCCTTCAGCAGGTCGAAGACCTCACCACCACGGCCCAGGTACATCGAGTCCTCGTAGTGCACCTCGGGTGTCGGCCGGGCGGACGGGCTCTGCCCCAGGGCGATGGCCACACCCTGCCAGGTCTGCCGGGTCCGCTTGGCGGGTGAGCAGATCACCAGGTCGGGGTGCAGCCGCTCGTCGACGAGCCAGGCACCGGCCGCGTCCGCGTCGGCGGTGCCCCGCTCGGCCAGGGCCCGGTCGTAGTCGTCGAAGTCGCCGGGGATCTCCGCCTTGGCATGGCGCAGCAGGATGAGGGTCCGCGTGGTCATCAGAACAGCTTGCCTGATTGGGATTCGGCATGTGCGGGTAAGCGCTCGGTCGAAGCATTCATCACGGTCGAGCGATCGGCGCCCGGCCGAGCGGACACCCACCCGAGGAGGGTCCGATGGGCATCGGCGCAAGCATTTTCCTGATCGCTCTGGGCGCGATCCTGGCGTTCGCTGTGGAGGCGGACATCAGTGGCCTGGACATCGGCGTGATCGGCTGGATCCTGATGCTGGCCGGTTTTGCCGGCCTGATCATCACGCTGGCGTTCTGGAGCAAGAGCCGCCGGACCGTGGTGACCCGGCAGCAGCAGCCGGTCGCCCCCGCCGCCGGTTACACCACCGAGTACCGAGAGGTTCGTCGCGACGACGTCCCGCCGCCCCCGCCGCCCGCGTATTCCTGACACGAGAACGGCCCGGTCTCGATCGAGACCGGGCCGTTTTTTAATGGGTGCTCAGGCGTAGAGGGCGAAGTAGACGGCGATGTGGTGGCAGATCGCCGCGACCAGCGTGCAGGCGTGGAAGAACTCGTGGTGACCGAAGACGGTCGGCCACGGGTTGGGGCGCCGCAGTGCGTAGAAGACCGCCCCGATCGTGTAGATGGCACCACCGACGATCAGCAGCACCAGGCAGGTGACACCGCCGACGTGCAGCACCTCGGGGATGATCGCGACAGCGACCCAGCCGAGTGCCACGTAGAGCGGGGCGCCCACCCAGCGGGGCAGGTTCGGCCAGATCATCTTCAGTGCGACACCGCCGAGAGCGCCGCCCCAGACCAGGCTGAGCAGCACGACCTGCTGGGTGCCCTCGAGCAGCAGGACACAGAACGGCGTGTAGCTGCCGGCGATGAAGATGAAGATCATCGAATGGTCGGCGCGCCGCATGATCTGATAGTTACGCTCACTCCACACCCTGCGGTGGTAGAGCGCGCTGATGCCGAACAGGCCGCACACCGTGATGCTGTAGATCAGACAGCTCACGAACGGGGAGATGCCCGGCCTGCTCAGGGCGATCGAGCTGAGCACGACGCCGCAGACCAAGGCGACGAAGAAGGCGTACTGATGCAACCGGCCGCGTAGTCGCGGCTTGCCGATGTCGGTCGGCTTCATCCGAAACGGGGCTGAGGTCGTCACGCGATCCAGGTTACGGCACCGTAGGTTACTAGTGGGTAGTGATGCCGGATACGGTTGACTCGACCGGATGATTTCCTCATGAAGATTGACCTGAACGCCGACCTCGGCGAAGGCTTCGGAGCCTGGCGCCTCGGCGACGACGACGCCCTGCTCGACGTCGTGACCTCGGCGAACGTGGCCTGCGGATTCCATGCCGGCGACCCCTCGACGATGTACCGGGTGTGCCGGCTCGCCGCCGAGAAGGGTGTTGCGGTCGGAGCCCAGGTCGGCTATCGCGATCTGGCGGGATTCGGCCGGAGGCGGATCGATTACGACCGCAACGAGCTGCGGGACGACATCCTCTACCAGATCGGTGCCCTGGAAGCCTTCTGCAAGGCCGCCGGCGACCGGGTCCGGTACGTCAAACCGCACGGCGCCCTCTACAACACCGCTGCAGTCGACGTGGTCCAGTCGTCCGCCGTGATCGACGCCGTACTCGCCTACGACGCCGCCCTACCGGTGCTCTGCCAGCCCGGATCGGTGCTTGCCTCCCGGGCCGTCGAAGCCGGGCTCACGGTGGTCGGTGAGGGCTTCGCCGACCGCGGCTACCTGCCGGACGGCCGGCTCGTACCCCGCAACCGGCCGGATGCCATCGTGCACGACCCGGACGAGGTGGTCGCCCGGGTCGTGCGGATGGCCGTCGACGGCGAGGTGGTCG
>DATMVU010000240.1:0-3912 GCA_035562875.1 Actinoplanes sp. | reverse complement strand
AGGCGGTCCGGATCAGCTCGGCCCGGCGCGGGCAGGGCCTGGGCGGCGAGCTGATCCGGTGGGCGGTCGAGCAGGGCCGGGCACGCGGCTGCTCGATGGTCCAGCTGACCTCGGACAAGAAGCGGGCCGACGCGCACCGGTTCTATGCGAATCTCGGGTTCACCGCGTCGCACGAGGGTTTCAAGCTAGCCCTTTAGATCGCGGTCCTTGGACGGCTGCACCCGCTTCGGCTCGCCGGGCATCTTCGGATGATCCGGCGGGTACGGCAGGTCTCCCAGCCCGTTCCGCTCGTCCCGGGCCACCCACTCCAGCAGCGGGGTCAGGTCGTGGGCCACGTCGTCGATGGCCGCGTGCGGATCGTCTGCTGTCTTCAGCCGGGCGGGCACCGTGAGCAGGTCGAAGTCGTCCGGCTCGACGTCGGGCAACTCGCCCCAGGTGACCGGGGCGGAGACGGTGGCCCGGGCGTTGGCGCGCAGCGAGTAGGCGCAGGCGATGGTCCGGTCCCGGGCCATCTGGTTGTAGTCCAGGAAGACCCGCTCGCCGCGCTCCTCCTTCCACCACGAGGTGGTGATGCCGGCCGGGTTCCGCCGCTCCACCTCACGGGCCAGGGCGATCGCGGCCCGGCGTACGTCGACGAACGACCAGCGCGGCTCGATCCGCACGTAGACGTGCACACCGCGGCCGCCGGACGTCTTCGGGAACCCGGTCCAGCCCAACTCGGCGAGCACCTCCCGGACCACCTGCGCGGTGGCGACCACCTCCGGGAAGCCGGTGCCAGGCTGCGGGTCCAGGTCGATGCGCAGCTCGTCCGGCTCGTCGGGGGCGGCGGCCCGGACCGGCCACGGGTGGAAGACCACGGTGCCCATCTGCGCAGCCCAGGCGACGTGCGCCAGGTCGGCGGGGCTCAGCTCGTCGGCCGTACGCATGCTGGGGAATCTGATCGTCGCCGTGCGGATCCAGTCGGGGACTCCGCGGGTGGGGATGCGCTTCTGGAAGAACATCTCGCCCTCGATGCCGTCCGGGAACCGCTGGAGGGTCGTCGGACGGTCCCGGAGTGCGCGCAGGATGCCGTCGCCGACGGCGAGGTAGTAACCGAAGACGTCACGCTTGGTGAAGCCACGGGCCGGGAAGACGATCTTGTCGGGGCTGCTCAGGCGGACGGTGTGACCGGCGATCTCGTGCTCTTCCGCAGCGGCTTTCGGCATGCCCCTGAGACTAAACGCGAAACGAGCGGAGGGCCGCCCGGTGTTCCGGACGACCCTCTACCGATTTAGTACGATATTTCAGGCGTCGCGTCGGCGACGGGTGAACCAGACCGTCATGGCACCGGCCGCCACCAGCAGACCGCCGAGTGCCAGACTGCCGTTCAGTGTCGGACCGGTCACCGGCAGCGACGCGTCCTTGAGCCCGGCCGGCTGCGGAGCCTTGGGCTTCTTCACCTTGGCCGACGCCGACTTGACACCGGTGGGCGTCTTGGATCCGGCGATCCCACCCGGAGTGCCGGGGGTGACGCTGGGCGAGGCCGGCGGCTGGCTGCTCGGCGGCGTGGTGGTGGGCGGTGTCGTGGTCGGCGGCGTGGTGTAGCCCGGACCGCCCCGGGTCGGGGTGACGGTGGCAGTGGGCGGAGCGGCGGGTGTCGTCGCCGGTGCGGTGCCGGTGGCCGGGCTGACCTCGCCGCCCGGCACCTCCTGCGTGGTGGCGCCGTAACCGGCACCGCCCCGCTGCGGTTCAGTGGCGGGTGCGGTCGTGGCGGGCGATTCGGTCGTGACGGGCGTCAGGACCGCCACCTGGTCGATCAGTGCGGGCGCGGCGGCCACATCAGCAGCGGGCGCAGCAGCCACATCGGCAACCACCACCGCTGTCGCATCGGCGGCCGTCGCGGCGAAAGCGCCACTGGGAGCCAGGACGATGAGGACAGAGGCTCCGACCGTGGTGATTCCAGCGGCCAGCCTACGCGAGAAGCTCATGAGGAGTCCGTTCTGTTGCTGAAGGTACGGTTCCATGATCGCACGGGGGCTTAACGTTAATTGCCCGTTTTACCCGGAAACAACCCCGGGCGAGACTTCAGCCGGGAAGACCACCGAAACGGTGACTGCGCCACATATTGGCCAGCGCGAACACCTTCAGCTCGAACCGTGGATCCGCGGCGAACAGATCTCCGCTGTACGGGGCGTGCAACAGCACACTGGCCCCCGAGTCCAGATAGACGGCCACCACGGTCCGGCTCCCCCGCCGCTCGGCTCGCAGATCCACCACCCGGCTCCACGGCGCCTCACCCGCCTCGAAGACCGACGATGTCCGGATCCCGGCCGCACCCACCTCGATCCCGGTCCGCCGCCCGGCCACCAGGCCACCCGCCACCCCGGCCGCCGGCGGTACCAGGATCAGCAGCACCCAGGCCCAGCCCGGCAACCCCGGGACCAGCCCGGCCGCGACGCTCGCCGGCGTGCCGAACACACCGAGGTAGAGCCCCCGGGCCATCCGCTGCCGCCGGGTCGGCCGGAACGTCGCACTCATGCCTCCCTCAACGGGGGGTGGACATCACTCCTGGCGGACCGCCGGTGCGACGTACCGTTGACGGCATGACGACCGATCTCCCCATCACCGACGACGAGTGGCGCATCCGCCTCACGCCGTCCGAGTTCCGGGTGCTCCGCGAAGCCGGCACCGAGCCGCCGTGGAGCGGCGAGTATGTGGACACCAAGACCGATGGGATCTACAACTGCCGGGCCTGCGGCGCGGCACTCTACGAGAGCAGCAGCAAATTCGACAGTCACTGCGGCTGGCCGTCCTATGACGACGCCATCCCCGGTGCCGTCACCGAGATCGAGGACCGCGGCCACGGCATGGTCCGGGTCGAGATCCGCTGCGCGAACTGCGACTCGCACCTGGGCCACGTGTTCCGGGGCGAGGGCTTCACCCCGAAGAACACGCGCCACTGTGTGAACAGCCTGTCGGTCAGGCTGGAACCGTCCGAGTGAGGTCCTCGACGACATAGGAGACCCCGTTCGGCGCGGTGACGGCACGGGACTCGGTGACGATCCAGTCGTCCCCGAGTTCCGGAGCGAAGGTGTCCCCCACCACGTCCAGATCGATCCTGGTCCGGACGACGTGGGTGGCCCGGGGCAGGAAGGCGGCGTAGATCTCCCCGCCGCCCATCACCCAGAGTTCCTCCGCGTCGACGTCGAGGGAGTGGGCGACAGTCGCGCCCGGCGCCGTCCACTCCCGGGACCGGGTGAGGACGACGTTCACCCGACCCGGCAACGGCTTGCGCGGCAGGGAGTCCCAGGTGGCCCGGCCCATCACGACGGTGGCGCCGGTGGTCCGCTCCTTGAAGACGGCCTGCTCCCCCGGGACCCGCCACGGGATGGTGTCGCCGGCGCCGATGACCCGGTTACGGGCCTCGGCCCAGATCAGGTGGATCGTCATACCGCGACCGGCGCCTTGATCAACGGGTGGTGCCGGTAGTCGACCACGGTGAAGTCCTCGAACTCGTGCTCGAACAGACCGTCCCGCTCGGCGATCTCCAGAGTGGGGAACGGGTAGGGCTCCCGGGTGAGCTGCTCCCGCACCTGCTCCCGGTGGTTGTCGTAGATGTGCACGTCACCGCCGACCCAGATGAAATCGCCGGGCACCAGACCGACATGGGCCGCGACCATCTGCGTCAGCAGGGCGTAACTGGCGATGTTGAACGGCACGCCCAGGAACAGGTCGGCGCTGCGCTGATAGAGCTGGCAGGAGAGCCGGCCGTCGGCGACGTAGAACTGGAACAGCGCGTGACACGGCGCCAGCGCCATATCCGGAATATCCGAGACGTTCCAAGCCGACACGATCATGCGGCGCGAATCCGGATTGGTGCGGATCGTCGAGAGGATCTCGGTGAGCTGATCGACATCGCCTCGTGACGTCGGC
>DATMVU010000239.1:0-3633 GCA_035562875.1 Actinoplanes sp. | reverse complement strand
ACCGAGGAGTACGTGACCCGGCTCGAGAAATGGTGTGACGAGTACAACGAGCCGCTCACCCCGCTGAGCAGCTTCATCCTGCCGGGTGGCACCCCCGGCGCGGCTCTGCTGCACGTGGCCCGGACGGTCGCCCGCCGGGCTGAGCGGACCGCCTGGGCGCTCTACGAACTGGAACCCGACCGGACCAGCGTGCTTCCCCTGAAATACCTGAACCGGCTCTCCGACCTGCTGTTCATCCTGTCCCGGACGGCCAACCCGAACGGCGACGTGACCTGGGTCCCCGGAGGAAAGCGTTGACCGGCGCCCTGCATCACGTCGAGCTGTGGGTGCCCGACCTGGCCGGCGCGGCCCGTCCGTGGGGCTGGCTGTTCACCGAACTCGGCTGGACGCCGTTCCAGGACTGGCCGGGCGGCCGCTCCTGGCGTCTCGGTGAGACCTACGTGGTGCTGGAGCAGTCACCCGCCCTCTCCGGGGGCACCCACGACCGGCTCGCGCCCGGCCTGAACCACCTGGCCTTCACGGCCGGCCCGCGCGCCGCCGTGGACCGGCTGAACCGGGCCGCCCCGGACCACGGCTGGTCCCCGATGTTCGGCGACCGCTATCCGCACGCCGGTGGCCCGGACTCCTACGCGGCCTTTCTCGAGGACCCCTGGGGGTACGAGGTGGAGCTGGTGGCCGCGGACTAGACGAGCAGTTCGCCGTCGACGGTGGTGACGGCGTGGCCGCTGAGGTGGGTGCGGTCGCCGTGCAGGGCGACCCGGACGTACCCGCCGCGGCGGGAGGCCTGGTAGCCGGTCATCTCGGTACGGTCCAGCCGGGACGCCCAGAACGGCGTCAGGGCGGTGTGGGCGCTACCGGTCACCGGATCCTCGTCCACGCCCACGGCCGGAGCGAAGAAGCGGGAGACGAAGTCGTAGCCGGTCCCCGGATCGGCGGTCGCTGTGACGACGATGCCGCGCCGGGTCAGCCGGGCAACCGCACGCAGGTCGGGGGCGAGCCCGCGGACGGTCTGTTCATCGGCCACCTCGAACAGCAGGTCGTCGGTGAACGGGCCGGTGTGCAGCACCGTCGACGGCGTCACCCCGAGCGCCGCGACCAGTTCCGGATCGACCGGCACGGGGCTGAGCGGCGCGGTCGGGAAGTCCAGTGTGATCAGGCCGGTGCCGTTGACGGAGGCGGTCAGCACGCCACTGCGGGTCTCATAGGAGACGGTCAGCCCGGCTCCCCGGCTGAGGACGTGAGTGGTCGCCAGCGTGGCATGCCCGCACAGGGCAACCTCGGCGCCGGGAGTGAACCATCGCAGCGCCCAGTCCGCCGCGGAACCGGCCGGAAGACGGTGCAGGAACGCGGTCTCGGCATGGTTGACCTCGGTGGCGACCCGCTGCATCCACTCGTCGGCGGGGAAGGCATCCCCGTCGAGCACGACGACTCCGGCGGGCGCGCCGGTGAACGGCCGGTCGGTGAACGCGTCGACGATTCTGATCCGCATGCCGCCGACGTTACGGACTCCGGCGGGGACCGCACGACGGCCAATCCGAAAGAGGCGGCGTCAGCTCTCCGCCGGGCGGGGACCGAAGACCGGACGGCCCCGAAGACTTCCGGGATCGCGCGGCGGGCCCGCTTCCAGCCAGGAGAGGAAGCCGGTCACCGTGGTCTCGGCCATCGCGATCTCGAGGTCGGTGGACCCGGTCCGGCAGCGCAGGACGATCCAATGACCGGGCATGGTGAGCCGCTCCGGACCGACCGGGAGCCGCCGCTCCTCGACGGTGAGCGAACGCCGGTCCAGCACCCGCTTGGGCCGGATCGCCAGGCTGAACATGCGGTGGAAGCGGAGCTCGTCGCCGATGAACTGGCCGAGGCCGGGCGACCAGCCACGGCCGAGCACCATCGTGTTGATGCGCACCTGGAGGCGAATGGTTCCGCCGCCGACCTGGAGCAGGCGGCGGCGGAAGAAGAGCGCGAAGAGAAGCGCGATCAGCGCGACGACGCAGATTCCGGCGATCTCCAGAACCCGCATCGCGGCGTCAGTGCGACTCGGGAGTGGCGGGCGTCGCGCTCTCGGCGAGGACTGTCACGCCGTTGGCGTCGATCGAGAGGAAGCCGCCGGCCACGTCGTAGGTGAGCTGCTCACCCCCGGCGAGTTTGACCCGCACCTGGGAGGGCTCCTTCAGCAGGCCGAGCAGCGGCGCGTGGTTCGGCAGGACACCGATCTCACCCTCGGTGGTGCGCGCGACGAGCATCTCGGCCTCTCCGGCCCAGACCTTCTCCTCGACGGCGACGACCTCGACGTGCAGCTGGTTGGCCACGCTGTCTCCCTTTGACGCTGCGAACCGAATGGGTGAAGTCTAATCGGCGACGAACGCCGACGTGGTACGGGGTGCCGACTCAGCTCTCCACCGATACGTAATCCGGGTGGTCGAGCAGGAAGGCGGCGATCCGGTCCTCCCGTACCGCCTGGAAGAAGTCGTCGGTCGACGGATCGAGCCGCTCCCCCAGGTATCGGCCGCCGTCGTAGACACCGCCGCCGGGCAGTTTGACGAGCGTCATGTCCCCGGTGTTGATCCCCTTGAGTGCCAGGCCCCAGTCGATCACGCTGTTGCCGCCGCCGTCGAAGGTCAGCGAGTCGCCGGCCGCCTCCAGGACACCGAGCAGCTTCCCCGGGTCGGTGAGCACGTCCCGGCTCATCGCCTGCTCCGCCATCGCCTTGATGAACTGCTGCTGGTGCCGCTGCCGGTCGTAGTCGCCGTTGGGCAGGCCGTAGCGCTGCCGCACGTAGTCCAGGGCCTCCCAGGCCCGCAGGTGGTGGGTGCCCACCTTGTAGGCCTTCTGCGGCCCGGTGTAAGGGTGGTCGCAGCCGCCGTAGGCACACTCCGGCCGCTTGGGCCGGGCCTTGCCGTTCGGCTGGAGATGCTCGGACCGGACGTTCTGGTCGATGGTCATGGTGACACCACCCATCGCCTCGACGATCTTCTTGAAGCCGCCGAAGTTGATGATCGCGCCGGCGTCGAAGCGGGCGATCCCGGTGATCCCGGTGACCGTCTGGGCGAGCAGCAGGAAGCCCTGCTCCACGTCGTGCGTGCCGTCCGGGCGCTCACTGCCGTACGACATCGCGGAATTGACCTTGGCGGTGGTGCCGAGGAATCCGGTGGGCGAGAAGGCGGGGATCGGCACGTACAGATCGCGGGGGATGGAGAAGAGGAAGACCTGATCCATCGAGGCGGGCACGTGCGCCACGATTATCGAGTCGGAACGTGGGGCCTGGGTGTCGTCGCGCGGGTCGATGCCGGCCATCAGGATGTTCAGCGGACCGGTGATGTCGCTGTCCTCGGCCTCGCCGGTGGGTGCCGCGCCGATCAGGGTGCCGCCGCCGGTCTCGATGGCGCCGGCGTACTTCGACACCAGGGCCCGTCCGGTGACCAGGATCCCGCCGCTACTGATCATGAGCGCGCATCCGACTCCGGCGCAGAGCCGGGCCCACAGGGGGGCACGCCGTTTCAGAGAGCTGGTCACCCCGGAGCGTCTCGTCCTCTCCGAGGACGTGGACGAGGTCATCATCCCCGGGTACGAGGGCGAATTCGGCGTGCTCCCCGAGCACACGCTGTACCTGTCCATCGTGAAGGTCGGGGTGCTCCG
>DATMVU010000238.1:0-1597 GCA_035562875.1 Actinoplanes sp. | reverse complement strand
TTCCCGCTGCAAGATCCGCTACGTGTGCTGACAGGGCCTCCAGAACCGAAGTTTCGGTTGGCGTTTTCGTTCTAGTACGGCAGCCGCCATTCTGATCATGGCTGTAGTTCGAGGTTGAGGCGGCGGGTGTAGTGGGCTCGTCTTGCTCGTGCTTGGTGTCGGCGTCGCCAGCGTGACCAGCGCAGACGGTGGGCGGCGCTGCGGGTGGCCTGGATGAGTAGGACGTTGATGAGGCGGCGGATCTCGTTGATGGTCAACGGGATCATGTCCGGATCTTCGGGCTCGTCGGTGGCACGGGCTGCGGCGGTGCAGATCGCGAGGATGGCCAGGGCGGCGATGGCCAGGGTGGTGAACCGGTGCCAGGAGTTCCAGCGGCGGACTTGGTGCTGATCGAGGCCGACCTGGCCTTTTCCGGCTTGGAAACTCTCCTCCACGATCCATCGAACTCCGGCGATGCACACAAGCTGGGCGAGCGTGACCGGGCCGGGCGCCCAGCAGCGGTAGAAGGCCAGTTCACCGGTGGTGTTGTTGCGGCGGATCAGCACGCTGTGCCGGCCGCCGTCGTCGGGGTCACCGTCGGCGCCGACGTCGGCGAGCCAGGCCCAGTCGTAGTAGCGGGGTCCTTTCGAGCCGGCACCGGCGCTGCGCCGGGTCCACGCGGAGGGCGGCAAGTCGTCGGCGATCAGGTCAGCGCGGCGGCGGGTCTTACCGCCGTCGAGTGGAAGCAGGTGGTCGCGGGAGACGGCCAGTACGTAGCCGAGACCGTGTTTGCGCAGCTGGGCACGGAGTTTGGTGTTGTTGCCGTAGGCCTCGTCGGCGGCGGCCCACTTGGCGGGGACCTGTGCGGTGACGGCTGCGGTGATCATGTCGTCGGCCAGGCGGGAGCGGGTCGCGAAGGTGACGTCGTCGGGAACGCCGGCCTGGTCGCAGCGTTCACGGTCGCTGGTCCAGGATTCGGGCAGGTAGACCCGGCGGTCGATCAGGGTGTGCCCGTGCCGGCTGGCGTAGGCGAGGAACACCCCGACCTGGGCGTTCTCGATCCGCCCGGCGGTTCCGGTGTACTGCCTTTGAACACCGACGGTGTGGGTGCCTTTCTTCAGATCACCCGTCTCGTCGACGACCAGGACACCGTCGGGGTCGCCGAGCTGGTTGACGACGACCTGGCGTACGTCGTCGCGTACGTCGTCGGCATCCCATTTCGCCCGGTAGAGCAGCCGTTGCATCTTGTCGGGCCGGGTGTGTCCGGCCTGTTCAGCAAGTTGCCAGCAGGTCTTGACCTCAAGTTCGGCGAGCAGGCCGGTCACGAATCCCGCCGCTGCCCGCCGGGGCTCGACGCGGGCGAACCGGTCCGCGAAGGAGTCGATCACCAGGTCACTGACCTGTTGCCAGCGGGCAGCGTCTACGCTGTGGCTCTCGGCCACCGCAAGGTCTGAAGTTGTGTCCACAACGCACAGATGATCATGCGGTGGCCGAACCTGCTCCGGTGGGCTCCCAGCTCACGCCACGAATGGCGGCTGCCGTATTAGGGCAGGCGAAGCAGAGCAGGAACGAGGCGCGGCATCCGGTGCCGTGCTCGCTGAACGGGCTGTGGTGGTAG
>DATMVU010000237.1:0-7776 GCA_035562875.1 Actinoplanes sp. | reverse complement strand
GCTCACCGACCTGTTCCCGCGCTTCTCCGGCGACGGGTTCGCGGCGGCCGAAGGCCGGCTGCGGCGTACTGTGACCGTCCCGGCGACCGGTTCGGCGCGTACGAAGGTGCAGCTCGGCTTCGTGGCCGCGGAGGTGCCGGCGTCGGCCACCGAATACACGAAGTTCCGGGGGCTGACCCCGGCGGCCGCGTTCCGTGACCACGTCACCGCTTACAACCGGTGGTGGGCGGAGAACGTGCCCTATCTGGACACGCCCGAGGACAACATCGACAAGACGCTGTTCTATCGCTGGTGGCTGATGCGGTTCAACTACCTCGACGCCGACGTCCCGGGCAACGACTACCAGTTCCCCACCTCGATGGAGGGGGTGCTCGGGTACAACAACGCGATCGTGTTGACGACCGGAATGTTCGTCGACGACCTCAAGTACTTCCGGGACCCGGCCTACTCCTACGGGCCGTGGATCTCGGCTGGTGAGACCGCGAAGAGTCACAAGTACGTCGACAACCCCGGTGACCCGGCGAACTGGTCCAACAGTTACACCCAGTACATCTCCGAGGCGGCCTGGCGCTCCTACCAGCTGCACGGCGGACCGGCCGGGGTGGCGCGGAACCTAGCCGAGTACGCGGAGTACGACGTGAAGGGCCTGCTCGACGCGTACGACTTCGACGGCAACGGGTTGATCGAGTACAGCTGGGGCGCGATGACCGGCAACGACGCCGACGCGGTGTCGTTCGACTGGCGCAAGAACCAGAACATGGACCGCACCGAGAACGCCTACCTGTACTCGAACGCGAAAGCTGCCGCGGCAGCCTACCGGACTGCCGGTGACGCCACGAAGGCCGCCGAAATGGACGCGTTCGCCGAGCGGATCAAGGCGGCGGTCCTGGAGTACCTGTGGGAGCCGGCCCGGGACACCCCCGACGAGATGGGCCTGCGCGGCAACCTGCTCAAGCACCGGCACGTCGCGAGCGGTGACCTGGTGCCGTGGAAGGAGATCAACAACTACTATCCGTTCTCGGTCGGGCTGATGCCGAACACCGCCGGGTACCGGGAGGCGCTGCGGCTGTTCGCCGACGACGCCCAGTACCCGATCTTCCCGTTCACCACCGCGAACCAGGCCGACAAGGCAGCCGCGGCGGCCCAGGGCGACCCGGGTAGCAACAACTTCTCGATCATCAACTCGACGGTCACGTTCCGGATGCTCGCCTCGGTGCTGCGGAACTACCCGACCGACTACATCAATGCCGAGTGGTACAAGAAGCTGCTGTACTGGAACGCCTGGGCGCACTACCAGAACAACGGCGACAACAGGTACCCCGACCAGAACGAGTTCTGGGCCGACGGCAGTGCCGCGAACCAGAGCATCGGCTACCGCTCGTGGATCCACCACACCATCCTCGGCGCCACCAACTTCACCGTGATCGAGGATGCGATGGGGCTGCGGCCCCGCTCCGACGCCAAGATCGAGCTCGATCCGATCAATGTTGACTGGGATCACTTCACTGCCAACAACATCAGATACCGGGACAAGGACCTGACCGTCGTCTGGGACGCGCCCGGCGGCACCCGCCACTACGGTGACGTGCCCGAGGGCTACTCGGTCTACCTCGACGGGCAGCGCGCGTTCACCGTGGCGTCACTGTCGAAGGTCGTCTACGACCCGGCCACCGGCACCGTCTCGGCCCCCGGCAATCAGATCCTCTACCAGGCCTCGGCCACCGTTCAGGCCCCGGAGCAGGTCACCTTCGCCGCCGGCGCGCGGGTCAACGATGTACTGGCCAAGGCCGGCGTCAATGCCGCCGTCAACGTTGCCGAGGGCCGTCCGGTCACCGCCAGTCACTCCGCCTCCGGCCGCGGTCCCGCCGGAGCGGTGAACGGCACGACGATCAACGAGCCTTTCTGGGGTACGGGCGGGTCCGGCTCCGCCTCCGACACGATCGTCGTGGACCTCGAGGGATCCCGGAGAGTCGACGACGTGCGGGTGCACTTCTACAGGACGTCGACCAGCGCCACGGTCCAGGGCTACACCCCACCGGCACAGTTCCTCGTCGAGTACGACGCGGGTGACGGGTGGACGACCGTCCCGGGACAGAGCCGGCTCCCCGCGTACCCGCAAGGAAATCTGAACCAGGTCCGGTTCCCCGCCGTCACCGCGCAGAAGCTGCGGATCACCGTGCAGCACGCGGGCGGTTCCAAGACCGGGATCAAGGAGATTCAGGCGTACGACTCCGGAGTCGCCGCGCCCGCATCGGTGGACGCACCGCCGCTCGCTGACGCATGGGTCGACTCCACCTACCGGGAGGCCGGCTCGGTGCGGCTGCTCGGGCTGGCCCAGGACGACGGGAAGTCGGCGCCGGCGCCCACCGCGCAGTGGTCGGTGGTGGACGCGCCGTCCGGCGGAGCCGTCGCCTTCGACCCGGCGACCTCGGCGAACACCATCGCCCGGTTCACCGTCTCCGGCCGGTACACGCTGCGGCTGACCGTCGGCGCCTCGCACAAGGACGTGATCGTCGACGCCACCGCGCTGACCGAGGGCGAGATCAACGTCGCGTCCACGGCCGTCGCGTCGGGCAGTTTCACCGCCGGCTGGAACAACGTCAACGCCGTCAACGACGGCAAGCCGCCGCTGTTCACCGGGGGTGTGCAGACCGATCTGTGGGGGACCTGGACCGGTAACGAGCCGTCCACCCGATGGCTGCAGTACGACTTCCCGTCGGCGGTCCGCGTCGACCGGGCGTCGATCGACTTCTGGTCGGACAGCACCACCGGCGGCAGCGGGGTGGCGGTGCCCCGATCCTGGAGGGTGCAGTGGTGGGACGGGACCGCCTGGCGGGACGTGACCGGGGCTGCCGGGTTCGATCCAGCGGTCCGGGGGCGTACCAACGAGGTGTCGTTCGAGCCGGTCACCACGAGCCGGTTGCGGGCCACCTTCAACGCGCTGCCCGATGCGGCCGGGACCGCCTGGTCGGCGGTCGGGGTGTCCGAGTGGCGGGTGTACGCGGCCGCGGCCTCGTCGATTCAGGGCGTCGACGTCCGTACCCGGGTGGGGGTCGTGCCCTCTCTTCCGTCAACTGTCGACGTGACCTATGCGGACGGGGCTCGGCTGCCCGTCGCGGTGGCGTGGGGTGCGATCGATCCGGAGCGGGTGGCAGCGGCCGGGGACTTCACGGTGGCCGGGTTCGTCGCCGGGACCACGTTGACGGCTCGTGCACATGTATGGGTGCGTGGAGCTGATCCGGTACAGATCAACACGATCGACCCGGTGTCGGTGAGTACCGCTGTCGGAGTGGCTCCGGTGCTGCCCGCCGGGGTGACTGTCGGTTACAACGACGGGTCGCGGCAGAGTGGGGTCGGGGTGAGCTGGGCGCCCGTCGATCCGGCCGCCTACGCGTCGGCGGGGACCTTCGCGGTGGCCGGGCAGGTGGCCGGGACGGACAAGACCGCCACCGCGACCGTGACCGTCGGGGCCGGTGGCCCGGTGGACACCGGGCCTCCGGTGGCGTCACTCAGCGCCGACCCGGCTGATCCGTGGACGAACGCAGCCTCGGTCCGGGTGACCGCTTCGGCGATCGACAACCGGGACGACTCGCCGTCGATCGAGGTCGCTGTCGGGGACGGTGGCTGGCGGGCCTACTCCACGCCGGTCACTGTTGACGATGAAGGATCAACACGTCTACGGGCACGGGCGACCGATGCGGTCGGCAACGTCTCGGCGGTCACCGAGTTGACGGTCAACATCGACCGGGGCAACCCGTCCGCCACGGCGTCGTTCGATGCGGCCGGCCGCACGGTCACCATCACCGGGACGGACGAGGACTCCGGGATCGCGGCGGTCCAGTACCGGCTGACCGTCGGTGGGGTCGTCACCCAGGACTGGACCACCGCGAACGGGGCGGTGCCGATCGGATCGGCGGCCACCACCGTCGGCTACCGGTCGGTGGACCGGGCCGGGAACACCTCGGCCGTCCGGGAACTCGACGTCGCCGCCGGTCAGGCCCCGGTCAACGTGGCCCGGACCGGAGCCGCGTCGGCGTCCTACACACCGGCCTGGCTGACCGCCGACAACCTCGCCGACGGGGTGACCCCCACCGGGACGGCCGGGCCGAACACCGACGTGTGGAACACCTGGCCGCAGGTCGGTGAGCAGTGGATCCAGCTCGACTGGGCGTCGCCGGTGACCATCGACCGCAGCCGGATCTGGTTCACCTCCGACCTCGACGACACGGGGGCCGGTGTGGCTCCACCGAGCGCGTGGAGACTCCAGTACTGGGACGGGACCGCGTTCCGGGACGTCTCCGGGGGCTCCTACGGAACCTCGGCCACCTCGTGGAACACCGTCACCTTCACCCCGGTGACGACCACCCGGCTGCGAGCGCTGCTCACCAGCAGCGGCACCGAGGAGGGCAAGGGTTCACCCGGAGTGCAGGAGTGGGAGGTCTACGACGTGCCCGCCACCCCGCCGGACCCGGGTGTCGAGGTGCAGGCCAGGACACAGTGCACCGGCGGCAAGGTGTACGTCGCGGTCACCGCGAAGAACACCGGCGACCAGCCGGAGAACATCGAGCTGATCACCCCGTACGGCACCCGAACGGTCTTGAACGTCGCCCCCGGTAAATCGGCCTACCAGGCGTTCAACAGCCGCCTGTCGCTGCTGGCCGCCGGAAGCGCCACCGTCAAGGTCGGCGGCCACTCGCTCGACGCGCCCTACCCGGCGCTTACCTGTGGAGCATCGTGAGATCGCTGAAAGCGGCGGTCGCCGGGCTGGTAGCGGCGGGTCTGCTGAGCACAGCGCCCGCCGCCCCGGCCCGGGCGGCCGACTCGTACACCTTCGTCAACACCGTCAACCCGATCCTCGGTGACGGCACCTACTACTCCGCCGATCCGGCGCCGCTGGTCGCCGACGGACAGCTCTACATCTTCACTGGACATGACCAGGCCGGTCCGGCCGTCAACGACTTCGTCATGAACGAGTGGGGCGCGTTCCGGACCGCCGACGTGGCAGCCGGGGAGTGGACCCACTTCCCGTCGCTGATGCGGCCGGAGAACGTCTTCACCTGGGCCACCCCCGGGCGCGCCTACGCCGGGCAGGTCGTGAAGGGGCCGGACGGCCGCTACTACTGGTACGTCCCGGTCAGCGAACGGGACTCGACGGCCGCCAACCGGTTCGCCATCGGTGTCGCCGTCGCGGACACCCCGACCGGGCCGTGGACCGACCACGTCGGCGGGCCGCTGATCTCGCAGCGGGTGCCGACCGCCAACACCGTCGAGAACATCGACCCGACGATCCTGGTCGACGGTTCGCGGGTGTTCGTCTACTGGGGAACCTTCGGCCAGCTGCGGATGCTGGAGTTCCAGGCCGACATGAGGACGCCCGTCGGCACCCAGCGGACGGTCACCGGGCTGACCGGCTTCTTCGAGGCGTCCTGGCTGTTCAAACGAGGGGACACCTACTACCTGGCGTACGCGGGGAACAACGCCGGGCCGGCCTCGGCCTGCACTCCGGCGAACTACCACGCGTGCATCGCCTACGCCACCGCCACGTCACCGGCCGGGCCGTGGACGAACCGCGGGACCATCCTGCCGCCGGTCTCGTCCACCACCAGCCATCCGGGGATCGTCGAGTTCGGCGGGAAGTGGTACCTCGTCTACCACACCGCCGACGCGGTGGGCGGCGGCCACTTCCGGCGCTCGGTGGCGATCGACGAACTCCAGTGGGACGGGGACCTCATCAAGCCCGTCGTGCCGACCCCGGCCCGGCAGGCCGACCGGACCCCGCGCGCCAACATCGCGCACGCCGCCACGGTGACCGTCTCCAACGAGCCGGTGCCCACCCAGTACTGGGTGAAGGCACTCAACGACGAGATCGTGCGGGCCAACCCGCTGCCGCCGGACATGTGGGGGACGTGGACCGGCAGCAACCCGCCGCAACAGTGGATCCAGTACACCTGGGATCAACCCGTGCGGATCAACGGGTCACAGATCGAGTTCTGGAACGACCAGCCCCAGGGGACCGGCGTGGGGGTGGCCGCGCCCGCCCGATGGCGGATCCAGTACTGGGACGGGCAGTGGAGGGACGTGCCCGAACCCAGCGGCTACCCGACCGGGACGGCCGGCTTCCAGGACACGAGCTTCGCCCCGGTCACCACCACCCAGGTGCGGGCGCTGTTCGACGCGTCCACCAACGGGAGCACCTACTCGGCGGTGGCCGTCGAGGAGTGGAAGGTGCTCGCCGCCCAGCCGTCGTCCGTGGTCTCGCCGCGGTTCACCGTGGAGGTGGGGGAGAGCTCGTTGCCCGGGACCGTGCCGGTGGTCCTCGGGGACGACACCCTGCAGCTACCGGCCTACTGGGACGCGGTCAGCGCGTCCGACGTGGCGTCGCCCGGCTCGTTCACGGTCGGCGGCAGTGTGCTCGGGTATGCCGCGGGGCGGATCGAGGCGCAGGTCACCGTGATCTCGCCGGGGGACACCGGCGGGGATGTCACAGCGCCGGCTCTGACTCTGACGCCTCGGGGGAGTGCCGGGGCCGGCGGGTGGTTCCGGTCGGCGGTCAGGGTGCGGGCGGCTGGTGTTGACGACCGGGGTGGGCGGTTGACGATCCGGTCAACTGTTGACGGTGTTGCGTCAACAGTTGACTCGGTGCGGTTCGTGGATCTGGCCGTGTCGGGGGACGGACGGCACACGGTCACCGCGTCGGCGACCGACCGAGCAGGTAACACATCCGACATTTCAGATTTGTCGATTAAGATCGATGGGGCGGTGCCGACCGCGGCCGCGACCGTCTCCGATCGGAAGGTGACGGTCACCGGGGCGGACGCCACCTCGGGACTGGACCGGATCGAGTACGCCATCGGCGGCGGGGCCTGGACCACCTACAACGGGCCGGTCGCCGCGCCCGACGCGGGACGGCACACCGTGTCCTACCGGTCGGTGGATGAGGCCGGGAACACCTCGGCGGTCGGGACGGCGGTCATCCCAGCCGACCTGTCCGCGCCGCTGACCGGCAACGTCGGGCCGATCGGTGTGCCCACCGCGTCCTACACGGCCGGGTGGAACAGCGTCACCGCGCTCAACGACGACAGTGATCCGGCGTCACCCGGTCAGGCGCAGATCTGGGGCACCTGGTCCGGGGACCGGCCGGCGAGCCAGTGGATCCAGTACGACTGGTCCCGGCCGATCCGGCTGACCGCTGCCGAGATCCGGTTCTGGCGGGACAGCGCGGCCGGCACCGGCGACGGGGTGGCCGAACCGGACTCGTGGCGACTCCAGTCCTGGGATGGGACGGCCTGGCAGGACGTCACCGGCGCCTCCGGGTACGGGACCGCCAGCACCGCGGTCAACAAGGTCACCTTCGATCCGGTGGTCACGTCCCGGCTGCGGGCGGTCATCACCGCCGACGGCAACGGGACCACGTATTCCGCGGTTGCCGTCACCGAGTGGCGGGTGATCGCCGACGAGCCGGCCACCCCTGCACCCGTGACCGTTTCCGCCCAGTCGCGCTGCATCGGTGGGAAGGCCTACGTGGCAGTGACGGCGCGTAACCGGAGTGCCGCGGCGGTCGACATCACCCTCGCCACGGCGTACGGCAATCGGGATTTTGTGAATGTCCGTCCCGGCGCCGACGCCTACCAGTCCTTCAACCCCCGCCTGACCTCCCTGCCCGCCGGAAGCGCCTCCGCTGCGGCCAGCCCCGCCCCGTCCAGCCCCGCCTCGTCCAGCCCCGCCTCGTCCAGCCCCGCCTCGTCCAGCCCCGCCTCGTCCAGCCCCGCCTCGTCC
>DATMVU010000236.1:0-4858 GCA_035562875.1 Actinoplanes sp. | reverse complement strand
CCGTCGAAGACGTCGTTGACCCAGTCGCCGAGGACCTGCGCCCACATGTGCCCGACACCGCCTTCGCCGAGCAGGGTGAAGTGGACCGGGTCGTTGAGGATCCGGCGGGCGACGACCGGATCGGTGGTGACCCAGCCGATCCGCGGCACCCGCTGCAGGCGTCCGGCCAGTCGCCCGGCGGTGAGCAACAGCGGCAGGGTCGGCTTGGCGGCGGCCAGCACCCGGAACTCGTGGCGACGAGCAGGATCGAGCATCAGGCCATCCTCGCCCGCCACCGCGGCCCGCGCGGCCCGATCGGCGACGACGGCCCGCGCGGCCGGCCCGCGGACAGCCCGGCTATCGGGTGTGCTGGTCCAGGTGTTCGCGCATCTGCTGGGCGAAACCCTCGGCATGACCGAGCTGGTCACGCAGCGCCTGGACCCGGGTCTCGGCGGCCGACTGGTAGCCGGCCAGCCGGTCCATCAGCGCGGCCCGGTCGCCGGTGTCGGCGGTGAGCTGGTCGAGGATGTCGAGCAGGTCGCGCATCTCGTCGAGGGTGAACCCGAGCGGTTTCATCCGTTTCACCACCCGGAGCCGGTCCAGGTCGGGGTCGGTGTAGAGGCGGAAGCCGCCGTCGCTGCGGGCGGACGGCACGATCAGGCCGGCTTCCTCGTAGTGGCGGATGGTGCGGATGCTGAGCCCGACCCGTTCCGCCGCTTCCCCGATCTGCATGTGCCGTCCGGTCATCGCCACATCCTGTCAGTGCCCGGCGTTCAGCTTGCCCGCGAGGTTGGCGTGGAAGCCGGCGCTGGCCTCGTTCAGGCCGATGATCTCGACGTTCTTGCCGCGGGAGCGGTATTTGTGGGTGATCGCGTCGAGGGCCGCCACCGACGACGCGTCCCAGATGTGGGCGGCGCTCATGTCGATGACCACGTGGTCGGGGTCGCCGGCGTAGTCGAACTGGTGCACCAGGTCGTTGGACGAGGCGAAGAACAGCTCCCCGCGTACGAGATAAGTGTCGTTGATCTTGGTGACCTCGGTGAAGTGGGCGACCCGGCGGGCGAAGACGACCATGGCGGCCAGCACCCCGAGCACCACGCCGACGGCGAGGTTGTGGGTGATGAGGGTGCCGGCGACGGTGACCAGCATGACCACGATCTCGCCGGCCGGCATCCGCTTGAGGGTGGCCGGGGCGATGCTGTGCCAGTCGAAGGTGCCCACCGACACCATGATCATGACGGCGACCAGGGCGGCCATCGGGATCAGCGCGACCACGTCACCGAGCACGACGACCAGGATGAGCAGGAAGACGCCGGCCAGGAAGGTGGAGAGCCGGGTGCGGGCGCCGGACGCCTTCACGTTGATCATCGTCTGGCCGATCATGGCGCAGCCGCCCATCCCGCCGAAGAAGCCGGTGACGATGTTGGCGACGCCCTGGCCCCAGGATTCGCGGGTCTTGTCGGAGCGGGTGTCGGTGACGTCGTCGACCAGTTTCGCGGTCATCAACGACTCCATCAGACCCACCAGAGCGATTCCCAGCGCGTACGGGGCGATCAGCGTGAGCGTGTCCATCGTGAACGGGACGTCCGGGATGCCGAAGGCGGGCAGGCTGTCCGGGAGGGTGCCCTCGTCGCCGACGTTCGGCACTGTCACTTGTGCGATCAGCACGAACGCGGTGAGCAGCACGATCGCGATCAGTGGCGCCGGGACGGCGGTGAAGAACCGGGGCAGCCCGAACATGATCACCAGCGCGACCGCGGCCAGCGGGTAGACCGGCCACGGAACGTCGATCAGGTGCGGCAACTGGGCGGTGAAGATCAGGATGGCGAGGGCGTTGACGAAGCCGACCATCACGCTGCGCGGGATGAACCGCATCAGCTTCGCCACCCCGGCCGCCGCCAGGACGATCTGGAGCAGGCCGCCGAGCACGACGGCGGCGGTCAGGTAGCCGAGCCCGTGCTCCTTGGCGAGCGGGGCGACCACCAGGGCGATGGCGCCGGTGGCCGCGGAGATCATCGCCGGGCGGCCACCGCAGATCGCGATCGTGACGGCCATCGTGAACGAGGCGAAGAGCCCGACCTTCGGGTCGACGTTGGCGAGGATGGAGAACGAGATCGCCTCGGGGATCAGCGCGAGCGCCACGACCAGACCGGCCAGGATCTCGGTGCGCAGCACTCGCGGCGACGCCAGCCAATCCGGCCGACCAGGGGTTTTCCACATGGGCGCAGACTCTACCCTTACGGAAGAGTAGGTTCCTGCGAGCCCCGGTCCGGCACCCGCTCGGGCGCCGGACCGGGGTTGGCGACGTCACTTGGTCAGTGGCGCCAGTTTCGGGTCGTCGGCGTAGGCCTCGGCGGCGTTCGCCTTCGTGACGATGACCGGCGGGAGCAGGTAGGCGGGCACGACCTTCTCCCCGTTGTCGTACGACTTGGTGTCGTTGACCTCCGGCTCGGCTCCGGCCTGCAGGGTCTTGACCATGTTGATCGTCTCGGTGACCAGCTTGCGGGTGTCCTTGTTGATCGTCGAGTACTGCTCACCCAACATGATCGACTTGACCGACTCGACCTCGGAGTCCTGCCCGGTCACCACCGGCACCGGCTTTCCGGCGCCCTTGACCGAGGTGATGATCGCGCGGGCCAGGGTGTCGTTCGGCGACAGCACCCCGTCCAGGGTCTTGCTGCCGTAGGTGGAGGTGAGCAGCGCGTCCATCCGGCTCTGCGCGTTCTCCGCCTTCCAGCCCTGGGTCGCGGTCTGTTTCACATCGGTCTGCTTCGAACCGACGATCACGTCACCCTTGTCGATCGCCGGTTTGAGGACCTCCATCGCCCCGTCGAAGAACACCCCGGAGTTGTTGTCGTCCGGTGAGCCGGAGAACAGTTCGATCGTCCACGGCCCGGTCGCCTTCTTCGCCTTCATCCCGTCCAGCAGCGCCTGCCCCTGCAACTGCCCGACCTTGAAATTGTCGAAAGCGATGTAGTAGTCGATGTCCTTGGTATTGGTGATCAGCCGGTCATAGGCGATCACCACCGCGCCGGCCTGTTTGGCCTGTGCGACCTGGGTCGACAACTGTGCCGCGTCGGTCGCGCCGATCACGATGACCTTCGCACCCTTGGTGATCATCGCGGTGATCTGGGCCTGCTGATCGGCGACGATCGTGGACGCGCCGGCGTACTGCACGTCGCCCTTGAATCCGGCCTCCTGGAGACCGGCGGTGAACAATCCGCCGGCGAGCACCCAGTTCTCCGACGTCTTCGACGGAAGCGCCACTCCGATCAGCGAGTCCGCGGGGAAACCCTTTGCCGCCGGACCGCTGGGGTCACCGGACGTTCCGCTGCCCTCACGTTCCGAGCCACAGCCGCTCGCGACCATGGCGAGGGCGAAACCAACTGCAAGAACCCTTGTGATTGAGGTACGCATGAAAAGCGATCACCTTCCTGGAGTGGTGCCGGCTTTCTCGCCTGCGGTACTGGGGATGACCGGTTCTGCCGTGGGGGCGGCAGCCGAACCTCGGAAGGGCCGCATCAGTGATCCGACGATCGAGAAACGGCCCTGTTTCTTGTTGTAGACGTCCAGCGCGACGGCGGCGAGCAGGAACAGTCCACGGATGATCTGGTCCATGTCGGAGCCGACGCCGGTGAGCTGCAGACCGTTCTTGAGCACGGCCATGACCAGGCCGCCGACGATCGAGCCGCTGACCGTGCCGAGACCGCCGGAGACCGCGGCCCCGCCGATGAAGACCGCGGCGATGGCGTCGAGTTCCCAGTTGAGACCGTCCTGCGGGCCGGAGGCCGTCGACCGGGCCACGAAGATCATGCCCGCCACCGCGGCGAGGATGCCCATGTTCGTCATGACCAGGAAGTTGACCCGGCGCAGCTTCACCCCGGACAGTTCGGCGGCGCGCGCGTTGCCGCCGACCGCGTAGATGTGCCGGCCGCCCGCGGTGTTGCGGGTGTAGAACGAGTACACGACGACCAGGACGGCGAGGATGATGCCGGAGACCGGGAAACTGGTGCCGACCCGCCCGCCGGCGAACTGGAGCGTGGCGAAAACGATCACTGCAAGAAGTACGGCCAGCCGAACACCAGACACCCAGAGCGGGGCCGGGTCAGCGCCCTCCATCTGCTGCCGGACCCGTCTGGTGCGCCATTCCCGCCACGTCACGGCCGCGCACAGCAGCAGCCCGAGCAGCAGAGTCGCGTTGTTGTAGCCGGTCTCCGGGCCGAACTCGGGCAGATAGCCGGCACCGATCACCCGGAAGCCCTCCGGGACGGGGACCGTGTCGGCGTTGCCGATGTACTGGTTGCCACCTCGGAACAGCAGCATCCCGGCGAGCGTGACGATGAACGCCGGCACCCCGATGTAGGCGACCCAGAACCCCTGCCAGGCCCCGATCACCGCCCCCACCAGCAGGCCGAGCAGAATGCCCGCGGGCCAGGGCACGTCGTGTTCGGTGATCGCCTTGGCCACCACGATGCCGGTGAACGCGGCCACCGAACCCACCGACAGGTCGATGTGCCCGGCGACGATCACCATCAGCATGCCGATCGACAGGATCGAGATGTAGGCGTACTGCTGGGTCAGCGCGATCAGATTGCCCGACGTCAGTGTCAGCCCGTCGGTGCGGATCTGGAAGAACACGATGATCGCCACGAGCGTGAAGATCATGCCGAACTGGCGGGCGTTGGAGGTCGTACCCCCGAAGAGGTTCTTCTGCAGGTCCTTCAAACGGCTCATGGTGTGGTCAGGCTCCGGTTCGAGGTCATCCGCCTCATCAGCAGTTCCGGTTCGGCGTCCGCGCGGGCCACCTCACCGGTGATCGCGCCTTCGAAGACGGTGTATATGCGGTCGCAGAGCCCGATCAGTTCGGGCAGTTCCGAGG
>DATMVU010000235.1:0-23191 GCA_035562875.1 Actinoplanes sp. | reverse complement strand
GAAGCTGCAGTCGCACGTCCTTCGGCGGGGTGAGGACCTGACCGCGCTGCGTGTCCCGCAACCCCAGCATCACCTCGCACACCTCGTGGTAGAGCATGGCGCGGTTCTCCGGGAGCTTCTTCCCGTACCGGTGCACGTTGGCGATCATCGTGAGCAGCAGCGGATTCTGGGTGAGATCGTGCAGGCCGGGGATGGCGTCGATCTGTCCGAGCAGGTGGGCCGCGGCCCGCCGCCCCCGGTCGGCCGCCCCGGAGCCGTCCGCCGGACCGGCCTCCCGCCGCTCCGCCTCGATGTAACACTTCTCCAGGAAGTCGCGGACCTGCCCCCGATCGAACGGCAGGATCTCGACGGTGTCAGTGGCGTCCACCACCGGACCGCGGTAGCCGTGCGGCCGGGAGGTGACCACAAAATCGCACTTCGGATGAGCCCCGAGCTGGACGTTGATCCACCGAACGACCTTGCGCCGGACCTCCTCCTCGCCCACCTCGTCGAGGCCGTCCAGCAGCACCACGCACCGTCCGTCCCGCAGCCGGCGCTCCCACCAGCCGGCCGGCCCGGCGCCCACCACCTTCGGCACGGTCCGGCGGATCAGCTCCGGCAGGGACAGATCCGGGTCGGTCTCGATCTTCGCGGCGTGATCGCGCAACTGCAGCCACACCGGGATCGGCCGCCGCATCTCCGAATGCCGGTCCACGATCGTCCGGGCGACATGGCTGAGCAGCGTGGTCTTGCCGCTACCCGGGGCGCCGAGCACGGCCAGCACGGTGCGCCGCGAGTGCGGCAGGAAACTCCAGATCGACAGTTCCCGGCCACGGCTCGCGGCGGCACCCACCAGCCCGGACCGGGCCTGGCCGGGGGGAGTGGAGGTGAGTTTCAGCTTGACGAACACATTCGACAGTTCCGAACTGAACGGCGCGATGATGTTGAGACCCTTGCGGTCCATGTTGCGCCGATCATCATTGACCCAAGTGCGATAGATCCGGGCGTACCGTGAGGTCACGGCGTCGATCAACGCTGAACCGGCCGGATCCGGGCCGCCCTGCAGGTGCTCGACCAGGCTCGCACCCACCGCCGCCACCACACACAGGGCGAAGATCGAGCCCATCAGCTTCCAGTCGTGTGCCCACTCCCAGCTGTCCGGGAGCGCACCGGTGAAGATGTTGGTGGCCGCGCCGACCGCCACGGTGGCCAGCACCCCGACGATCACCGGCAGTCGTCCGCCGGCCGACCGGCGACCATCTGTCATCGGCCAATGATGACAGTCCATGCGATCAATCGGCAGGCGTGAGCTGCCCGGTTCCGTCCGAGCCGGTGCGGCGACCCGAATCGGACGGGCCGCCGGACCGGGCGTACGACGATCAGTTGGTCGTGAATCTCTCGAAATGGACGACCTCGTCGAGCGGGCGCCGCTTCGGTTCGGACCACCGGCCCCGGCTCGGGTGACCGATCGGGATCAGGGCCATCGTCAGCGCGTCCGCGGGAAGACCGAGCAGTTCGCGGACTTCCTCCTCGTGGCCGATGTGCAGGGTGGTCAGGGTGGCGCCGAGACCGTGCGCGCGGGCCGCCAGGATCAGGTGCTGGACCGCGCCGTAGATCGACGAGCCCAGGCGCGGATTGGTCGACTTCGCCGCTCCCAACAGCACTGGGAAGATCCAGACCGGCGCCTCTTCCAGGTGGTTCGCCAGGTGATCGGCGGCCAGGAAGCTCTTCTTGCTCATCGGGCCGCCCTCGGGCGCACCCAGGATCTGCTCGCGGCGGGAACCGTAGTGGCGCTCCCAGCCCTCCCGGTACCAGCCGGCGATCCGCTTCTTCGTCTCCGGGTCACGGACCACGATCCATGTCCAGAATTGACCATTGCCGGCGGACGGGCCCCGGATCGCGGCGTCCAGGATCGCGCGAATCACATCGTCGCTGACCGGCTCGGTGGACAGGTAGCGGCGGGCCGGCGTCGAATGCAACGCCTCCAGCAGAGGTAACACGTTCGGGTCCGTCATGCCGGGGAGCCTACTGGTCGGTAGCTTCCGATGCAGGCCGGCTGGAGGTCCTCCGGCGGGCCGCTGATTCCCTTGCCTGCCGCTTCTCTCCTTGCCTGCGCTTCTCTCCTTGCCGGCCGTTTCTCTCCGCGAGTGGCTTCTTCTACTGCCGGCGGCTTCCTGTCTTGCGGGCTGCTGCTCCTGCACGGCTGTTCCGGTAGCCCGCTTTCGCTTGGGCGGCTGTTTCTGGTGGCCCGCTGTTTCCTAGTCGGGCTGTTTCATGCGGGCTGGTGGCCTGCGTATGTTCCGGACGGCCGGAATCGCATCGGCCGGTCGCCGTACTCCTCCAGTGCGTGCGCCAGCCAGCCCGCGGTCCGCGCCACCGCGAAGATCACCTCGCCGGCCTCGGCCGGCATGCGGTACTCGAGGGCGAGTGCGGCCAGCGCCAGGTCGACGTTCGCCGCGGTGCCTGATCTGGTACGCATGGTCCGGTCCAGCCGCAGCGCGTCCCGCTTGGCCGCACCGTCGCCGAGCAGGTCGAACAGCGCGGTCGCCCGTGGATCGCCTGCTGGGTACAGCGGATGCCCGAACCCCGGGATCCCCACCCCGGTGCGCTGCCGGTCCGAGATCGTCGCCCCGGGGCCGGGGTCACCGGAGGATTCGATCAGGAGCTGGTACGCGAGACCACTCGCCGCCCCGTGCAGCGGACCGTCCAGTGCGGCCAGGCCGGCGCTGACCACCGCGTACGGATGTGCACGTGTTGACGCCGCAATCCTTGCCGCAAGGGTTGATGCGGCGGTGTCATGATCGGCCAGCAGGACCATCGCCGCGTTGAGAGCACGCAGTCCCTGCTCCGTCGGCGGGACGCTGGTAAGCCGATGCCACAACGCCTCGGCCAGGGGGAGTGGCCGGATCGGGACCGCGGCGCGTGGCGGCAGGCCATGCACCATCGTGGTGAGCAGATGACGGCCGGTGGCCACGACCGCCGTGGGCGAGGTGTCGAACCGGAGCGGATCGGCGGCGGACGCGGCGGCCACGATGACCCGCAGCCGGTCGGTGAGGCGGGCGGTCGCCGGTAGCCTCGCGGTGACCTCGACAGCCAGATCATGGAGATCATCGTCGATGGGGAACATCGAATCGCGGTCCGGCCGGGCGGTCCAGACGTCATCGTCATCGTGCTGGCCGGGCCCGTTGTCCGGCTCTCCGGCGTGCCGTCCTGCGGCCCGTGTGCGATCCCCGCGTTCCGGCTGATTCCGGGACCCGCGCCGGTCATTGGCCTCGGGCCGTTCTCGGGCCTCGGCCTGGTTCCGGGCTTCGGGTCGTTCTCGGGCCTCGGCCCGTTCTCGGGTCTCGCGCCGGTCCCGGGCCTCGGATCGGGGGGTTCGGGTGTCTGGTTGGTCCCGGTCATCGGGCCGGATCCTGGCGTCGGTCTGGTCCAGTACCTCGGCGGTTCGGCCCCGTTCATATACGCCTGGCCGGCCGCTCGTCCATCCATGGTGAGGAGGGCGGGCCGGGACGTTCTGTAGTGCGCCGGTCCACAGCAGGGTGGCAACCGACTCGTAGGAGGATTCGCGGGCCAGGGTGGTGGCCTCGATGCCGCGGAAGAACAGGCGGCCGTCCCTGATCAGGGTGATGCCGGTCTGGATGCCCGGGGTGGCCCGTTTGCGGCCGGCCTGAAAAGCGTCGATGTCCGCCCGGGTGAACAGACTGTTCTTGCCGTCGGCGTTGCGCCGGCTGGTGAGAAGACCGCGACTGACGTACGCGTACACCGTCGCTGGTTTGACGCCCAGCAGAGTAGCGACTTCCTCGGTGGTCAGCAGCGGTTGTCGGGTCATGTTGCCATCCTCTCATATTGACTGAATCAACATTGACATCAACATGTTGATTGCCCAGATTGAAGTCATGTTGACAGTCAATCCTGGGCTTGCCGGTGTGGTCGCTTTCGACACCGAGATCGCCGAACCCGACCGGGACGGCGGGGCGCTGCGGTACCGCGGCGTCGACATCAACTCCCTTGCCGGGCGGGCGTCGTTCGGTGACGTCTGGGGCCTGCTGGTCGATGGTGACTTCCATCGGGGCCTGCCGCCAGCCGGCTCTCTCCCGCCTGTGGAAAACTCCGGAGACATCCGGGCCGACGTGCAGGCCGCGGTGTCGTTGCTGGCCCCACAGTGGTCCTTGAACCAGCTGATCGACATCTCTGACAGCCGGGCCCGAGACGACCTGGCCGCAACATCGGCGGCAGTCCTGGACTACGTCGCCCGGGCCGCCCGCGCCGCCTTCCCGCCGTCGTCATCCTCGTCCCGCGCCGGGTCCCGCACCTCGGGCCGTTCATCGCGATCCGCAAGCCGTGCATCCGGTGGTGCCGGGGCCGGCAGGGTGGCCGAGCCCTCGCCGGTGCCGCAGCGGCTGGTCGAGGCGGGCCGGACGGCCACCGAACGGTTCATGATCGCCTGGCAGGAGGACCCGGACCCGCGGCACGTGGCCGCCATCGACCGTTACTGGATCTGCGCCGCCGAGCACGGCATGAACGCCTCGACGTTCACCGCCCGGGTCGTCGCCAGCACCGGAGCCGACGCCCCGGCCTGCGTGTCGGCTGCGATCGCCGCGCTCTCCGGCCCGTTGCACGGCGGGGCCCCGTCCCGGGCGCTGGGCATGATCGAGGACGTGGAGCGAGGCGCCGACCCGCGACGGTACGTCCGGCGGCTCCTGGACGACGGCCAACGTCTGATGGGTTTCGGTCACGCCATCTACCGCGCCGAGGACCCGCGAGCCCGAATCCTGCGCGAGGCGGCCCGAGAGCTGTCGGCCCCGCGCTACGAGGTGGCCCGCGAGTTGGAGAAAGCGGCCCTGGCCGAACTGCGCGAACGCAAACCCGACCGGGTCCTGGAGACCAACGTCGAGTTCTGGGCCGCGGTGATCCTCGACTTCGCCGGCGTACCGGCAGA
Source organism: Actinoplanes sp. (assembly GCA_035562875.1). Taxonomy (GTDB): domain Bacteria; phylum Actinomycetota; class Actinomycetes; order Mycobacteriales; family Micromonosporaceae; genus Actinoplanes. The sequence continues at coordinate 18,273 of DATMVU010000235.1, read as the reverse complement.
GATGTTCACCGCGATGTTCACCTGCGCCCGAACCGCAGGTTGGAGCGCACACATCCTGGAACAGAAACGCCTCGGCAAGATCATTCGCCCGTCCGCAGACTATGTCGGCCCCGCGGAACGCGAAGCCACCGCAGTCCCCGGCTGGCCCTCGGTCACCCCGCCCGGCTCGTGACCGCCCGCCGTCTTGATGGACTCCGTCTTGCCGGACTCCATCCTGATGGCTCACCGTCTGGCCGGACTCCGTCTTGCTGGCTCACCGTCTTGCTGCATTCCGTCATGCCGGACCCCGCCTCAACCTTGCTGGACCCCGCCTCAACCTTGCTGGACCCCGCCTCGATCTTGCCGGACCCCGCCTCAACGTTTGCTGTCGAACCGCTCGGCGTTCAACCGCCCGGCTCCGTCGCTTGCTCGCAATAGTCCTTGTTCAAGATTCCATGAAGCGCGGCAGGATCGCATGCAATTGATCGTCGGTTCTGGCCTGGTAGGGGAGCTGTTCCCGGATCTTCGGGGCAGCCGATTCGCGGATTGAAAAGGCTGGCTCGGATCTGGGGAGAGGATCGCCACAATAGCGTCACTAAGGACAACCGCATCTAAATCGGGTTCAGCTGGGTTATCGGGTCGGGTGGCGCTGGTGAGAACGGCGCTCCGGCCGGCGGTTCACCGGCGGCCTCCGATCATGCGGAAGGCGTTCGATGGTTGTCACCTCCCAGGGATCCGCATCTGACGGCACACCCGAGAACTCGGCCGATCACACATCGATGTCCATCCGTCCCGAACCGCGGACTCCGAAATCAACATTGACGCCGTCAACGTTGAGATCACCATCGGGATCGGCATCGAGATCGGTATCGTCCACATCTGCTGGATCAACCCATCCCGAATCAACCCATACCGAATCAACCCAAACCGAGCAAATCCGATCCCATCCCGAACCGGCCCGGCACAGACCAGCCGACTCTGAATCAACCCAGTCGGAATCTGATCAGCTCGTCTCGACGATGCTGGAGTCAACCAGGTTTGAATCAACTAAATCTGAATCGTTCGAACGATCGAGATCCAAATCGGCGAAGCATGCATCAACTGACTCGTCATCATGCTGCGGATCAACATGTCCAGCATCGACATTGACTGAATCAACTGCGATTCACCCGATCCTCGATCTGTTGCGCTCGGGTTCCGCCGCGGAATCGGACGCGGATTCCACCGACGAACCCGAGCATCGGGACCACGCAGACTCGGAGCCGACGAGCCTCTCCGCCACTTGGCGGAGGATGAGCCGTGCAGCCATCACAGCCGCAGTCGAAGGGGTAACCCGCCGGGGCTCGCATGGTCAGCAACGCATGGTCGCTTCGCCTGGCGAGGACAGCTCTGGTGATGGCGGGTCTGGCCAGGCCGGACAGCCTCCCCGGGGGGTCCACGGAACCTCAGCCGATGGCGTTGCAGAACCGAGCGGGGAGATCGGTGCCACCGTTCCGGCCACCGTTCCTACCGGTACTTCCACGGTTCTGCCCGGCCGAGCCCTTGATCTGACCGGAGCCTCCACGGACCTGACCAGCCAAGCCCCGGATCCGCCCGGTGGTTCTGCGGACGTGGCCGGTCACGTCACGGGTCTGGCCGGTGGTTCCGCGGACACGGTCCGTCATGTCACGGGTTCGGCGCTGTCCGCGGGGACGACCGATGGTTCCGCGGGGCCGGTCGGTGATTCCGCGGGGCCGGTCGATCACTCCACTGGTCTGGTCGGCGGTGCCAAGGAGTTCGAGGACGCTGCGCCATCGTGGGCCGAGGCCACCGGATCGCCCGTTCCCACTACTGGTGCGGCGGTGGGAACCGGCGCTCCGGTCGCAACGACGTCCGGTGGTGAGAGCGATGCCCTCGGGATGCCGGCACGTGAGGGGGTACCGCCTGGTGCTGATGGACCGAAGTCCGGGGTCAGACCGGATACCCGCATCACACCGGTATCCGCCGAGGTGACGGCGGTGATGGTGACGGGTGGCACCGGTCCGCGCTCAGACCGGGCGGGGACGCCGGCCGAGGTGGCCACCGGACCCGCGAACGGGATTTCCGGTTCTGCTCTGAACGCTGTGATGGCGACCGAGGGTGCTGCTTCCCGGTTGGAGGCAGCTCGGGCGTCGGCTGCGACCACGGCTGTACTGACTGATGTCGACGTGGCTCGGGGTGATGGTGGACGTGCCGGAGCTGGAGCTGGAGGGCTGTGGGCGGGCGCGGGGGCGAAAGCCGGAGGTGTGGGCGTACGGGAGAGCAGGTTCTCCGGTTTGTCGCCTTCGGCGGTGGTGTGGCTGCGTGTGGGTGAGCGGCCGATGGCTCCGACGGCTGTACTGGACAGGATCAATGATGATTCGGGGATCTCGTTCGAACTGGTGACGGGGGCCAAGTCCGCATTGATGCGAGCCGTCAAGATGTCAAGACGTGCACCTGCCGCGGTCGGTGGTGCTGCTCTGATCGTGGCTCGGGAGTCGCGGCGCCGGCCCGCCCTCACCGTCGGTCTGGTGACGGTTGGCGTGGGGGCGGTGGCTGCCTCCGCGTTCGGGATGGCTCCGGCGCGACCCGAGTTCCGTCCCCCGCCGATGGCGGCCGCTCAGCGACCGGCGGCCGAAGTGTCCCCGGCTGCCGCCTATTCCGGGCTGGCGCCCTACGAACCCCCGTCCGGACGGTCCCACCGCGAACCAGCCGCCCGATCGTCAATGACGGTGGGTGACCGACAGAAGACTGCTTCCCCATCACCGAGCGTCAGCGTCACCACAGCGTCACCGCCGAGTTCACCCGGCCCGGTGGCCTCCGACCGGACCGCGACCGGAACGGTGGAACGGCGCGCATCGGTCGGTTTCAGCCATCCCCGCGACGGCGACACGGTCACCAGTTCGGCACCGGTCTCCGGTAGCGCTGACCTGCCAGACCGGCATCAGGTCTGGCTGTTGCGCAGGCACGGGACCGGTGCGGCGTACCAGGTGGTCGGCACCTGCCGGGGTGGTTGGAACTTCACCTGCGGTCCGGCCGATCTGGATACCGGCGGTGACGACTCCTTCCAACTGACGGTGATCGTCGTTGATCCAGAGACGGCCCGGTCGCTCAGCGCCGGGCAATCCCGCGCGGTGCTTCCCGGTAACCTGGCCGCCAGCGAGATCACCGTTCGTCGCGCAGCCGGGTAGCTGCCCGGCATCCCAGTGAACGAGTCCGGGATCCGGAGAGTGCCGAGGTCAGGTGGCCACCTGGGCGAGCATGGGCCGGACCAGGGCGGCGAACTCGGCCGGGCGTTCGATCTGAGGCATGTGCCCGGTTTCGGGGAACAGGTGGAAACGGGCGCGCGGGAACGCCTTCCGTGCCGCCGCCAGGTGCCGGCTCGGCAGGATCAGGTCACGGTCGCCCCACACCAGAGTGGTGGGGACGGTGCTGCCGGCCAGGCCGGCGAGGAGTTCGGCACGCCAGGCGGCGCCGACACCGCAGATCCCGCCGAGGGCGCGGGCGATCTCCAGGTAGACGGCGGCGAAGTCGGGTTGCCGCGCGATCCGGAGGGCGGTTTCGACGCGGGCTGGTGTGACCAGCGCCCGATCGGCGAAGAGCATCCGTTCCATCCGGGACACGGTGGCCCGGTCGATGCGGCGCAGCATCTGCCGGCCGAGTCCGGGAACGGCCAGCAGGCGCAGCGTGGCGGTCACCTCCCGGCCGAAGCCGGCACTGTTGACGAGTGTCAGACTGGACACCCGCCCGGGCGTGTCGGCCAGCATGGTCATCGATACGGCGCCGCCGAGCGAATTGCCCATGAGGTGTACGGGCCGGGTCTCCCCGATCGTGTCGAGTGTCGCCCACACCCCGTCGGCGAGCACCCCGAGGGTGGTGGGTCCGGGCATCCGGCCGGACATCCCGAGACCGGGCATGTCGATGCTGACCACCCGGTATCCGTCGTCGAACAGCGGATGCTGCGCCTCCCAGTCCTCGAGGCTGCGGCCGATGCCGTGCAGCATCACGATCGGCGGGGCGGCCGGGTCGCCGGATTCGTGGAGACGGATGCGTGTCCCCCGCACCGCAGCGAATCTCATCTCCGGACCACGGTGCGCGCCGGGCGTGTCCCGCTGGCGGTGGCGGCCGCGACCGCGCGGACGATGGCGGCGTGACCGACGGGCAGCAGCCGGGCCAGAAGATCGGGGGCCTTGGCGCTGATCGCGATGAGCAGCCGGGCCTTTCGCCTGGTGACGGCGCGCAGGATCAGTTCCGCGGCCTTCTCCGGGGGAAAGCTGAGCAGCGCGGCGAAGCGCCTCATCTGGGATTCGATCTCTTCCTTCGGTACGTGGGACCCGATCAGCGCCGACTCGGCGATCCGGGTCCGGATGCCTCCGGGATGGACCGTGGTGACTCCCACGCCGTTGTCGATCAGTTCGCTGCGCAGCGCCTCGCTGAGTCCGCGCAACGCGAACTTGCTGGCGCTGTAGGCACTCTGCCCGGGCGGCGCGATCAATCCGAACAGACTTGACATGTTGACGAGATGACTGCCGCTGGTAGCAGTCAATGCGGGTAGCAAGGCGTGGGTGAGCAGCATGGGCGCCCGGAAGTTGACGTTCATGACGTGCTCGAACTCGTCCACGGTCACCTGGTCGAACCGCCCGCCGAGTGCGATGCCGGCGTTGTTGACGAGCAGGCCGATCGCCGGATGTTCGGCGAGGATCTGCCCGGCGACGGATTCGACGGCGGCGCGGTCGGCCAGATCGGCGACGACGGTCTGCACTTCCAGAGACGGATTGGCGGTACGAATCCGCTCGGCGACCGTGCTGAGCCGCTCCTCGGTCACGTCGACCAGCACCAGGTCACTGCCCCGGAACGCCAGTCCGTAGGCGAGTTGTTCACCGATACCACTGGCCGCTCCGGTGACGACGGCGGTGCGCCCGGCGAACCGGTACTCGGGAAGACGACGGGACATCAGACCACCTTCGATGACGGGACGGACGGCGGGTTCGTCGCGGAGTCCGGTGTGGAACCAGAATCCGGTGTGGATCCTGTTGACACGCGACGGGTGAAGGTCATGTCGTGGGTGACGTCGGCGCGGGGTGTGGTGAACACGTCGCGCAGATAGTTCTGGCGGACGATCCACGGATCCCGGCCGCCCTGGCGCGGGAACCGGTCGAGGGCTCGTTGGACATAGCCGGATGACAGGTCGAGCAGCGGCCGGCCACTCTCCGGTGATGTGCTCTCCGGTGGCGGGACCGGTGTCGCCACGGCCAGTCCATGTTGATCCATATGATCGAGAAGTCGCAATATGTACCGGTGTGACAGGTCGGCGCGCAGCGTCCAGGAGGCGTTGACATACCCGATGCAGTAGGCGAAGTTCGGCACCCCACCGAGCATCAGCCCCCGGTACGACACCGAACCGCCCACATCGACCGGCACCCCGTCGGCGGCCAGTTCGATCCCGCCCACCGGCAGCAGCGACAGCCCGGTCGCCGAGACCACGATGTCGGCGTCCAGGACCGTCCCGGACCGCAACCGGATGCCCTGGGGCACGAACGTGTCGACGTGATCGGTCACCACCGAGGCCCGCCCGCCGGTGATCGACCGATAGAGATCACCGGACGGGATGGCGCACAGCCGCTGATCCCACGGCTCGTAGCGGGGCTTGAAGTGTTCGTCCACATATCCCGGATCGCCCAGGAAACGGATGGCGACCGCGCGCAGAGCCCGCCGCACCAGCCGGGGCCGACGGCGGGCGAGTTGGTAGAAGGCCTGGGTGAGCAGGATGTTCTTGGCGCGCGCTACCCGGTTGGCGGCGTTCGGTGGGAGCAGACGGCGCGCGGCCACCGCGACGGCGTCCCGCTCCGGGAGCGGCGTGATGTAGGTGGGGGAGCGCTGCAACATCGTCACGTGTGCCGCGGTGGAGGCCAGAGCCGGGACCAGGGTGACCGCTGTCGCGCCGCTGCCGATGACGACCACCCGGCGGCCCGTCCAGTCGAGATCGGCGGGCCAGGACTGCGGATGTACGAGCCGCCCGGTGTAGTCACCGAGTCCGGGGAAGTCCGGCCGGTAACCCGCGGAGTAGTCGAAGTAGCCGGCACACCCGTACAGGAAATCGCAGGTCAGCGAAGATCCGGAGCTGGTGTGGACGGTCCAGCGGGACTCCGCCGACGACCAGTCCGCACGCGTGACCCGGGTCCCGAACCGGATCCGCCCGGTGATGCCGGCCTCGTCGGCGGTCTCCTGGATGTAGCGGCGGATCTTCGCACCGGAGGCGAGCGACTCCGGTTCACGCCAGGGTCGGAACGGATAACTGAGCGTGTACATGTCCGAATCGGATCGGACGCCTGGGTAGCGGAACAGGTCCCAGGTGCCGCCGATCGTGTCGCGGGCCTCGAGTACGGCGTACGTGTCGCCGGGGCGCTGCTGTTGGAGCCGCCAGGCGGCACCGATCCCGGACAGGCCGGCGCCGATGATCAATACATTGAAGTGTTCAGTCAACATGAACCTCCTGCTGGAACCACGGCGGCGTTCCGGCACCCGAGATCCGGACACCACCCCACGGATCAGGATCGCTCAACTTGACCGCGGTCTCCGGCGATCCGGGCACCACGATCATGGCGTTCCGCAGCCCGGCACCGACCCGCTCGCGCAGCACGTCGTGTGGCTCGGTACGCCCGGCCCAGCGGAACCGGCCCTCGATCGGCTCGAACCGTGCCGACATCCGAACCTCCACCGGCACCAACCCGTCATCCAGGCTCAGCACCGCCGGCCCACGATATTCCTCATCGTTCCCATGCGCCGCGGCTCGCTCGTCCCGATCGGTCATCAGCCGCGCCGGTTCGGTTGCCTTTCCGCCCGCGTGCTGCACCGGGCCGGTTGCCTTGCAGCCCGCGTGCTGCGCCGGTTGGGAGGTATCGCCGGCCGTCGACTGCGCTGATCCGGATGCCTTGCCGGCCGCGTGTTGCGCTGGTCCGAGGGCCTTCGAGCCATCCGTGTGCCGCGCTGGTTCGGATGCCCGGGAGGTCATCTGTCCCGCACTCCCGCCAGGCCGCCGGGGAGGTCCGGGGCCTGGCGCATGCCGGAGATACCGCTCCACAGGAACGTGGTCAGGTACTCGGCGAGCGCGTCCCGGCTGATCGGCTGCTGTTGTTTCAGCCACCAGTCGCCGACCGCCTGGACGTAACCGACTACGCCGTACGCCCACGGCAGTGCCGCCCCCGAGTCCAGCCCACGGGCCCGCAGCCGGTCGCCGAGGATCCGGGCCAGCCCACTGGCCACCGTGTCCATCACATCGGCGACCACGTCCCGGCGGCGGGCGATGTCGGGTTGATGCACGACGAACCGGTACAGATTGAGGTCCGATTCAATACGAGCAAGGTAGATGTCGATCGCGGCTGCGATGACCGCACGATCCTCCCGTACCGCGGCGACCGCCGGGATCATGTCGTCGAGAACCATCTGGCCGGCCGCCTGCCCGACCGCCAGCCACAGTTCGGACTTGTCGGCGAAGTAGCGGTAGAGGACCGGCTTGCTGACGCCGGCGTGCGCGGCGATCGCCTCCATGCCGACGTCCGGCCCGTGCTGGCGGATCGCCTCGACGGCCGCCGCTGTCAATTCGGCCCGCCGCTGCTCACGATGGCCGTCCCAACGGCCACGCCGACCGTCGCCGGAGCTGCCGGGTTTTTCGCCGGAGCTGCCGGGGGTCCCGGATCCACCGGCCTCGACAGACTTGCCGGAAGCGGCAGACTTGCCGGAAGCCACAGAGCCGCCGGAAGCGACAGAGCCGCCGGAAGCGACAGAGCCGCCGGATGCAACGGACCTGGCGGACGGGCCGAGTCTGGCAGGGCTACCGGAACCGTCGGAGCTCGTGGGCTCAACCGAGTTCGCGAAGCGGCCGGGCTTGGCGGTGGTGCCGGAGCGGCCGGGCGTAACAGGATCACCGGATCTGCCGGGTACAACGGACTCACCGGAGCTCTCATGCGCAACGGACCTACCGGAATTGTCGTGCTCGACGGGGCTACCGGAACTGGCGGAGCGGCCGGGATTGACGGGTGGAGTGACCGGGCTCATAGTACAAGAAGTAACTGTTACCGCCGGTAACGTCAAGCGCCCGGGGGCTGGTGACATTCGGGAACCAGCATCGTCCCGAGCTGCGAATGCTCAGGACCCGGCGACGTCGAGCATCTCCGGGAGGACCGGATGACAGATCGCGACCGCACCGCCCTGCGACTACTCCACTCCTCGGCCGAGCATTCCTACGATCCCGAGGTGGAGATCGACTGGGCGGCCCCGCTCGTACCCGGAAAGTTCTTCGTTCCTCCGCACCGTTCCAGTCTGTACGGCACCGCGCTGTGGGAACGGATGACCGAGGAACAACGTGTTGACTTGACTCGACATGAGGTCGCCAGCATCGCCGGGCTCGGTGTGTGGTTCGAGACGATCCTCATGCAACTGTTGATCCGCGAATACTTCAAGCAGGACCCGACCGCGCCGCACGCCCAGTACGCCCTCACCGAGATCGCCGACGAGTGCCGCCACTCGGTCATGTTCGGTCGCATGATCGCCCGCCTCGGTACGCCCGTCTACCAGCCCGCCGGCGTCAACCAATGGCTCGGCCGCTGGATCGCGCACACCGCCACCGGCCCGCGCATGTACGCGGCCATCCTCATCGCCGAGGAGATCCTGGACACCCTGCAACGCGAGGCGATGAGCCACGACGACGTACAACCCCTGGTCCGGATGGTCTCCCGCATCCACGTCGTGGAAGAGGCGAGACACGTCCGGTACGCCAGGGAGGAGCTGGCCCGCCAGATCCGCACCGCCGGACGGTCGCGCCTGCAATTCGACCGGCTCGTCATCGCCCGCGCCGCCTACCTGACCGGCACCCGCCTGATCGACCCGCGTGTCTACCGCGCGATCGGCATCGACCCGGAGGAGGGCCGCCGTGCCGCTCGCGCCAACCCCCACCACCGCGAGACGTTGCGCTGGGCCGGCGAGCGGATAGTCACCTTCCTGTCCGGCCTCGACCTGATCGGCGGCCCCGGCACCGCCCTCTGGCACGCCTCGGGCCTCCTCCCACGCTGATCGCTCGTCCCACGCTGATCGCTCGTCTCGCGTTGATCCCTCGTCCCACGTTGATCCCTCGTCTCGTGTTGATTCTCGTCCCATGCCGGTTCAACGAGGTCGTGCGTGACGAGCCGTACCGCGGCGATTGCCGGGCACGGAGAATCGCCTACCTCGCCGGTACCGACCATCCGGGGTGGGAATCGCGCGAGCAGGTCGTTGCGCGATTCAGCGCCGGGATCGAGCACTGGCGGCGGTTCGCGGGCGCCCGGCCGCTCGTCGTGGGACGCGCGGCATGGCGATGACCCGGTGGCCGACCGGACTTGCCGGCCTCGCCCGTCGGCTGCCACGGGACGGCACCGGCCAGGAACCGGCCGCATCGGCCAGGTGCTGGCCGTACCGGTGTGGGCGGGGTGCTGGAACTCGGGTGCGGAACGGTTTCGGTCAGGTTGCGGTGTCCTTCCGGAGGCCGGTTCCGAACCATCGGCCGGTGGGCCGCGGACTTACCGCGTGCGAGATTGTCGCGACGTTCCGCGCTGAAGATCATCGCCGCGGGGAGAAGCAGCGGGAGAGAAGACGAGATGGACGACGCCCTGGTGGCCTACAACGCCGGCCGACTGGACGGGGTCGCCGGGTTCCGGGACCCGCAGATCGCCGAAGATCCCGAGGTGGGTGCCGACTACCGGATCGGTCTGCTGGACGGGCGGATCGCCGCGTTTCAACTCAACAGGCAACTGCGGGGGATCGCCGGACCGGATGACATGACCGGAGCGTGATCAACAGGTCACAGTGCCCGGCGTTGACCATGTGAGCAGCCGTTATTCTCTCGGAAACATTGCTTTGCCGGTCCCGAAACCAGGCCTTAGGACTCTTGCACCGGACGGGCGGCTCAGGATGGGGACCGGATGATCGAGGGTGTATTGGCCGGCTTCACCGTGGCGGTGACGGCGGAACGGCGGCGCAGCGAGATGGCGGCGCTGCTGGAACGGCGCGGGGCACGGGTGATCAGCGCGCCGGCGATCACCATCGTCCCCCTGATCGACGACGAGGCACTGCACGCGGCGACCGCCGCCTGCATCGGACTCGAACCGCATCTGGTGGTCGCCACCACCGGATTCGGGTTCCGGGGATGGCTGGAGGCCGCCGAGGGCTGGGGTCTGGCCGACACGCTGCGCGCCTCGCTGAACAACGCGCGGATCATCGCCCGCGGCCCGAAACCGTGCGGGGCGATCCGGGCGGCCGGGCTCATCGAGGACTGGGCGGCCAAGACCGAAGCCTCCGAAGAAGTGCTCGAACGGCTCCTCGCCGAAGGCGTCGCCGGTCGGCGCATCGTCGTGCAGGAACACGGCGAACCACAGACCGAATTCGTGAAATCCCTGCGTACGGCGGGTGCTGCGGTGGTCGAGGTGCCGGTCTACCGCTGGGCGATGCCGCCTGACGTGGCCCCGGTGAGACGGCTCGCCGAGCAGGTCGCCGCCGGCCAGGTCGATGCGGTCACGTTCACCAGCGCGCCCGCGGTCAAGGCGTTCCTGCAGATCGCCGGTGAGGTCGGCGCGGATGTGGCCACCGCGTTCAACCACGACACCCTCGCCGCCTGCGTCGGGCCGGTCACCGCGGCGCCGCTGGTCGAGCGGGGTGTCGAAGTGGTGATGCCGGAGCGGTACCGGCTCGGAGCGCTGATCAAGACAGTCGCCGACGAGCTTCCACGCCGGGCGCTGCGGTTGCACGTGGCAGGAACGATTCTTGAGGTACGCGGCCACGCGGTCCTGATCGACGGAGTCACCCACGCACTCGCGCCCGCAGCGATGGCGATCCTGGCTGCTCTGGCCCGCCGCCCCGGCTCCGTGGTGTCGAAGGACCAGCTGGCCATGGCCCTGCCTCGCGGCAACGACGGTCACGCGGTCGACGTGGCGGTGGCCCGTCTACGCGCTGCCCTGGGCTCTGGAAAACACATCGAGACCGTGATCAAACGCGGCTACCGCCTGCGCATAGACGAAGCCGCCTGACTCAACTCAACTCAACTCGATGCAAGTCAACCCGGCACCCGCCGCTGGCCGGAGAGCGACAAGGAGAGCGCCGGCCGGAGACTGCCGGCTAGAGAGACGACCGATGACTGCCAGCCGGGCAGCGACGACCGAAGACTGCCAGCCGGGCAGCGACGACCGATGACTGCCAGCCGGGCAGCGATGGCCGAAGACTGCCAGCCGGAGACCGAAGACTGAGTGCTGGAGACCGAAGACCGCGAGCCTGATGTTTTGCCGGGCCGCTCCCCTGAAGTGCGAGAACGGCTCCCGTGGCACTCGGTGTGCACGGGGGTTCTAAGCCTGAGGAGACGCCTGTGTCTGCTTTTCCCACCCTGATCGCTGTCGCCCACGGGACCCGCTCGCCGTCCGGCCGACGGCAGATTCAGCAGTTGGCCGCAGCGGTCAGCCAGCGACGGCCCGGTCTGGACGTCCGCCTCTGCTACGTGGATGTGCAGGAACCCAAGGTTGCCGACGTGGTGGCGAGTGTTGACGACGCGATCGTCGTGCCACTGCTGTTGTCGTGTGGATATCACGTGCGTGTCGATATCGCCGATGCGGTCAAGTCAACACACTTCCCGGTGACGGCACCGCTCGGGCCGGATCCGCTCTTCCTGGACAGTCTGCGACGGAATCTGCCGGACTCGGACGCCGTAGTGCTGGCGTCGGCCGGATCGTCGGACCCGCTGTGGGTGGAAGGCATCCGTGACGTTGCCGCACAACTGCCCGGCCGGGTGGAACTCGGCTACACCTCGGGTAGCGGCCCCCGAGTGAAGGACGTGGTCGCCCGGCTGCGGGCGGAGGGAGCCCGAACCGTTGCGGTGGCGGCCTACCTGCTGGCCGAGGGATTGTTCTACCGCACCCTGCACAGTTCCGGCGCGGACTCGGTCACTCCACCGCTATGCCACGACCCCGCGGTGGCCGACCTGGTCCTGAGCCGCTACGACAGCACTACCGCCATCAGCGCAGAGAGCGCCCAGTCGTTGTTCGCTCCGACAGTACGGTCGCCGTTCGCACAGACAGCACGCTCGTCCAGGTAGCCAGTACGGTCCTTGTCCATACGGACAGCGCGATCCATGTTGATGCGGCCGGTGCGGTCCATGTTGACGCGGGCAGCATGGTCGATGTTGGCGCGGGCAGCATGGTCGATGTTGATGTGGACAACTCGGTCCATGTTGATGCGGGTGTTCGTGTGGACAACATGATCCATGCAGGCGTAGGTCGAGAGTTGATGTCGTCAAGGCCTCCCGGTTCGGGCGCGCGAACTGGGACTGTGTGCTGGTGCAGTCGTCCCGGAGACTCTTGCTTGTTTGCTGCGGGTACACATATCAAGCTTTTGGTCCGGCGCCCTGCCAGCCTAGTTCTGCCCTGCCAACCTCGTTCTGTGCCCGCCAACCTCGTTCTGTGCTCGCTGGGCTCGCTCTCGTGCTCGCTGGGCTCGCTCTCGTGCCCGTTGGGCTCGCTCTCGTGCCCGTTGGGCTCGTTCTGTGCCTACTGCGCTCGTTCTCGTGCCCGTTGGGCTCGGATCTTGGTGGGCCGGCCACCGGTTTCGGTGGTCGATCGACCAAGATCCGGGGTGGTCGGGGTGTGGCTGCCGATCTTGGTCGAGCTGCCACCGAAACCGGTGGGTGATTGACCAAGATCTGGGCAGGGAGTGGTCAGCCGTCTGGGGAGGCAGGGAGTGGTCAGCCGTCTGGGGGAGGCGGAGAGTGGTCAGCCGGTGGGGGAGGCAGGGAGTGGTCAGCCGGCTGGGGGAATACGCCTGCTGTGAGCTGCGGTCAAGAGGAGGGCTCCCTGTGCCCGGTGGGCCGTCACGACTGGCCGATCGTGCCGCCGGGCCGGTGTCAGGGGCCCTACCAGGGAATACGGGCCGTGATCGTGTGCGCCGACCGGGCCTTTCCCGGCCCGTGCGCACGGCAGGTGTCAGACCCGCGGCGGGTGAGCGGCGGGGCGGGTCTGTGCGGTGGGTGGCGTCCTTGCAGATGATCGCCCGGCGGGTGCCGGTCGGATGCCGGTCGGGTGATGGCCTGGCGGCCTGGTGGCCTGGCCTGACTGGTGGTGGCCTGGCGGCCTGGGGCGGTGGCCTGGGGCGGTGGCCTGGCGGCCTGGGGCGGTGGCCTGGCGGCCTGGGGCGGTGGTCTGCGACCTATTGGCCTGTTGGACTGTTGGACTGTTGGCCTGGCGGCGGCTGGGTGGTGGGGCGGGGTCGGTTCTCACATCGGGTGGGGGCTGGTTGTGGGGATTCCTGAACAACAGCGTCACCGGTAGGCGTCCCGGGGGGTAACGGCGGGCCGAAAGCATCAGCGTTGACCAGACACCCGGACTGCTGGAGATCTGATGACGCAACGCCTGGTGGTTATCGGCAACGGCATGGCCGGGGCCCGCACGGTCGAGGAGATCCTCGCCCGAGACCCGCATCGTGAACGTGTGCAGGCCATCACCATGTTCGGTGACGAGCCGTACGGCAACTACAACCGGATCATGCTCTCCAACCTGCTCGCAGGCGTGGAGGACGAGGCCGGCATCTTCTTGAACGATCTGGGCTGGTATGCCGACAACGGCATCACCCTGCATTCGGGCACCCGTATCGAGCGGATCGACCGGGCCGCCAAGGCGGTGGTCGCCGCGGACGGGACGGTCACCCCGTACGACAAATTGATCATCGCGACCGGCTCCAGCTCGTGGACGCCGCCGATCAAGAACATCAACAATCCGAAGCGGGGCTATCACCAGGGCGTCTTCGCGTTCCGCACGCTGGACGACACGCGCGGGATGATCCGCTACGCCCGGGATCACGAGCGCGCCGTGGTGATCGGCGGTGGTCTGCTCGGTCTGGAGGCGGCGCGTGGCCTGCAGAACCATGTCAGCCAGGTGACTCTGTTGCACGCCATGGGCCACCTGATGAACGTCCAGCTGGACGAGCGGGCCGGCACCATGCTGAAGGACAGTGTGGAGAGCCGTCTCGGGATCAAGGTGATCCTGAACGCGATGACCACCGAGGTTCTCGGCAAGGACCGGGTCACCGGGGTGAGACTGGCCGACGGCACGGTGATCGACGCCGACGTGATCGTGGTGGCCGCCGGGATCCGCCCGAACACCCAGGTCGCCGCGGACAGCGGCCTGACCGTGGAGCGCGGCATCGTCGTCGACGACCAGATGCGCGCCGAGGGTGAGGCCGACATCTACGTGGTGGGGGAGTGCGCCCAGCACCGTGGCGAGATGTACGGCCTGGTGGCGCCGCTGTGGGATCAGGCGAAGGTGCTCGCCGACCATCTCACCGGCAGTAACCCGGACGCCGCCTACCGCGGGTCGAAACTGCACACGAAGCTGAAGGTCGCCGGTATCGACGTGGCGGCGATGGGCTTGAAGGAGCCGGAGTCCGACGACGACGAGGTGATCGTCTACAGCGAGCCGAAGAAGGGCCTCTACAAGCAGGTCATCATCCGGGACGGGGTGCTGGTCGGCGCGACTCTGGTCGGTGACAACAGTAAAGCGGCCGGCTTGATCCAGGCGTTCGACAAGGGACAGGCACTTCCTGACGTACGAGCTGAGCTGCTTTTCGATCTGGGCGGTGAGAGCAAGGAGGCCACGCCTGCGGAGATGGCCGACGATGCCCAGGTCTGCAACTGCAACGGTGTCAGCAAGGGTGCCATCTGCGGGGTGGTCGAGGGCGGCTGCAAGACCGTCAGCGGGGTGATGGACAAGACCCGCGCCGGTAAGGGCTGTGGCACCTGCAAGCCGCTGGTGCAGCGGATCGTCGAGTGGGCGGCCGGCGGTGAGGCCGAGGAGGATCCGGCCGCGTCCTGGTACGTGCCGGGGGTCCCGATGCCGAAACCGGAGCTGATGGCGGTGATCCGCCGGTTCGAACTGAAGAGTGTCTCGTCGGTCTTCGACAAGCTGGTGCCCGGTGGTGAGCACGACGCGAAGAGCAAGATGGGCCTGGCGTCACTGCTGAAGATGATGTGGGCGGATCAATACGTCGACGAGCGGGACGCCCGGTTCATCAACGACCGGGTGCACGCCAACATCCAGCGGGACGGCACGTTCTCGGTGGTGCCGCAGATGAAGGGCGGTGTCACCACCCCGGACCAGCTCCGCAAGATCGCCGACGTGGCGGACAAGTACGGCGTGCCGATGGTGAAGCTCACCGGCGGCCAGCGCATCGACCTGCTCGGCGTGCCGAAGGAGCAGCTCCCGGCGATGTGGGCGGACCTGGACATGCCGTCCGGGTACGCGTACGCGAAGAGTTTCCGCACGGTGAAGACCTGTGTCGGCTCCGACTACTGCCGGTTCGGCGTCGGCGACTCGACGGCTCTGGGCATCGCCTTGGAGGAGCGCTACCAGGGGCTGGAAGGTCCCGGCAAGATGAAGCTGGCGGTGACGGGATGCCCGCGTAACTGCGCGGAGGCGTACGTCAAGGATCTGGGGGTCGTCGCCATCGACGGCGGCAGGTGGGAGATCTACGTCGGCGGCGCGGCCGGCGCGCACATCCGCAAGGGTGACCTGCTCACCACGGTCGGCACCGCCGAAGAGGTGATCCGCCTGACCGGGCGGTTCCTGCAGTACTACCGCGAGAACGCGAACTGGCTGGAGCGCACCTACACGTTCGTCCCGCGGATCGGCATCGACCGGATCCGGGAGATCGTCGTCGACGACTCGGACGGCATCGCCGCCGCCCTGGACGCCGCCGTCGAGGAGGCCGTCCAGTCCTACAAGGACCCCTGGAAGGAGCGGGCCGTCCCGGCGACGCCCGGCCAGTTCCGTACCTCCCTGCCCCTGACCGTCCTCCCTCAGGTTCCGGTGCGCTCATGACCATCGCCCCGATCAGCCAGACCGTCCTCGGCCCGCTCGACGAGATCCCCTTCGGGGAGGGCCGTACCTACGCCGTCGGTGACGACATGGTCGCCGTGTTCCGCCTCCGGGACGGCTCGGTTCGCGCGGTGTCCGCCGTCTGCCCCCACAAGGGCGGCCCGCTCGCTGATGGGCAGATCGACAACCGTGTCGTCGTCTGCCCGCTGCACCTGTACGCATGGGACCTCGCCACCGGGTGTTCCCAGTCCGGCCAGCCCGCGATCGACGTCTACCCGGTGCGGGTCGACGACGGTCACATCATTCTAGGAGTCTGACAATGACCGCGACTTTGGAACGGCCGGCCGCGAAGAGCATCGGCGGCCACTGGATCGACGACTGGCGGCCGGAGGACCGGGAGTTCTGGGACAACGGCGGCAGACGGATCGCCCGGCGGAACCTGATCTTCTCGATCCTGTCCGAGCACATCGGTTTCTCGGTGTGGTCGCTGTGGTCGGTGATGGTGCTCTTCCTGGGGCCCGCCTACGGCTTCGACCCGGCACAGAAGTTCCTGCTCACCGCCGTGCCGACACTGGTCGGGGCGGGGCTGCGGATCCCGTACACCTTCGCGGTGGCCCGGTTCGGCGGCCGCAACTGGACCATCATCAGCGCGTCGCTGCTGCTGATCCCGTCGGTCCTGGCCGCCTTCATGATCAAACCCGGGGTCTCGTACGAGACCCTGCTGGTCCTGGCCGCGCTCGCCGGTGTCGGCGGGGGCAACTTCGCGTCGTCGATGGCGAACATCAACGCGTTCTACCCGGACCGGCTCAAGGGCTGGGCGCTCGGCATCAATGCCGGCGGCGGCAACATCGGTGTGCCCGCCGTGCAGTTGATCGGCCTGCTCGTCCTCGCCACGGTCGGCGCCGGCAGCCCCGGCCTGGTCGCCGGGGTCTACATCCCGCTGATCGTGCTGGCGGCCGCCGGGTCGGCGCTCTACATGGACAACCTGGCGCAGGCCCGCAACGAGAAGCGTGGCATGCGGGACGCCGCGAAAGAGGGCCACACCTGGGTCATGTCGGTGCTCTACATCGGCACCTTCGGCTCGTTCATCGGGTTCGGGTTCGCCTTCGGCCAGGTGCTGCAGGTGCAGTTCGCGGACACCTTCGACACCCCGGTCAAGGCCGCCTACCTGACCTTCATCGGCCCGCTGCTGGGCTCCCTGATCCGGCCGTTCGGCGGGGCGCTGGCCGATCGGTTCGGCGGCTCGAAGGTCACCTTCGTCAACTTCATCGGGATGGCGGTGGGCGCGTCGATCGTGCTCTTCGCGGCCCAGCAGCGGTCGCTGCCGCTCTACCTGGTCGGTTTCATCACCCTGTTCGTCCTCAGCGGGCTCGGGAACGGATCCACGTACAAGATGATCCCGGCGATCTTCAAGCAGAAGTACGCGGATGACGAGCACACCGCCCGGCGGATCTCCGGTGCGGTCATCGGCATCGCCGGTGCGATCGGGGCGGTCGGCGGGGTGCTGGTGAACCTGGCGTTCCGGCAGTCGTTCCTGACCTACCAGGACGCCGACGCCGCCTACATCGCCTTCATCGCGTTCTACGCCCTGTGCGTGGTGATCACCTGGGCGGTCTACCTACGACCGGCCGCACGCACCAAGATCGCCGTTTGACCGATACCGTGCTCCCCTGAACGGGGAGCACGGTTATGTCTGAAAGTATGAGTTTAGAAGATTAAAACGCCATTCTTCACCCTAAAGTGTCTGTTTTTGCCATGATTTAATTGGTTCTGCGCCCATACGATTCATCTCGTCCGGAAATTACCCTTTCTTGCGGAAAAGGTGATCGTATGAACAAGGTTATGCGTGCCGTCGTCATGTCCGGTGTGGCAGTCGCCGCCGGTCTGACCGTGGCGGCTGGTCCGGCGTCGGCGGGACCCTCGTCGGCGGCCACACCGTCGGCCGCCGAGAAGCGGGTCACGGTCCAGCAGGAGAACCTCCGGAACCGGAGCCGGATCCAGGGCGTCTACCGCAGCCTGCGGACCTGCCACCGGGTCGGCAAGATCGGCCAGTACAAGGGTTACTGGGGCCGGTACTCCTGCTTCCGGACCTACCGGGGCTGGGCCCTGCGGGTCTCCTCGGGCTACTACGGCGGTCACCACGGTGGCGGCTACGGCGGCTACCAGGGTGGTGGCGGCTACGGTGGCGGTGCCTACGGTGGCGGTGGCGCCTACGGCGGCTACAAGGCCACCCGCTAGGAGTTCGATCGGCCGAGGGCCGTACCCCACTGCGGGGTACGGCCCTCGGCCGTCCCGCGCCGTGTCGACGCTGGTCAGCGCCGGACGCGTGATCGCTCCCGGTGATCTGTCCGGCCCGGGGGCAGCCCTGCGCGCCGGACGTTGCGGGTGATCGATAGGCTGCCGCGTCGTGGGCGACGAC
>DATMVU010000234.1:0-11529 GCA_035562875.1 Actinoplanes sp. | reverse complement strand
GTCTACTTCCTGCTCACCTCGGGCACCTCCGGGTGGAATCCGAACCAGTCCAAGTACGCCACCGCCACCAGCATCAGCGGCCCCTGGTCCGGCTGGACCAACGTCGGCGACGGCACGTCCTACGGGTCGCAGCCCGCCTACGTGCTGCCGGTGCAGGGCACCTCCGGAACCAGCTACCTCTACATGGGTGACCGCTGGGCCGGGGCATGGTCCGGACCGGTCAACGACTCGCGGTACGTGTGGCTGCCGATCGCCTTCCCGTCATCCACATCGATGTCGCTGTCGTGGTACCCGACGATCACGGTCGACGCGGCGGCCGGCACGATCACCGGCAATCCGGCCACCTACTACCGGCTGACCAACCGCAACAGTGGCAAGGTCGCCGACGTGGTCAGCAGCTCACAGGCCAACAGCGCCGAGGTCAAGCAGTACGCCTGGAACGGCGGCGGCAACCAGAAGTGGGAGTTCCGGGACGCCGGCAGCGGCTACTTCCAGATCGTCGCCCAGCACAGCGGCAAATGCCTCGACGTGGCGTCATCGTCCACCGCGGACGGCGCCAACATCGTCCAGTACACCTGCGGCACCGGCACCAACCAGCAGTGGCAGTGGGTGGCGACCGGCAGCTACTACCAGCTGAAGGCCAGGCACAGCGGCAAATGCCTGGACGTCGTCTCGGCGAACACCGCGGACGGCGCCGACATCACCCAGTACACCTGCGGCACCGGCACCAACCAGCAGTGGAGCCGCACCGCGTCGTGACATCCCGGTCCAGCGGCTCCGGATCGGCGGGGCCGCTGGACCCTAGTCGTTGATGTCATGGACGTGGACGTGGGAGTGCACGGCGTCGGCGCCGGGCGCGAGCTCACCGAGGATGCCGGTGACGACGGTGTGGGTGACGTCGTGCACCGTGCCCGATGAAGGCCTTCTGGAGCACGTCTTCGAGGCTTCCCGGTTCGTCGAGCAGGCGGAACGCGTAGCGGTAGAGAGCCGGGCCGTGGCGGGAGACGATCACCGCGAAGGCGCGTCTGTCACCGAGCCACGCCGCCCGATCGGGGCTCTCCTGCTGCCCGGCTCCGGGGCGGAGGGCCGGCTGCCGGTGGACCCGGGAGGCCCCGCCACCGTCGCAGCCTGGCTGCTCGCCGACACACCCGGGGTGCGGTCCGCGCACAGCCGGGTGGTCCGGGAACGCGGGCGGATCGTCGTGGTGTTCCGGGCCGTCGCCGAACCGCACGCGAACCTGGACGACATCGCCGAGGCAGCCGACGCGGTGACGGCGGAGTTGCGCACCGTCCTGGACCGGGACGACATCGCCGTCCGGCTGGCCCTCACGGTCGCCGCCCGGCGGCACGCCATCAGCCGAGTCGACTGACCGACCGCCGCACCTCCCACGCACACCGCCGGGCGGTGCGGGTCGCATTCGGCCCGGCGGACGCGGGGGGACCGTTAGGGGCCGCATCGCTTGCGGGTAGGCACGGTCGGCGTTCCGGTAGGCGTACCGAATCAGGGTTGTTGCTTCATGAAGGTGTCGATCGGCCGAACTGAAGGGGGGACGCGCATCACACGGCGGGAGAGTCGGGCATGGCGGGGCGGTATCGGGGGCGGCACGCCGTGGGAGTGCATGCGCGGGCCCGGGGGCGGCATGCTCGGCCGGTCGACCCACGGGAACGGATGGCCGCGGGGGCGTTGGGGCTGCTCGCGGCCGGTGGGTTCGTAGTCGGGTGGGTACTGTTCCCGGACGGGGTTGAGGAGTCCGTCGATGTCTCGGCGGCCGTCGCCCAGCCCTACTCCTATGATGCGGCCGACTATCGGCGGGCGATGGAACGGGAGATCGGGCACGAATTGTCGGATCTCAACTTCGCCAGATTGGAGGAGATCGCGGGACTGGCCTGCGGGTGGGACAACGACCAGTTCGCTGATTGGGTGGCGGCGAACACCGACGACGGCACCTTGAACAAGGTGTACATCGACATCACGCACCGGTGCCCGGATCGGGAACGTGACATCACCGCGGCGATGCAGCGGATCGACGAGTCCCGGTCGTGTGTGATGCCGGCCGACGCGGATCCGGAATTCCGGGCGCTCACCGGGACGAAACCCGCTCAGGCAGCGCTGACCTGTGCTTTCCTGCAGTCGGTCGACCATTCCTGAAATGTCGTTGTTCCGGCGGAATCAGGGAATACGGCGCACGCTGGGGGCATGAGCCATACACCGGAACCGCCGCGAAAGATTCATGCTGATCGACTGGCCGACGCCGCGCTGCGTCCCGACCGGCCGGAACGACTGGGACGGCCGGAGCAGGCCGGCGAGGACGTCCGTGACCTGCCCCGGCATCCCGCCGACCCGGCGCGGGAGAGCACCGGCACTCGATAGAGCGCGATGTCAGCCGTCGTATTCCTGGAGGAACGTGAGGAGGTCGTTGCCGAGCCGGTCCTTGTGGGTGTCGGTGATGCCGTGCGGGGCGCCGGGATAGACGAGCAGCCGGGCGTCCTTGACGAGTTCCGCGGAGGCCTGGCCGCCCACCTCGAACGGGACCACCTGGTCGTCGTCGCCGTGGATCACCAGGGTGGGGATGTCGAAACGGGTCAGGTCGTCACGGAAGTCGGTGGCCGAGAAGGCGGCGATCGACTCGTAGGCGTTGTGGTGGCCGGCGGCCAGGGACTGGAGCCAGAACGCCCGGCGGATGCCTTCGGAGACGTCGGCTCCGGGACGGTTGTTCCCGAAGAACGGGCCGTCGGCGAGATCCTTGTAGAGCTGGGAGCGGTCGGCGAGGGAACCCGCACGCAGACCGTCGAAGACATCCGCGGGGACACCACCCGGGTTGCCGGGGCCCTGCACCATCAGCGGTGGCACCGCCGACACCAGGACCGCCTGGGCCACCCGGGTGGTGCCATGCCGGCCGATGTATCGGGTGATCTCGCCGCCGCCGGTGGAGAAACCGATCAGGGTCACCTCGGTCAGGTCCAGGTGGTCGATCAGGGCGGCCAGGTCGTCGGCGTAGGTGTTCATCTCGTTGCCGTTCCACGACTGGGTGGAACGGCCGTGCCCGCGGCGGTCGTGGGCGATCACCCGGTAGCCGTTACTCGCCAGGTACCGCTGCTGGGCCTCCCAGCTGTCGGAGTTCAGCGGCCAGCCGTGACTGAGCACGA
This sequence comes from Actinoplanes sp., assembly GCA_035562875.1. Taxonomy (GTDB): domain Bacteria; phylum Actinomycetota; class Actinomycetes; order Mycobacteriales; family Micromonosporaceae; genus Actinoplanes. The sequence goes on along the minus strand of DATMVU010000234.1, from coordinate 8,383 downwards.
CCGGGCGGCCGGTGCCCCAATCCTTGTAGAAGATGCTGGTCCCGTCGGCGGTGGTCACGAAGCTCATGCCTTGATGCAACCGCCGGTGCCCGCCCCGGACCATGCGGAACGACAGGCAGAACCGGTCGTGCATCATCGTCGGCATGACGATCCCGTATCACTGGACTGGCCGGGATTCGTACCGGCCGGGGAGATCGCGCCGGGGTGCCTGGCCGCCCTGCCGATGACACGGGAGGAGGCTGCCGGGCTGCCACGGGACTGGCGGGCCCGTACCCCCGAAGAGATCCGTCTGTCCCGGATGACCCTCGCCCTGCTCCGTAACGCGGCCCTCGACGTGCCCGCACCGCCGATGGATCCGGAGCTGGCCACCTGGCGCCCGCTGTTGCGGGGCATCGGCTAGCATCTGCCGATCTGATCTTGAAGTTCGTCGTTGTGGGGGCCGGCATGCGCCGCATCATCATCGCCGTGACCAGCGCGGTCGCGTTCGGCGGCGCCGGACGGGACCCTGGTTGCGGGGACGTCCAGTGGGCGGCTCGGGCACGCGGAGCTTCGGTGGGAGGCGGAGGCCGCCTACGACGCGGGGCGTATGACCAACCAGGAGGTGTCGGTTGTCGACGCCCGCGGACGGGCTGGCCGCCGCCCTCAACGCGTCACCGGCAGCCCGGGAGGCCGCTCACGTGAGCGTCGAAGGCGACGACCTGCGCGTGGTGTTACCGCTGCTGGAGGCGTGGTTCCGGGACGGTCGTCAGCGGAGTGACCGCGTACAGCAGGGCTGAGCCGGCTGCCAGGACTGCGGCAACGGCGAACAACAGACCCGGATCGCCGTACGCCAGTAGGCCCCCGAAGGCGATCCCGGCCGTGACCGGGACAACCGCCTCGGCCATCGCACCGACCCCGGTCAGGGCGCCCTGCACGGTGCCCTGCTCGTCGGCGCCGGTACTCCGCGTGATCCACGACTGGGCAGCGGCACCACCGAACACGCCGAGCACCCCGGCCGCCTGCGCCGTGTAGAGCATCCACGGGCTGGACGCGACAGCGACCCCCAGGTAGGAGACCGCGCCGATCACGCCGCCGGCGACCGCAGCCCGCTTGTCACCGAGCAGGCGCACGATCGGGCCGGTGGCCCACGTCTGCAGCACCGCCCCGCCCAGGGCGGCAGCTGCCATCACGATGCCGACGTGCGCGGTGCTCCACCGGAAGTGGACGGTCAGGAAGAACGACCACAACGACTGGTGGATCATCCGGGCCACGTCGGAGCAGAGCCGGGCCCACGTCAGTCGGCCCAGCACCGGCCGGCGCAACACCACGGCGACCGCCGTGATCGGATTCGCCATCCGCAACGTCAGCGGCGTGACCCGGTCCCCCGGCCGCGACTCCGGCAGAACGAACCAGCCGTAGGCGGCGTTGACAAAACAGAGCAGGGCCGTGACCAGGAACGGCAGACGCACATCGACCGCACCCAGCAACCCGCCCAGGGTCGGGCCGGCCACAAAACCAAGACCGAAGACAGCACCGATCCGGCCGTACGCCTTGGCCCGGTCCTCGGGCTTGGTGATGTCGGCTACATAGGCGTTGACCACGGTGTTCGTACCGGCACAGGCACCGGCGAGTGCGTGGAACGCCAGCAGCAGCCACATGGCGTCCGCTGTCGCACTCGCGTGCGCCAGCCAGTCGACGCCCAGGCAGGTCAGCGAGACCAGCAGGACGGGACGACGACCGTACCGGTCGGAGAGCCGACCGAGCAGGGGTGACAAAGCGAACTGGAGTACGCCGTAAGCCGACCCCAGAATCCCGGACCACAGGACAGCGGTCGCGGCATCGTCGGTGACCGTCGTCAGCAGCGCGGGAAGGATCGGAACGATCAGTCCCAAGCCGAGCATGTCGATGAAGACGGTGATGAGCAGGAAGTTGAGGGCTGGTGCCCGGTGCATCTACGGCTCCTGTTGGATCGAAAGGGGCAGAGCCCCCCTCTCGTCCTCAGGCCGTTACCTGCCCTAGGCAAGGAGGATCAGATTATCGGTAGCGTCAACCCATTTTTGTGACAGGAGTTCGTCGCTCGGCCGCACGCCTCCTCCGAGTGACCTCAGTCCTCGTAGTAAGAGTTCACAGCCGGCTGCCCGGTGTAGTTCGGGCCCGCCTTGTCGTCGGCGCCCAGGTAACGGAACGGCAGGTCCAGATCACGCGGGCCGGTGCACGTGACCCGGCGCCGGCGTGCGTCGTAGCCGACATCCGCGGCCCGGAGCATCGCCCGCAATCTCGCGCTCGCACGCTCATTCGTGCCCACTCGCTCATTCGTGCCCGCTCGCTCATTCGCAGCGATCCGCACCGATGCGAGATCCAGGTCGGCGACAAAGGTCCCGGTGGGTGTCAGCCACGTCAACACCCGCCCGAGCACGCCCAGCTTGTCACCCACGTAGTGCAGCCCATGCACACAGGTGATCAGGTCGAACCGCCGCTCCGGAGCCCAATCCCCGATCGCCGCCTCGACGAACGTCACGCCCGGCGTCTCCGGCGGCGCCACCAGATCGACTCCCATCAGGGTCACGTCCGCCGGTTGATGGGCTGCCCGGAGACGGACGGCCGCCTGTGTCAGTGCCCGCCCGCTGCCACAGCACAGGTCCAGCCAGGCACTGCCCGCTCCGGTGAGCCTGCTCAGCGGGTCGAACCCCAGCTCCTTGGCGTAGCTGTTGACTCCGGTGAGCTGCCGCTCCCTGTTCATCGCGTTGTTGGCGACGACGGACGACGCGTGCAGTTTCAGATCATCGAGCAACACCGTTCCATCCTCCCTCACCAGCGAGGCGTCGCCCGGACCTGATCGGCCGGATTGCTAGGCTGCTGCGCACGCCGACCCGGGTTCGTGAAAGAGGCCTCCGCCATGTCCAAGATCAAGAACGAGTCCCGGGTGGAGCGGCGCAACGCCAGGTTCCAGCAGTGGGAGGCGCTGCTGACCAACCGCAACACCCGGCACCGTCTCGGCGAATTCCTGGTCCAGGGCGTCCGCCCGATCAACGAGGCGATCGCCCACAACTGGCAGATCCGGGCACTGCTGCACGCCGGGAACGTGAAATCCCAGTGGGCTCGTGACCTGATCAGCGGGCGGACCGCCGACGAGGTGATCCGTCTCTCCCCCGACCTGCTGCGGGACCTCTCCGACAAGGACGAGGACACCGCCGAACTGACCGCCGTAGTGGCGATCCCGTCCGACGACCTGAGCCGCATCCGCCCGCGCCCCGACGGTGTCGTCGTCGTCCTCGACCGCCCGATCAGCCCTGGCAACGTGGGATCTCTGCTGCGCTCGGCGGACGCCCTCGGAGTCGACGGGGTGGTCATCGCGGGCCGGGCCGCCGATCTGTACGACCCGAAGACCATCCGCGCCAGCCGCGGCTCCCTCTTCGCCGTCCCGACGGTGCGGGCTGAGACCCCAGCCGCGGTGCTGGACTGGCTGCGAGCCACCGGCCCCACCACCCTGGTCGGAACCAGTGAGGACGCGGTCACCGACATCTGGTCCCACGACTTCACCGGCCCGACAGCGGTCGTGGTCGGCAACGAGACCACTGGCATGAGCTCCTTCTGGTCCGAACACTGTGACACCACCATCCGAATCCCCATGGTCGGCTCAGCCAGCTCCTTCAACGCAACGGTCGCCGCGTCGATCACGCTTTACGAGATCACCCGCCAACGCTCAACCGGACGCTGACACCGGCCACCTACCGCCCGGGCCACCAAGCCTTCTCGTCGCGTCACCCACGCGACTCGGCGCGCATCTCCCACGGGGCCTGTGGCAGCACCTGCCCCGTCTCCAGCAGCGACTTCAGGTTGGCGAACACCGCAGGCCAACCCGCCGAGATCGCCGTCAGATCCTCGTCGGTCTGCAGGTTCGCGTGGGTCACGGTCAACCGGACGATGTCGTGGTGCTGCTCGATCGCGAATGTCACCACCGACGCCTCCGGACCGGAGGCGCCGGGGTCGCCGAACGTCATCACCAACCGGTCGGGAGGCGCCGCCTCGAGAACAGTCCCGCCTCCGTCCGCCACACCGGAACCGTCGGTGCGGACGTGCTCCCAGGACGATCCGGCCTGCCAGTCGGAGACATTGCGGTGTCCCCAGAAGTCTCCCGTCAGATCGGCCGAGGTCAGCGCCTCCCAGACCTGTTCCGGAGTCGCACGGATGTAGGTCACGTACACATAGTCGGGTCGCATCGGCGACTCCTCCATTTCTGCCCTCTTCTGCTCGGCTTCGCGGCGAATCGTGTCCAGAATCCGCAGCCGCGGCTCCTCGAAAGACGCGATCCATCTCTGCCCCACCTCGTGCAACGGCACCGGATTGAGGTAGTGCCACCTCTCCCGCCCTCGCCGCACCGACGTGACCAGGTTCGCCTCTTCCAACACTCCGAGATGCTGCGTGACGGACTGCCGCGTCATGGCCAGCCGGGCGCAGAGCCGGCCCAGTGTCTGCCCGCCCTCCACCCGGAGATCGTCGAGCAACCGCCGGCGCGTCGGGTCGGCGAGCGCCCTGAACACCTTGTCCATGTCACCGGCCATGAGCTGCATTATGCAGTCATCTGCCTGCATGATGTCAACGTTCAAAGTCACCGATCATCCGGTTGAGCACCTTCACGGTGGACCGTCGTGAAGCCATGCCCGGATGGCCAGACTGGGCCCCTTCATCTCACCCCGCGCGGCGTCGCCTTCTTCGTGATCCACCATCGGCACTCCCCGTCCCGGAGCAGCCGCCCCCTCCACTGTCTCGTCTCCCTCGCCTGACTCACCTGACTCGCCTGACTCACCTGACTCACCTGACTCGCCTGGTGAAGCCGATCAATGCTCGTAGGCCGTACCGGTCCAGCAGGCGGCCGGTTGCCGCGGCGCCGACCCGGCCATGATGGAGGCACGACCGCACAGGGATGCGAGATCGCAGACCGATAGCCTCGCAGGATGATCAAGGCAGTCATTATCGACGTGGATGACACGCTGTGCCTGACCGAGGCCACGTCGTTCGAGCTGGAGAACGAGGTGCTGGCCGCGATGGGCCGGCCGCCGATGCCACGGAACCTGCATCTGGCGAGTTGGGGCGAGCCTCTGCTGGAGGCCATGCCGAAGCGATCACCCGGGAGCGATCTGGAGCAGTTCGGGCCGCTGTTCCACGACTTCATGCGGCGACACATCGCCGACGGGCGGATCGACGTGATACCGCCGGAGAACCTGGCCGCACTTGACGAACTGGTGCTGTCCGGGCGCACCGTGATGCTGTTGACCTCCCGCACCGGGCCGGAGATCCACCACATGCTGGCGCCCGATCACGTGCTCACCAGCCGGATCACCGGGATCTACCACCGGGACAACACCCGCTACGGCAAACCCGACCCGCGAGCCTTCGACGAACTGCTGGCCCAGACCGGGCTGTCCCCGGCGGAGTGCGTCTACGTCGGGGACTCGCCCGGCGACGCGAGCGCGGCCGGCGGAGCCGGCATGACGTTCATCGCGTGCCTGCAGAGCGGGGTCCGGCGCCTCGACGAATTCGACGAGCGCTGGGTCACCGCGTCGATCGACACCTTTCCCGAGGTGGTGACCGTGGTCGAGGAGATCAGTCGCCACCAGCGATGACGCCCGGTGGCTGATACCGGCGGACGCCGGTCAGGAGACCTCGGCTGCCGGGACCAGACGACGGCCGGCGCCCATGGTGACCAACGCCCATCTGGCCAACAGGAGCACCGTCACCACCTCGGCCAAGCCCAGCAGGCGCTCGACGGTACCGAGCGGGATCGCCTGCCACCAGCGGACACCCGTCCACGGCTCGGACAGCACCGCCCACAGGATCGGCATGAAGCAGAGCAGGGACACCACCCCGCCGACCATCACCCAACGTGCCGCGCCCCCGCCACGGCGAGCGGCGAGCAAGGCGCCGATCGGCAGACTCAAGAACGCGACGACGCTGGCGACCCGGTGGACGTCACCGCTGATCGAGGGGCCGGTCTGCCAGTTGTGCTTCTCGAACCAGACCACCCCGATCAGGCCGATCACCCACAGGCCCAAGGTCACCAGAGCCGCCTTGGACAGCACACCGCAACGGTGCAACGCGATCAGGATCGCGGCCGAGCCTGCGGCCAGCAACAGGGTGGCGACGTCGAACATCCAGCCGTTGGGCATCAACGCATACTGGCTGATGGTCCGGCGGGACCAGTCCAGCTCAGCTGAGGGTGAGACCACGTGCAACGCGCCGTACAGGGAGAGCGAACCGATTACGCAAGCGACACCGAGACCGGCAAGGGCTTTCATCCGCCAAGGTTGCCCCAACATCCTGTGAGCCCACTGAAGCCGGTTCGTCAGCGCGTTGAAAGGCCCCCGCTTACTGAGCGACAGGAATCTCAGCCGTTGCGGTGGTGGCGTTTGACGAACGTGTACCCGGGCTCCAGGGTGAAACCGTCTATCTGCTCCTTCTCCATGGCCTGCTGGTGAAGGCTCTGCTGCTTCTTCGAGGCGTTGGCTCCGGCTGGGAGACGGCGGACGAAGCCGTTCACCCAGTGGTCGCGGCGATCCGCGCCGTCACCGTCACCGTGTTCGCCGGACTCACCCGGTGGTGGGGCCTCCTCCAGGAGGGGCGCGTAGAAGAGCAGGTCGAGGGGCTCCTCGCCGTCGACTGCGGGATAGTTCAGGTCGCCGTCCGGGCCGGTGCTGCCCCCGACCCGGGTCACGTAGCCCTCACGGAGCAACTGGTCCACCGCGTTACGCAGGAGGAACGTCCCCTTCTTGCCCCGGCCGAGGCCGCAGTGGGCGGGCAGCTCGGCCTCCGGGAACACGGCGCTGCCGTCGTCGAAGATCCGGCCCGACTGCCGGACCACCTTGAGGACCTGGCCACGGTTGGAGAGGCCGGGATCGAACTCCCGAGTGATCACCCGAGGGTCGTAGTCGTGGTAGTAGTCGACGCCGTCGACACGGATCGGATCGTCCAGTGGTGTGGTGCGCACGTGGACGTAGTCCTCGGCCGACTTCCACATGACGCTGACAAACACACCTGGGCGCACATCAGCCGGCCAGGGCACGTCGGCGAGGCGCCAGCCGGGATCCTGCACGGCGGCCGACTCGAACGACTCCTGCGACGGCGTGACCCCGAAGACCTTGTGATCGAGGACGACCGTGACCGACTCGCGCTGCCGCAGAGTCTCGACGAGGTCCTCGGGCAGCGGGCACACGGCCCCTTCGAGGTCCGCCCGGACCAGAGCGAACCGACGACTTCTCACACGGGAAGATTACCTGCCCGACCTGGGCACCGTTCGAGGCCCGAAACTGTCGTAGGGTCCCACTAGCCTGCGGGCATGATGGGGATGGATGCCGAGAAGGCGGTTCTGCAGGAGTTCCTCGGCTATCAGCGGGCGAGTGTGCTGGCCGTTGTCGGTGGGCTGAGTGACGAAGGGCTACAGAGCGCGGTGCTGCCGTCCGGGTGGACACCACTCGGGCTGATCGAGCATCTCGGGCACGCGGAGCGGCACTGGTTTCAGACGGTGCTGACCGGGGTGGCCGCCCCGATGCCCTGGCCGGACGATGACTGCCCGCCCCTGACCACGACCCGGCCGGCCGGGGTGGTGTTCGGGTTCTATCGGGAGCAGTGCGCCCTCGCGGACGAGCGGATCCGGACGACGGCGCTGGACGCTGCGCCCGCCGGGCGGCATGAGGTGGCATGGCTGGCCGGGCAGACAACCGACTTGCGGAGGATCATGCTGCACATGATCGAGGAGACGGCCAGGCACGCCGGGCACCTCGACGCCGCCCGCGAACTCATCGACGGGCGGACCGGGCTGGGCCCACGCTGAGCCGCCGGCGCTGGCACGCGATTCATCAGGCACGGAGATGACTGCCGGTTTCCGGCGCCCAAGGCGATCTGCCCGGCAGCGTGGGCGCTGCCCAGATGACTGCAGGTCGCCGGGCACCTACAGCGATCTGCCCGGCAAGCGTGGACGCTGCGGAGACGAGTGCCGGTTGGTCTGCCCGGTAGGTGGAGCTGAGGGCCGCGACGCAGCGACGCCGTGTGGGGTCAGGGCAACTCGGCGAGAAGGGTGGAGTACCAGGAGACGCCCTTCTCGTACGCCGTGATCGTGATGTGTTCGTCGGCGGCGTGGATCGACTGGCGTTGTGTTCTGGTCATCTCGAACGGGGTGAAGCGGTAGACGCGTTCGCAGATGCGGGTGAAGTGGCGGGCGTCGCTGGCGGCCATCATCACGTAGGGCGAGGTCACCGCCTCGGGAAAGTGTTTCTCGGTGACCGCGGTGAGCAGGGTGAACGCGTCGTCGAGCGGGGACGTCGGGGACGGTTCGGCCGAGTCCAGGACCCGGATCCGCACCCGCGGGTCCTTGATCACGCGGCGGAGGTGCTTGCTCACCCCGTCCACG
>DATMVU010000233.1:0-13931 GCA_035562875.1 Actinoplanes sp. | reverse complement strand
CCCAGCTCCAGATACTTGCCGAAGAAGGCGCCTTCGACGTCGTCGCGGGAGAATCCCCAGGTCATCTGGGTGAGGTCGTTGGTGCCGAAGGAGAAGAAGTCGGCGTGTTCGGCGATCTCACCGGCGGTCAGGGCAGCGCGCGGGACCTCGATCATCGTGCCGATCCGGATCGGCGGCGCACCGGGCACTGTGGCGAGCACGGATTCGGCTTCCGCCCGTACCGTCTCGAGTTCCTGAACCGCACCGACCAGCGGGATCATGATCTCCGGTCGCGGGTCGCCGCCGGCGGCGACCCGCGCCGCGGCGGCTTCGGCGACGGCCCGGACCTGCATGGCGAAGAGTCCGGGGACGACCAGGCCCAGACGTACGCCGCGCAGCCCGAGCATCGGGTTGGCCTCGTGCATGCGGCGCACAGCCGTCAGCAGGGCGCTGTCGCGGCCAGGGTCCTCACCGAGCGCCTCGGCGCGGGCGACCCGGGCGGTCAGTTCCTCCAGCGGGGGCAGGAACTCGTGCAACGGCGGGTCGATCAGCCTGATCGTCACCGGCAGGCCGTCCATCGCGGTGAACAGCTCGGCGAAGTCAGCTCGTTGCAAGGGCAGCAGCGCCGCCAGGGCGGCGTCACGCTCGGCGTCGCCGTCGGCGAGGATCAGCCGTTCGACCAGGACGCGGCGGTCGCCGAGGAACATGTGTTCGGTGCGGCAGAGGCCTACACCGGTCGCACCGAACCGGCGTGCCCGGCCGGCGTCCGGTCCGGTGTCGGCGTTGGCGTGCACACCGAGACGCGCGACGTGGTCGGCATGGGTCAGGAGCCGCTGGACGGCGGAGAGCAGTGGGTCACCCATGGGGGAGAGCTCGCCCTCGAAGTAGCGCACGACGGGGGAGGGGTGCACCGGCACGGCTCCGGCGAAGATGTGGCCGGTGGTGCCGTCGACGGAGATGACGTCTCCGGCGTGGATCACCTGTCCGCGTACGGTGAAGGAGTCCGCGCAGATTTGGAGGTCCTCTGCGCCGCAGACGCAGGTCTTGCCCATGCCGCGGGCGACCACGGCGGCGTGTGAGGTCTTGCCGCCACGGCTGGTCAGGATGCCCTGCGCGGCGATCATGCCGGGTAGGTCGTCGGGGTTGGTCTCGTGGCGCACCAGGATGACCGGCCCGGTCGCCGCGGCCGCTGCCGCGGAGTCGAAGACGACCGTGCCCACCGCCGCACCCGGGGACGCCGGAACTCCAGTGGCCAGCGGAGCCGGCGCGGCCGCTGTGTCGAAGCTCGGGAACATCAGGTGGGCGAGCTGCTCACCGGTGACCCGCTGCAGCGCCTCGTCAAGGGTGATGGTGCCTTCGTCGACGAGCTGCCCGGCGATCACGAACGCGGCGGCCGGCGTGCGCTTGCCGACCCGGGTCTGCAGCATCCACAGTCTCCCGTGCTCGATCGTGAACTCGATGTCACACAGATCGCGATAGCGCTCCTCCAGCCTCTCCATGATCGACAACAGGCGGCGGTGGGCTTTCGGGTCGATCGTGGCCAGGTCGTCCAGGCTCATCGTGTTGCGGATCCCGGCGACGACATCCTCACCCTGGGCGTTGCGTAGGTAGTCGCCGTAGACGCCGCGCCGCCCGGTTGCCGGGTCCCGGGTGAACGCCACCCCGGTTCCCGAATCCTCGCCGCGGTTGCCGAACACCATCGCCATCACGTTCACCGCTGTGCCCAGATCCTGCGGAATCCTTTCCTGCCGCCGGTAGAGAACCGCCCGTTCGGCGTTCCAGGACTCGAAGACCGACGCGATGGCCAGGAACAACTGCTCGTGCGGCGCCTGCGGGAAGTCTCGCCCGGTGTGAGCGTGGAAGACCTTCTTGTACGCGCCGACCACGTCCTGCAACTGTGCGGCGGTCAGGTCGGCGTCCGACCGCACACCCGCGGCCTCCCGCGCCGCGGCCAGTTCCGTCTCGAACTCGTCGCCGGGAACGTCGAAGACGGTCTTGCCGAACATCTGGATCAGCCGTCGGTACGAGTCCCACGCGAACCGCTCGTCGCCGCTGTGCCGGGCGAGCGCGGCGACATTGGCGTCGCGCAGCCCGATGTCGAGGATCGTCTCCATCATGCCGGGCATCGAGAACTTTCCACCGGAGCGCACCGACAGCAACAGCGGATCGTGCGCATCGCCGAGCGGCTTTCCCGTCTTCTCCTCGACCATCCGCAGATGCTGTTCGATCTCGTCGAGCAGACCGGCCGGCATCGACCCGGTACGCAGGTATTCGCGGCACGCCTCGGTGCTGATGGTGAAGCCGGGCGGAACGGGCAGGCCCATCCGGGTCATCTCGGCGAGGTTGGCACCCTTACCACCGAGCAGGTCCTTGAGATCCTTGCTGCCCTCGATGAAGTCGTACACATACCTGGACATCCGATCCTCGCCCTCATTGGCTCGCGGTCAGTCCCTTCTCTTGTTGGTAGACCTGCGACCGCCCCGCCTGGTAGGGCCGAACGCCCCTGCCGGACGAGTGTGGGACTGAGCCATGCACGCGAGGAGCGGCGCGATGAAGGGACTGGTACACGGTGGAACGTGGACGGAGACCGCCGCCCCGGTCGTCCAGGAGCATCGGTATGGCTTCGGGCTTTGCGGCAGCTGTCACCGCAGGGTAAGAACATCCCATGATTCGCGTGTACCTGCTTGACGACCACGAGGTGGTCCGTCGCGGCCTTGTCGATCTGTTGCAGGCCGGCGGCGACATCGAAGTGGTCGGCGAGTCCGGATCGGCACAGGAGGCGACCCGACAGATCCCCGCGCTGCGGCCCGATGTCGCTGTGCTGGACGGTCGGTTGCCCGACGGCAGTGGCATCGACGTGTGCCGCGATGTCCGAGCAGTGGATTCATCGATCAAAGGTCTGATCCTCACCTCGTACGAGGATGACGAAGCACTTTTCGCAGCGATCATGGCCGGGGCATCCGGCTACGTCCTCAAGCAGATTCGAGGCCACGACCTGGTCGACGCGGTGCGCCGGGTCGCCGCGGGGCAGTCGCTGTTGGACCCGGCGGTCACTCAGCGCGTACTCGAACGTATCCGCAATGGTGTCGAGCCACCCCGCGAACTGGCCGGGCTGACCGATCAGGAACGCAAGATCCTCGAGCTGGTTGCGGAAGGCCTCACCAACCGGGAGATCGCCGGCCGGATGTTTCTGGCCGAGAAGACGGTCAAGAACTACGTCTCCAGTCTCCTGGCGAAATTGGGACTCGAACGCCGGACCCAGGCGGCGGTGCTCGCCACTCGCCTGCTGGGCGAGCATCCGCACTGACCGAAGGAGCGGTACGGCAGCGCGCGCTGCCGATCAGTCCTCGATGAGGATCACGTCCGCGGGCGGACGGCGGGGGTCGGCGGGACTTCATCGGGTGCATGGTTACCGAAGCCTGACCGGCCCGTGGCGACAAGACCTTGGACCCTGCTGACACGGTGATTCCGCGATGATGCTCACGTCATGGAGATCGCAAGGCCCGTGAACATGCGGCCCACCGCTGCCGACGTACGTGCCGCCGTAGTCGAGTTCGGCATCACCACGACGTTCATGGCCACCGTTTTCAGCCTGGTCCACTGGGGGATCGGCACCGCCCCGCCGAGCGCTTCGGCGAATGACCTACGTATCAGGGTCGCTGCCGTGTCGATCCTCGTCGGCCTGGCCATTGTCGGGTTCGCTGATTCCCGGCCGGGACGATTCAGTGGTGCGCACATGAATCCGGCGATCACCTTGGGTGTCTTCGCAGCCGGCCTCCTGCCGGCCCGGCGTGTCCTGCCCTACCTCCTGGCCCAGAGCGCTGGGTCGATCGCCGCGGCGGCTCTTCTCAGAGTCGCGTGGGGTCCCTCAGTTTCCGAGGGACCTGTCCGGTGGGCGGTGGTGCAGCCGGGCCCGGGATGGCCTGGCGCGTCGGTCGCCGTCGCCGAGGCGGTGACTCTGCTGGTCATCGTGGGGGTGATGTGCTGGATGACGGCCTGCCGACCGAATTGGCGGGCGGTGTGGGTCGTCGGCGGCCTGTTCGGGCTTCAGGGTGCCTTGTTGGGGACCGTCACCGGTGGCTCCGCCAACCCGGCACGACAGTTGGGGCCGGCCCTCCTGTCCGGCGAATTCCATCTGCTCGCCGTCTACCTGGTCGCACCGGTGGCCGGCGGCGTGTTCGCCGGCTGGGCCGCTCGCCGGCTCCGGAACGTGCGACGTCCGGTGCTGGCCGGCGCCACCAGAACGGCGTGATGGACGGTCGAGCGCCGTCGGTGCGTGGGCGGTAGCATGGAGCTGTTGCCCTGGATCCCGGTGATGCCTTGGGCAGGATCCCGATGGGGCGGCTGTCCAGCGCGAACGCGACCTGTCAGACTCAGCGCGACTCGCCGGCGTCGATGCCGGTGGTCAGGGCGGTGACCGTCATGCGCAACTTCGTGATCGATGACATGCACCAGCACAACGCCGTACCAGCCGACCACGCGGCTGCCGCAGGGGTGACGTTCTCCCGGCGAATCATCCGCCGATGCGTTGCTTCCTCGGCGTTCCGATCCAGATCGGTGACCGGATCTTCGGCAACCTGTACCTCACCGACAAACAAGGCGCCGTCGAGTTCACCGACGACGACGAACAACTCGTGCAGGCCCTGGCCACCGCGGCCGGTGCGGCGATCGAGAACGCCACCCTGCTGTCGGCGAGCCGCCGCCGGCACACCTGGCAGACCACGATGATCGACGTCAGCACTCAGCTCCTGGCCGGCACCGACACCGACGAAGCGCCCGAACAGCTGATCCGCCACGCCCGGCAAACCCTCGGTGGGGTTGCTGCGAGTGTCAGCGTTCCCACCGATGACCCCGACCATCTGCGCCTGGCCGTCACCGACGGTGACCTCGACCAACCCCGCCCGGCACCCTCATCCCCATCGCGGGCTCGGCCGGCGGCACCGCCATCTGGCCGCCCTTCCGGTCGCACTGCTGGCGGTAGCGATCTGGTGGCGCCAGCGCGAGGCCGACGGTACGGCCACGGCTCGGCGGCGTACCTATCTGGCACCGGGGTCCGCGACGATCACCCGGGTGATCGTCGCGTTCGCGGTTGTCATCGCCGGTTTTGCTGTCTTCGACACGTACCGCATCGGTGATTCCGGTGCCAAAGCCTCCTGGACCGGCGACTTCAGCCCCACTGCCGCCCAGTCCGGCGACTGACCGGCCGAGGGAACGGGAAAGGTCGTAGGTCCCTGGTCTGGCTTCCTGAGCCGGAGCACGATGTCGGTCATGCACGTCATGGAACGGGAGGGTTGGCCGTGACCCATCCTGGTGAAGCACACGGCGGCATGTCGGCCGGGCGACTGAACTGGCTACGGGCCGGTGTTCTGGGCGCCAACGACGGCATCGTCTCCACCGCGGGCCTGGTCGTCGGAGTAGCCGGCGCCACCCTGGCCAGCAGCCCGATCGCGACCGCCGGAGTCGCCGGCCTCGTGGCCGGCGCGGTGTCCATGGCACTGGGCGAATACGTCTCGGTGAGCAGCCAACGCGACACCGAGAAGGCGATGCTGGCCAAAGAACGCGGTGAACTCGCCGCATTCCCCGACCAGGAACTCGACGAACTGACCGCGATGTACGCGGCCAAAGGTCTGGCCCCGGCCACCGCACGCCAGGTGGCTGAGGAACTGACCGCCATCGACGCGTTCGCCGCTCACGCCGACGTCGAGTTGCGGATCGACCCGGACGCGCTGACCAACCCGTGGCACGCCGCCGGCGCCTCAGCGATCGCCTTCACCATCGGATCGCTCCTGCCATTGATCGCGATCCTGCTGCCACCTCCACACGCCCGCGTCGCTGTCACCTTCACCGTGGTCGTTCTCGCCCTCGCCCTGACCGGCGCCATCAGTGCGAAGCTCGGATCAGCCCCGATCGGGCGTGCCGTGGCCCGGCTGGTCGGCGGAGGTGCCGTCGCGATGGCAGCAACCTTCGCCGTCGGCCAACTCGTCGGCGCAAACGTGGTTTGACCAGCACACCGCGACGAAGTGGGGGACGCTGCCGGCAGGAGTGGAGACGATGACCAGGATGGCGGCGTCCGCCGAGACGACCCCGCCTACCCGATGCGCCGGTCGCCGGGTGCGCTGTCGTGTGGCGGCCGACGATCGGGAACGGGATGCGCCGGGCTCGGAAAGCCCGACCGCGGCGTCAGTTGGAGGAGCTGACCCCGGACCTCTTCCCGTGGCTGAGCCACCTGGACCTGTCGTACTGCGACTTCGATCCGCCGGACGGTGAGGCGTCGCCGAGACGGTGTTGCCGGCGCTGCGGTGACCTGACATCTGTCATGCCCGGTCGCTGAGACGGATCACTACTGCGCGGCTCGTGCCGATGGTTGGCTCGAGGTACCGCATCGCACCGATGCGGTGGCCCCACCGATCCGAAGCGAGAACCATGCTGAGAGTCGCCCGTAACATCCTGATCGTCCTGCTCGTCGTTCCGGTTCTGATGCTCGCGACGACCGCCGTCGTGAACGTGGCGCTCACCGGCTGGGAGGCGTCCTCGATCACCCGGTACGGGCGGTTCGTGCCGGTGGACGGCAAACGGATGAACGTGGTGATCGCCGGTTCCGGGGAGCGGACGGTGGTGCTGCTGCCCGGGCTCGGTACCGCCGCCCCGGCCCTCGACTTCCAGCCGCTGATCAGGGAACTGCAGAGCACGTATCGGGTCATCGCGGTGGAACCGTTCGGGACCGGGCTGAGCGACCAGACCGATCGCCCGCGCACCGCCGCGAACATCACCGGCGAGATCCACGAGGCGTTGCAGCAGCTCGGCGTCGACAGGTACGTGCTGATGGGCCACTCGATCGCCGGGATCTACGCCCTCACCTACAGCGCCGCCTACGCTGGCGAGTTGGTCGCCTTCGTCGGCATCGACAGCAGTGTCCCCGGCCAGCCGGGCTCGGACACTCCGATCCCGACCGGGGCGATCGTCGCCTTGAGCAGACTCGGACTGACCCGGCTGTTCGCCACCGGCACCGACGACGACCAGCGGCTGCTCACCCTCCGGAACTCGGCCGCGCCGACGATGATCGACGAGATGGAGCACGTTCCGGCGAACTTCGCCGCGGTCAGCGGGAAGACCTTCCCGAAGACACTGCCGGTCCTGCTCTTCGTCCGGTCGAACGACACCGACGTGGCGGACTGGGTCGCCCTCCACGAGCGGCAGGCCGCAAGCGTCGACACCGGGAAGGTGATCGTCGTCGAGGGCGATCACTACCTGCACCACACACTGTCTGCGGAGATCGCCGAGCAGACTACGGAGTTCCTGGCCGGGGTGTCGAAAGGCTGACCGCGATCGGGGTGGGACCGGTGTTGAAGCGGATCGTGCGGCCGATCGTGGACGGGTCGTCCAGGGCGGCCAGCAGGACGGCTGCCACGTCGGCGCGGGGGACCTCGCCCGGGACCGCGCCCTGCTCGTCGGTCTCGATCCGGCCGGTGGCGGGGGCGTCGGTGAGGCGGCTCGGGCCGAGGACCGTCCAGTTCAGGTCGGTGCCGGTCAGGTACCGGTCGGCTGCTGACTTCGCATCCGCGTACGGAAAGAAGGAATCGTCCTCGGGAACACCGTGATCGGGACCGGCGCCGAAATAGGAGACCATCAGATAGCGGGACACGCCCGCCGCAGCCGCCGCCTTCATCGAACGGATCGCGGCATCCCGGTCCACCGCGTAGGTCCGGGCCGGGTCGCCGCCGCCGGCCCCGGCCGACCAGACGATCGCGTCATGGCCGGCGAAGTGCCCGGCGAGCGCACTCACATCGAGCCGCTCCACGTCGGCGACCAGCGGATCCGCAGCGGTGGCGGCCACCTCGGTGGCATGATCGGGGTTCCGGATGATCGCGGTCACCTGATGCCCCGCGCCGGTCAGCAGCGGCAGCAACAGCCGCGCGATCTTGCCGTGCCCGCCGATGACCACGATGCGACTCATGAATTCATTGTGCACCCGTGAACCCCCTCAACTCGGGGCGAATGGTGCCGACGGATCCGGTGATGACTACCACAGCTGTCTCGACGAACCCGGACCACGACGTGGTCCGCGACCCGGCACGTCTCGACGCGGTGGCGGCGACCGGGCTGATCGGCGGCGCCCCGTCGCCCGTCCTCGACGAACTCACCGGACTGGCCATGCGCCTGATCGGCGGCCGGGTCGCGCTGATGAACCTGGTCGAGGGCGACCGGCAGAGCCACGTCAGCCTCAGCGGCCCGCCGCTCGGCACCGGACTGCGCCACGTGCCCAGGAGCCACTCGTACTGCCAGTACGTGGTGGCCACCGGCGTGCCCCTGGTCGTCGGGGACGCCCGTGAGCATCCGCTGCTGCGGCACAACCCGGCGATCGCCGCCTACCAGGCCGTCGCCTACCTGGGCGTGCCGGTCCGGTCACCGAGCGGCCACATCGTCGGCACCCTCTGCGTCTACGGCACCGAGCCGCGTTCCTGGCAGGAGTCCGACGTCGCCACCCTGACCGCGCTGGCCACCGCCGCCGGCTCCGAGGTGGCCCGGCGAATGGCCGCCGACGAGGCCGAACGCGGCCAGAGCGACGTGCGGTGGATGGTCGACGGAACCGGTGACGCGTTCGTGCAGACCGACACCCGGGGCGTCATCACCTGCTGGAACACCGCCGCCGAACGGATCTTCGGGCGCAGCACCGGGGAGACCACCGGGCAGCCGGCCGTCGAGATGATCATCGCGCCGGAACAGCGCGAGATCTTCAGCCACTGGATCTCCGAGCTGAACGGCCGGCCCGGCTGGACCCACCGCGAATTCCTCGGCGCCCACCGTCAGGGCCGGCGCTTCCCGATCGAGATCTCCGCAGCCGTCCGCAGCCACAACGGCATCCCGGCCACCTACGCCTTCGTCCGCGACATCAGCCTGGTGCGGCGCCGCGAACAACTACGCCGCCTCGAGTACGCGGTGTCCGGTGCCCTCGCCGCCGCCGAAACCGCCGAACACGCCGCCGAAGCAGTCGTCGCCCGGGTCGGCGAGGGACTCGTCTGGCCCTACGTCGAATACTGGCACCTGGACCCCGACGACGGCAGGCAGCTGATCCGGGTCGCCGACTGGTCCCGCGACAGCCAGTCCACCACACCCATGCGCAACACCCGGGAGTACGGCCGGGGCTGCGGCGTGGTCGACAAGGTGTTCGAATCCAAGGCCGCCCGCTGGAGCACCGACCTGGGCACCTCCGAGACACCACGGGCGCCCGCCGCCAAAGCCTCCGGCCTGAACACCGTCGTCGCCGTCCCGGTCCGCAACGGTCCCGACGTCGTCGGCGTCCTGGCGATCTTCGACAGGCGTGTCGTCGACCCGGAACCCGACCTGATGGCCGCCCTCGACTCGGTCGCCGCACACATCGGCCAATACGTGCACCGCCGCCGCGCCGTCGACCTGGAACTCGAACTCAGCCGCGCCCGCCGCCACTTCGACCAGATCGTCTCCAACCTCAGCGACTTCCTGTGGACCGTCCGGATCACCTCCGACGGTGCCGTCCGGCTCGTCTACGCCAGCCCCAACAACACCGCCGTCTTCGGCGGACCCGGACCGTCCGGCGGCGACCTGAGCCGCGCCATGGCCGCCATGATCCACCCGGAGGACGTGGAGATCTTCCTGGACTTCCGGGACACCCTCGTCGCCGGCCAGCCCGCCCAGGTCGCCTGCCGGCTGATCGGCGGCGACGGCGTCGCCCGCTGGGTGTGGACCCGCGGCCAGCCGCGCCGGGAGAACGGTGTCCTCTACGTCGACGGCGTGTGCAGCGACGTCACCGACCGGCACCACGACAACGCCCGCCTGCGCCAGCTGGCCGAACTGCTCGACCTGGCACCCACCGCGGCGGTGGTGGTCCGCGACCTCGACGGGCGGATCACCTACTGGAACAAGGGGGCCGAACACGTCTACGGCTGGAACGCCGCCTCCGTCATCGGCCGCGGCATCCACAAACTGCTCGACACCCGCTTCCCTGTCGGCCAGGAAGCCGTCGAACAGCAACTCCTCGCCACCGGCGAATGGTCCGGCGAACTCGACCACCTGCGCAGCGACGGCACCCGCATCGTCGTGCTCTCCCACCAGGGCGTGCAGTACGACGACGACGGCCAGCCCGTCGCCTACCTCGAGGTGAACGTCGACGTCACCGCCCGCAAACAGGCCGAACGCCAACTCGCCGACAGTGAGAAACGGCTGCGTACCCAATTCTCGCTGGTCACCGTCGGACAGGCCGCCCTCTCCCTGGACGGGCGGCTGCAACAGGTGAACCCGGCCCTCGCCGACATCCTCGGCCGGACCGCTGCCGACCTGGAGGGCCGCACCCTCGACGAGATCACCCACCCCGACGACCGGGCCGAGAACGACCGCACCGCCGCCTACATGTTCACCGAGGACGTGCCCACCGGCCGCTACCTGCGCCTGCTGCACACCTCCGGATTCGTGGTCGACGTCGAGATCGGCATGTCCCTGGTCCGCGACACCGAAGGCCAGCCGGTCAGCTTCATCGCCGTCATCCAGGACGTCACCGCCCGCCTCGCCGCCGAACGCGAACGCGACGCCGCCGCCACCCTCCTCGGCATCCGCAACGACGAACTCCAGGACACCAACGCCCAGCTCGCCGCCGCCAACGCCCTCAAACTCGACCTGATGGGCATGCTCTCCCACGAGATCGGCACACCACTCAACACCATCATCGGCTACACCGAGGTACTCCTCGCCGACACCGCCCACCTCGACCAGGGGCAGCGCAAACCACTCGACGTCATCGCCCGCTCCGCGCAACGCCTCAACCACCTGCGCGCCGAGATCCTCACCATGTGCACCATCGACGCGGGCCGGCTCCAGGCCAGCCCCGAACCGGTGCCGCTGGCCGCCGCCCTCGCCGACACCCTGGCCGGACTCGACCTCGACGTCCCCGTCGACTGCCCCGACGGCCTGGTGGTCCTCGTGCACCCCAGCCACCTGCAGCAGATCGTCACCAACTTCTGCACCAACGCGGCGAAGTACGCTGGTGGAGTCACCCGGATCACCGTGAGCCGGCGTGACAATCGGGCCTTCATCACCGTCCACGACAACGGGCCGGGCATCTCGCCGCAGCTACGGCCCGCCCTGTTCGACCGGTTCACCCGCGCCAGCGGCGGAGACCCGGCCGTCCAGGGGCACGGGCTGGGGCTCTACATCGTGCGCGGTCTCGCCGAAGCCAACGACGGCACCGTCGGCTACCAGCCCGGCCACCCGACCGGCAGCCAGTTCACACTGGGCCTGCCCCTGAAACCCTGACCCGCCGGCGAGGGGTCTCCCGGCTCTCGGGTAGACCCCTCTCGAGTAGACAGCTCTCGGGCGGACCGCTCAAGCGGTCGCCAGGTCCGACATCGCCGCACCGGTGAGGGAGATCGACCGCAGCCGGTCCTCCACCGACTGGGCGTGATGCGCCGTGATCAGCTCATCCGCCTGGCACGTCGCGGCGAAATCCACCAGGAAGTCCCGCACCTCGTCCGGTGTGCCGACCGCCGTGTACTTCGTCATCGACGCCAGCTGACGGCCGTTCGGGGAGGCCAGGAACGCGTCGATCTCGGCGTCGGTGAAGTTCTGCCCCACCGAGCCACGCGTGATGAACGCCCGCGTCCGAGCCCGGTACGCCGACTTCATCTGCGCCACCGCCTCGTCATGCGACTCCGCGGCGACAACATTCACACCGGCGATGACGTACGGCGCTGCGAGCTGCTCCGACGGAACGAACGTCTCCCGGTAGATCCTGGTCGCCTGCAGCAGCGCCTCCGGGGAGAAGTGCGAAGCGAACGCGTACGGCAGACCCAGCTGAGCCGCGAGCTGCGCCCCGAACAGCGACGAACCGAGAATGTACAGCGGAACCGGCTGCTCCCCGCGGGGCACCGCCTGCACCCCCGGCACCACCGACCGGCCCGACAGATAGCCCTGGAGCTCCTGCACATCCTGCGGGAACGACTCGGCCGACGCATGATCGCGCCGCAGCGCCCGCATCGTCACCTGGTCACTGCCCGGCGCCCGGCCCAGCCCCAGATCGATCCGTCCCGGGAACAGCGTCTCCAACGTCCCGAACTGCTCGGCGATCACCAGCGGCGAATGATTGGGCAGCATGATGCCACCCGCCCCCAGCCGGATCGTCGACGTGTGCGCCGCCACATGCCCGATCACCACACTCGTCGCCGACGACGCGATGGTGGCCATGTTGTGGTGCTCCGCGTACCAGACCCGCTCGTAGCCGGCACTTTCAGCGGCACGGGCGAGAGCCACACTGGCGTCGAAACTGTCCCGCGCGGTTTTACCGGGGGCGATCGGCGCCAGGTCGAGCAGGGAGAGTGCGGTGGGCATGAGAGTGCCGCCTTCCAGGTTTCACAGGTCGTGGTGCAGGCGTTCGGCGAAAGCGCGGATGCGCTCCTCGTCCCGGCGGAAGTAGATCCACTGCCCGCGCCGGGTGGCGATCAGAAAACCGGCCCGCTGAAGAATCGCCAGATGCGCGGACACGGTCGACGCGGAGCAGCCGGCCCGGCGCTGAATCAGCCCCGCACAAACCCCGATCCCACTCCCGGCCTCGATCCCAGCTCCGGCCTCGGTGCCGGCTTCAGTTCCGGTCGCGATCCCGGCTCCGGTCCCCGTCTCAGTCCCAGCTCCAGCCTCGGCCTCGGCCCTGGTGGGCGCGGCCGTGGTCGCGGGTTCGGGTCCGAGGGCGGTCGAGGGGTCGGTAGCGGCTGTCGCCTCAGGAAACCAGGTTGCCGGGTCCTTCAGCCATCCCAGAATCGCCAGACGTGTCTCGTTCGACAGCGCCTTGCACTCCGCCAGCATGTGGGCCCCGCCCTTCGCCATTTCGCTTAATGGCGAAATTACGCCACCGAGAGCAGAAGCCGCCACCGACCATGACGTGCCTCACGGCCTCCTGCCCACGGCCTCCTGCCCACTGCCTTATTCACCGTGCCTGAGACAACAGCACACCCTGACCGAGACAGCTCGCCCTGCCCTGAGGCAACGCACATCAGTTCAAGCCATCTCACTTCTGTCCGGGGCGGCTCTCCGAGGTAGCGGGGCGCAGGGTGAGAACGTAGGCCGCGGTGAGGGCCACCGCGCGATCGTCGTCGCCGGTCAACTCGGTCAGATAGCGGGTCGCAGCCGCGCCCGGGATGTCCGCCAAAGCCTGAGTCAGCCGCTGCCGTGCCGCCGCCTGACCACCGGCCGGCACCTCGTCGACGATTCGTTCCGGGTGGCCCGGGGCGGAGTCGAGGATCTGCATCGGCTGGGTCGGTGCCTCGTCGGATGTCTTCTCCCGAGGGTCTGGTGACCTGTCGCCGGATCTCCTTCGGATCGCTGGTGTCATTCCTGGTGAATCTGCTCTGCTGCCGGCCTTCAGATCGGTGATGCGGCTGATCAGGACACCGGCGATCTGGTCGGCCAGTGGTGGATGGCCGGCCAGGGCGCTCAGTGCGTCGGCGGCGTCGGCGTCGTTCCGGTTGGCGACGATCATGCCGACCAGGGTGGGAACGGCGCCGGCCGCGCCCCGGGAGCCGAGGGCCACTGCGGCGTACCGCCGGATCCGTTCGTCGGTGCTGGTCAGCGCGTCCTGCAACTGCGCGGTCGCCTCGGGCCCCGGGAACTCGGCGATCGACTCGACGGCACGCTTACGGACCTCGGCCGACGGCGCCCGAAGAGCAGCAGCCAACAGTGCGAGCGCGTCTTCCGGCGAATCGTCCTGCGGGGTCCCGGTCTGGACCAGGGCCCAGCGGATGGCCCCGGCCACGTTCGGGTTCGACTCGTTCAGAACGGCTTCGACCAGTGCTTCCACCGGCATCGAGGCGTCCTCGGCTGCGGACATCGCGGCTCGCTGCCGGCGACCGGCGTTGTCCGAGCCGAGGTCCTGGAGCAGGGACACGATCTGAAGGATGTCCTCCCAGCCGCCGGCCCCGGCGACACCGATCTGT
>DATMVU010000232.1:0-4342 GCA_035562875.1 Actinoplanes sp. | reverse complement strand
GAGCGCGTGGTCACCGTCTAGACCGCACGGGTGGGGCTGTGTGAACAGCCCCACCCGTGCCGGACGCGGATCATGGGCCTTGCCCGGGCCCCACCCGCCGGTCGCGGCTCTGCGCCCCACGCGCTCACCGCGACGCCTCACGCCCACCCGCGCGAGGTGAGGGTTGTTCGCGACCGGCCTCGCGTCGTGCGATCGCAGGGGCGGCCCCACAACGTCTCCACCATCGCGAACAATCCTCATCTTCTTCCATGTGCAGGACCCGGCCTGCTGGAAGTCTTCCTAGTCCTTGAACGCCCACTTGCTGCTGCCGGCACCCACCGGTTCCTTGCCGGCCTCGTCGTCGGCGACCGGGTCGTCCCCGGCCGGCTTGTCGTCGGGCTCGCCCGGCTCCTCCTCGGCCCGGTGCCGCCCGCGCAGGATCGCCCAGCCGGCACCCAGCAGTGCCAGCACCGCCACGATCCAGCCGGAGATCTCCATCCAGGACGGGCCCTTCTGCGCCTCGGCGAGGATCGCGGCGAACGCCAGGTCCTCGGCGTTGGCGGAGGTGGTCTCCGTGCCGCCGTGGTGGGAGACCGGGGTGGTGCCGTCCGACGGGGTCAGCGTGATGGTGGCCGGCATGACCGGTCCGGCGCTGCCGTCGGCGTACTTGGTCTCCACCGTCAGCCGCATCGAGCTCAACGTCGGCAGCGGCCCCAGCGCGGCCCGCAGGTCGGCGGACTTCCCGGGCGCGATGGTGGTGCCGTTCACCGCGATCCAGGTGATCGCGCTGGCCGCCTCGGTCGCCGGGGTGCCACCGTGGATGGTGTCCAGCGGCTGCTGCAGTTTCTGATAGGTGATCTTCGGGGCCCAGTCGTCGATGGACAACGGGTACACCTCCGCCACCGGGGTGTCCGCTGGAATCTTCAGCGTCACCTCGGTGATCGGGGCGGTGCCCTCGTTCGTCACATGGAAGTCCAGGCTCGCCCCACTGCCTTGCGGCACGCTCGCCGGACTAACCGTCACGTCAGCCGCGGCCGGAGCGGCGGCCAGCAGCACACCGGCAGCGGTCACGGCGGTCATCACGCCCGCACGGCGGGCCATCCCTAGATGCCTCACGACATGTAGTTCGGATCACGGGGCCGGATGGTTCAACGTAGCCCCAGAAGATTTCCGAGAGATCTCGTGACCGATGATGAACACATGCGTGACGTGCCCATCGACGGCGACATGATTCGGCTCGGCCAGTTCCTCAAACTGGCAGATCTCATCGAGACCGGCGGTGAGGGCAAGATCCTCATCGCCTCCGGGGACGTGACGGTCAACGGCGAGGTCGACACCCGGCGCGGCCGGCAGCTCCATCCGGGTGACATCGTCGAGGTGCTCGGCCGCCGGGCCCGGGTGGTTTCCTGAGATTCGGCGGAACCCGGGCGGGGTCCGTCTCGTCGTACCTCACATGACCATCAACCGCGGTCTGCTGACCGCCGCCGCCGTCCCCCTGCTGTTCGTGCTGGGCGCCTGCGCCCGGCCCGGCTCCGCCGATGAGGCGGGCTCCTCCGCGCAGGTCACCGAGAGCACCATCGCCGACCCGGACTCCATCGCCCTGCGCGTGGAGTACCGCGGCGGTTTCGTCCCGGTCGAGTCGATCCCCGGCCGGATCCCCCGGTTCAGCGTCTACGCCGACGGGCGGGCCCTCAGCGAAGGCCCGGTCCCGGCCATCTACCCCGGCCCTGCGCTGCCGAACCTGCAGCAGATCCAGCTCAGCACCGCGCAGCTCAAGGAACTGACCGACGGTGCGCTGGCGGCCGGTGTCAAGTCCGGCGGCGACTTCGGGTCGCCGAACGTGGCCGACACCCCCAGCACCCGGATCACCGTCCGCACCGCCGGCGGCGACCAGAGTGTCGAGGTGATGGCCCTCAACGAGGCGAACCCCGACGACAAGTCGCTCACCGCCGAGCAGCACGCCGCCCGGAAGAAGCTGACCGAGTTCCTGGCCTCGGTGGACCGGCTGTTCGCCGAGGCGGCCAGCCCGGCGTCGAAGCCCTACCAGCCGGCCCGGCTCGCCGTGATCGCCCAGCCCTATCAGGACACCGGCGACGGTGCAGGCGGCGCCACCGTGCAGTGGCCCGCGACGGCCCTGCCGGGTGCGGCCCTCAACGAGCAGCTGAAGCTCCACTGCCTGACGGTCGAGGGCAAAGACCTGGACGCGGTGTGGAAACTCGCCGACAAGGCCAACGCGCGCACCCCGTGGGAGTCGGCCGGCAAGAAGTGGCAGATCGTCTTCCGGCCGCTGCTGCCCGACGAGACCGGCTGTGACTCCCTGTCGAGGCAGGCGTGACCCCGATCGGTGAGCCGCTCTTACCAGACATCACCGTCGCGCCAGTCACAGACCAGGGTGCCGGTCAGGGATCGTGCACCCCGGACCAGAGTGCTGTCGTCATCCTCCGGCGTGCCGGTCACGCCGGAGGGGGCGAGCACCGCCGTCGGCCCGGGCCAGGGCACCCACCCGCGGGCCAGATAAAGCCCCCGGCCTGACGCGGAGGCGGAGAGCGCACCCAGGTCGAACCCACCGTCGATCAGCCTCTCCGCCTCGGTCATCACCGCCGCGGCCAGACCCTGCCCGCGGAAGCCCGGATGCACCGCGACTGCCTCGACGTACCCGCAGCGCACCGGCCGGCCGTCGAGCAGGAAACGGCGCTGCACCACCGAGCCGTGCGCGACCACCGTGCCGTCCCGGACCACCAGCGTGTGCAGACCACCCAGTGCGTGGTCCCAGTCGTGGTCGTCGAACCCGCCCTCGAAGGCCAGGTCGAGCAGTCCACGGATCGCGGACCGCTCGGCGGCGGTGAGGTCGGCGGTCGGGGCGGTGCGGACCACCGCCCCGGACCGCGTCATCTCAGTGCACCTGGAGCAGGTCGACCACGAATACCAGGGTCTCGTTCGGCTTGATCGCCCCGGCCGCGCCGCGGGCACCGTAGCCCAGGTGCGGCGGGATGATCAGCTTGCGGCGGCCGCCCACCTTCATCCCGGCGACGCCCTGGTCCCAGCCGGCGATGACCTGCTGGCCGGCCACCCGGAAACCGAACGGCTCGCCCCGGTTGTAGGAGGCGTCGAACTCCTTGCCCGTGGACTGGGCGACACCCACGTAGTGGACGCTCACGAAGTCACCGGCCTTGGCCTCCTGGCCCTGACCCTCGGCGATGTCCTCGATCACCAGTTCGGTGGCGGGAGCGTCGGGAATGGTGCCGACGTCGGGCTTGCTCATGGAAACCTCCTGTGTTCTTACCGGACCCGGCCATGCAATCACAGGCCGGTGGCCGATGAACGAGCGGTGCCTGAACTACGTACCTCCGGGTGGCACTTCCCGCCGCCGTCCACCAGGAGATCCTCATGCATGTCCGCCGCCTCGCCGCCGTCGGCCTGCTGGCCGCGGCCGCCGTGCCGACCGCTCCGGCGCCCGCCCTGGCCCACGGGTCACCGACCACTCCGATCAGCCGCAACTCCGCCTGTGCCGGCAACGGGACCCGCCGGGACACCGCCGCGTGCAAGGCCGCGCTGAAGGCCACCGGCGGGTTCCTCGGCGCGTACGACAACCTGCGGCTGGCGAACGTCGCGAGTGACCGCGAGCGGATACCGGACGGCGAGCTCTGCTCCGGCGGGCTGGACGCCTACCGCGGGCTCGACCTGGCCCGCGACGACTTCCCGGCCACGAAGGTCACGTCCGGGCAGAACCTGAGGATCGCGTACCGGGGGACCATCCCGCATCAGGGGTCGTTCCGCCTCTTCCTGACCGACGGTGGCTACGAACCCACGGCGAAGCTGGCCTGGAGCGATCTGACGAAGCTGGACGAGATCAAGGACCCGCCACTGACCGGGGGGTCGTACCGGATGAGTGTGGAACTGCCGAAGCGGACCGGGCGGCACATCCTCTACGTGGTCTGGGAGACGTCCAGCACCCCGGACACGTACTACTCCTGTTCGGATCTGGTCTTCCCGGAACCGGTGGCGACGTCGGCGCCGTCACCGTCGCCTTCACGGAAGCCGTCACCGTCGGCGACCGCCGAGGAACCACTGGTGGCCGTCGGGGAGCAGCCGGTGGCCGGCGGGGACCCGACGGTGAGTAGTGGGGAGCCGGCGGTGACCGCTGTCGGCAAGGCCGCCACCCGGACGGGGGACGACTCGATGATCGGTCTCGGACACTGGCTCATCGGCGGCGCGATCGGGGTCGCCGCCCTGGTGGCAGCCGGTGCGGGGCTTTCCCGGCTGCGCCGCCTGAAAAGTCGCTGAGTCTTTTTAAGAACTTCCTTTGAACCGTCTGGAACTGGATCTCGTATTGCCGGTCGTCGACGGTGCATCGCCTGTCAGA
>DATMVU010000231.1:0-11328 GCA_035562875.1 Actinoplanes sp. | reverse complement strand
CGCCACCCGGAGAGCTGACACCGGTTTCGGCGGAGCCCGATTGGGCAACTCATCGCCGGTGAGCCATCAGAAGTTCAACGGATCGGAGTGACCGTTCATGGGAATCCTCAAGCTTGCCGCCGGTGTCGCCGTGGGTTACGTACTCGGCAGCCGGGCGGGCCGGGAGAAGTACGAGAGCATCGCCGCCTCGGCTCGTAAGGTCGGCGCGCACCCACGTGTCATGGAGGCGCAGGAAAAGGCGAAAGCCCTGATCGGAACCGGCACCGACAAGATGAACGCCAAGCTGCACGCGGCTGCCGAATCCACCCGCCCCACCCCCACCTCGGGGGTCTCACCCACGTCGGGGGCCTCGTCCACGCCGACGATTCCACCCACTCCCACCCCGGCGTCGCCCACTCCCACGTCGACGGCGTCCCGCACCTCGACGGCGTCGTCCACTTCGCGCACCGAGGTCACCGAGCCGCTGACCCCGGCGCCCCGCACGGGAGTCACCGAACCGCTGACCCCGGCTACCACTGCCCCGAAGTCGCGGACGAACCCGACCACGGAGTTCGGCACGTCCCTCTGACGACGGCATGAGCTGAGGACGGATGACCTGAGGTCATCCGTCCTCAGCTTTTTGGACGGCTCAACGGCCAGGCCCGGTCAAAAACAGATCAGGCACCAGTCGGCAGAGCAGACCTCCCGCCCCCACCTAGCCCGCCGAGAGACCGGGCGCGGGACGGGACTGCCGGACGCGGGGCGGGACTACGAACGCCGGGCGGGAAAGACGGGCGCACGAAACGACGAACGCCGGGCGGGAACCGACGGGCACGGGCCGGGACTGGCAAACGCCGCGCGGGGACGGCGGACCCGGGACAGCAGGTGGCAGGCAGGTGTCAGGTCACCGCTGCGCCGACCACCTGGCCCACGCCGAACGTCACCGCCATCGCCAGGATGCCGCCGGTCACCAGGCGGGTCACTGCCCGCCGGGCCGGCGCGGACCCCAGCCGGGCGCTGATCCAGCCGGTCAGGGCCAGGGCCGCGACGACCACCCCGAACGTGACAGGCACCCGGGCCGACGCCGGTGGTAGCAGGATCGCCAGCAGCGGCAGCAGCGCCCCGGCGGTGAAGGCCAGCGCCGACGCCCCGGCCGCCTGCCACGGGCTGGTCAACGCCTGCGGGTCGATGTGCAGTTCGGCGTCGGCGTGTGCGGCGAACGCGTCCCGGGCGGTGAGTTCCTCGGCGACCCGGCGGGCGGTCTCCGGGGTCAGGCCTTTCGCCTCGTACAGACCGGCCAGCTCCTCGAGCTCCATCTCCGGGAACTCGAGGAGTTCGGTGCGTTCCTTGGCCAGCAGCGCGCGTTCGGTGTCGCGCTGGCTGCTCACCGAGACGAACTCGCCCAGCGCCATCGACACCGCCCCGGCCACCAGCCCGGCCGTGCCGGCGGTGGCGATCGGCGCCGTCGTCACCGTGGCACCGGCCACCCCGATGACGATCCCGGCCGTCGACACGATGCCGTCGTTGGCGCCGAGCACCCCGGCGCGCAACCAGTTGAGGCGACCGGACAGGTCGCCGGTGTGTGCCTCGCCGGGATGCGCGGTCATCGGCTCAGCTGCGGGCCCGCGGCAGGCAGCACTTCTTGTACTTGGCGCCGGACCCGCACCAGCAGGCGTCGTTACGGGCCGGTGGCCAGCCGATCAGGCCGGTGCCGGCGGCCAGGCTGCGGGCATAACCCTGCCGGGCGGCCGCGTCGGCGGTCCCGCCGATGCCGGCGAACCGGGCCAGGTCGTCGGCCACCCCGGGGAGCAGCGACGGGGTGCCGCCGCGCCGGGTGAGGCGCTGCTCCAGCCGGGTGCGGTGGTCGTCCCAGGTGGCGCCGTAGACCTCGGCCAGCTCCGGCCAGCGCTTCACCACGGTGGTGAACTCGGACTCCGGCCAGAAGAGCAGGTCGTCGTCGGCGGTGGTGGCGGCCGGGGTGCGGGCGAGCCGGGTCTCCAGCCGGTCGGCCAGGTTGTCGTGCACGTCGTGCGACAGGCCGAGGGTGTGCCGGGTGCGGTGCCGCTGCTGGAGCAGGAAGAACAGCAGGCCGGCGTCGTCGGCGCTGACCGGGTCGGCGGTCTGCCCGGCGGCGGTGCGCTCGTCGAGGACGGTCTTGACCGCTTCGGTGAGCCACTCCTCGGCCAGGCGGTTCTTCCCGCCGGCGGCCAGGGCGGCGCCGAGGTAGGCGGCCGCGTCGGAGTGCCGGGTGAGGGCCGGGCGCAGCGGCTCCAGCTCGGCGAGGGCGTCGTCGGGGCGGCCGGTGCGGAACAGGATCCGGGCGCGCAGCGCGCGGGCCGCTGTGGCGCCGGTGTCGTCGCGGTCGCCGTAGGCGGTGACCGCGTCGTCGGCGTAGCGCAGCGCGGCGTCGAGTTTGGACCGGCTCTCGGCGATCTCGGCGGCGAGGGCGAGCGCGTATCCGGCGTCCTGCGGGTCGGCGAGCCGGCCCGCTCCGGCAGCCGCGGCCAGCTCGGCGGCGACACCCAGCGGGTCGGCGGCACCGAGCGCGGACTGGCGGATCGCGGCGAGGTCCGCACTGGTCAGGTTGGTTGTGGTGGGCACGACCTCACCGTACTGCGCCGGCCCCTATTCCAGCCGTAGATCAATGTCACTACCCGCACGTGTCAACCGATCGCGATGGCGGCGGCCGGGCACCCGGCGGCGGCGCTGCGGGCGGCGGGCTGCTCCGGGACGGGCGGGTCGTCGGTCAGCAGGATCACCACGCCGTCCTCGTCGCGCTGGTCGAAGACGTGCGGCGCACTGAAAGCGCATTGACCAGCACCAATGCACTTGTCTTCGTCGACGGAGATCTTCACGGCACCTCCCGGTGATCATTTTGCCCGCTTGCGACAGGAACGCCCCACTCGTACGGTACCAAGTAATCAGGCGTTTACCTCAGGGAGACGACATGGTTCTCGAGTACCCGTTCACGCCCCCGACCGCGGTGGATCCGCCCGCGGAGTGGCAGGAACTGCGCGCCACCTGCCCGGTCGCCCACGTCCGCACCGCCTCCGGTGGTGATGCGGTGCTGCTGACCAGGTATGACGACGTCCGCACCATGATCACCGACCGCCGGTTCGTCCGGAACACCCCGGCCGGCGGGAACATGGCCGGATTCGTCAACGACGACGCGGCCCATCTGCGGTGGCGTCGGCTGCTGACCCGCTCGTTCACCGCCCGCCGGATGACCGCGCTGGAACCCGGCATCACCCGGATCGCGCACGACCTGATCGATGCGATGATCAAAACCGGACCACCCGCGGATCTTCGTACGGCAATGGGCTTCCCGCTCCCGGTTTATGTCATCTGTGATCTCCTCGGTGTGCCGGCCGCCGACCGGGAACGGTTCGCACTCTGGTCCGACCGTTTCCTGAACCTGACCCGCTTCACCCCCGCCGAGGTCGAGCAGTCCGGCCGGGAGTTGTGGGACTACATGCGCACCCACGTGCACGCCAAACGGGACGACCCCGGCGACGACCTGCTCTCCGAACTGGTCACCGTGGTGGACACCGAGGACGGCCGGCTGACCGAGGAGGAACTGATCTTCACCGGTCAGGCGCTGCTCGTCGCCGGGCACGAGACCACCGCCAACATGATCGGCAAGATGGTCGCGCTGCTGCTGGCCCGCCGGGACCGCTGGGAGTCGCTGGTCGCCGACCGCTCGCTGGTGCCGACCGCCGTCGAGGAGGTGCTGCGCTTCGACGCCAACCTGGGTTTCGGCACCCACCGCCTGGTCACCGAGGAGGTGGAGATCGCCGGCACGACGGTCCCGGCGGGCACCACGGTGCTGTCCTCGATGCCGTCCGCCAACCGCGACGAACGAATCTTCACCGACCCGGACGAGATGATCCTGTCCCGCTCCCCCAACCCGCACCTGACGTTCGGCGCCGGAGTGCACGCCTGCATCGGCCAGTCCCTGGCCCGGGTCGAGCTGCGGACCGTCCTGACCGCCCTGCTGGACCGGCTGCCGGCGCTGGACCTGGCCGTCCCGGTCAGCGAACTGCGCCGCCGCGAGGGCCTGCTGGTCGGCGGCCTGGAGGAGGTCCCGGTCCGCTGGTGACGGCCGCCGATCCCGCACCGCGGGGTCGGCACCACCCACTCACGCGCACCGTTGTCGATGCCGTCGTTCTATCGTGCCTCATGCGCCCCGCACTGTTGGTCGCCGTCGCGATCGCCCTGACCTCCGCCGCCTGCACCGAACCCCCTCAGCCCACCCCGGCGCCGACGGTGTCGGCCACGCCGGTCACCACCGCCGATGCCGAGGCGGTGCGGGCCTGTGAACTGGCAGCCGCGACACCCCGCCCCGGCGAGACCATCGAACTCGACGAACAGGCGATCAAGTCCCTGATCGACAGCGCCACCGCCACCACCGCCGGCCCGATCAAACAGGCCGGAGACCGACTGCGTTCCCGGTACGAGGCCTGGCTCGCGGCCCCGATCGGCGACGAGGCGGCCACCGCCACCGACGAGGTACTGACCGCCGCCGCAGCCGTCACCACCGCCTGCACCACTGCGGCGATCACCGGGTGAGCGCCATCCGGGTCCGGGGCGCGAACGCATAGCCGATGATCAGCGCAGTAGCGTGATCGGGTGCGTTTCGGTGTGCTGGGCCCGATGACCGCCGTGGACGGGCGGGGGCGGACGGTGCCGCTCAAGGGGCCGATGCACCGGGCGGTGCTGGGCCGGTTGCTCGTCGCGCGCGGCCGGACCGTACCCACCAATGATCTCGTGGATGATCTGTGGATCTCTCCGCCGGACGGTGCGGTCGCCGCGGTGCGGACCTTCGTCGCGGCCCTGCGGCGGGCTCTCGAACCGGACCGGCCGGCGCGGGCCCCGGCGACACTGCTGGTCACCCAGGGTGCGGGGTACGCGCTGCGGGCCGCACCCGACCGGGTGGACGCGTGGCGGTTCGAGCAGGCCGTGACCGGGATCCCGGACGCGGACCCGGCGGCGGTGCTGTCCCGGCTCGGGGAGGCGCTGAGCTGGTGGCGCGGCCCGGCCTATGCCGACTTCCCGGACGCCGGCTGGGCCCGGGCGGATCGGTCCCGGCTCGCCGAACTGCGGCTGCACGCCGTCGAACGCCGCGCGCGGGCCCGCCTGGACCTGGGCCGGGCCGCCGAGGCGATCCCCGACCTGGACGGGCACGTCACCGCGCATCCGTGGCGGGAGGAGGGCTGGCGATTGCTGGCCCTGGCCCTCTACCGCACGGACCGGCAGGGTGACGCCCTGGCCGTCCTGCACCGGGCCCGTGACCTGCTGAGCCGGCAGCTCGGCGTCGATCCGGGGCCGGCGCTGCGCGAGTTGGAGACCGGCATCCTGCGCCAGGAGGCGCATCTGCGTGCTGCCACCGGACCCTCCGAACGGATCTGGAGCCGGGCCACCGTCGCCTACGAGCAGGTCGGTTCCCGGGCCCGGCTGGAGTCGGCGGTCGGGCTGCTGCGGAACCTGGCGGTCACCGGGCCGGGCGGGCTGGCGGTGGCGCAGGAGCAGCGGACCGCAGCGGTGCAGGCGGCCGAGGAGTTCGGGGATCCGGAGTTGACCGCCCGGGTGATCGGTGCCTACGACGTGCCGGCGATCTGGCCCCGCTCCGACGACCCGGACCGGGCCGCCGCCGTGGTGGCCGCCGCCGAACGTGC
Source organism: Actinoplanes sp. (assembly GCA_035562875.1). Taxonomy (GTDB): domain Bacteria; phylum Actinomycetota; class Actinomycetes; order Mycobacteriales; family Micromonosporaceae; genus Actinoplanes. The sequence goes on along the minus strand of DATMVU010000231.1, from coordinate 5,674 downwards.
CCTCGCGGCACTACCTGACGACGACCATCTGCCGGTACGGGCCCGGCTGCTCGCCACCATCGCGGTCGAGTCGCGGGGCACCCACGACGCCCGGCCCCGTGACTGTGCCCGGCAGGCCGAGGCCTTGGCCCGGGAACTCGACGATCCGGCCCTGCTCGCGTTCGCCCTGAACGGTGTCTTCATGCAGAGCTGCCGGCACACCGGCGGTTCCGCCCACCGGGACCGGATCGGTGCCGAACTGGTCACCGTGTCCCAGCGGCACGGCCTGGTCACCATGGAGGTGCTCGGTCACCTGATCCGGATGCAGGCCGCCTGCGCCACAGTGGATCTCGGCCGGGCCGACCGGCACGCGGCTGCCGCCGACGACCTGGCCCGGCGGCACGAACTGCCGCTGGCCGGGGTCTTCACCCAGTGGTACCGGGCGTTACGTGCCGACGTTTCCGGGCAGGCGCCGGACGCCGAGGTGGAGCGGGGTTACCGGCTGGCGGCGGCTCGGCTGGACCGTGCCGAGATGCCCGGGATGCGCGCCGGGCTGTTGCCGTTGGCGCTGTTCAGCAGGCACCTCCGACTGGGCGGGCCGGCCGCGGAGTTCCCGGATGAGGACGGCTGGGGTCCGTACGAACCGTGGGTCCGGCCCGGTCCGGACGTCCCCGAACCGCCCGCCGGGCTGCTCGCCGAGGCGCTGTGGTGCCTGGCCGCCCGGTCCGCGATCGCCGCCGGGGACCGGGCCGCCATGGTCCGGGCGCGGGAGGCGCTGCACCCGGCCGCCCACGAGTGGGCCGGTGCGGCGAGCGGCCTGCTCACCCTCGGCCCGGTCGCCGCCCAGCTGACCGCTCTGGACGACGCCCTGGACCGTTGAGGATCAGGTGGGCCGGCGCCGCTCGATCGGCAGGCGGGCCCGGGTCAGCAGCCCGGTGCCGAACATCGCCACCAGCGGAACTATCAAGATCAACAGCAGATTCAGCCACGGTACGGACATCGGGTACGGCGTCGGGATCGGCCACTCGACGGTACGGCTCGCGTTGGTCGCCGCGAGTACCGCGAAGCCCGAGCCCACCCCGGCCAGCACCCCCAGCACCGACCCCAGTCCGGCGATCACCCCCGACTGGCTGACCGACAGTGCCCGCCGGATGCCGGGCGACGCCCCGATCGCGGCGAGCGTCGCCAGGTCGGCCCGACCGTCAGCCGCGGCCAGCCCGGTCGCCACCGCCGCCGCGCCCAGGGTGATGAGCGCGGACGCTCCGGCGAGCAGCCACAGCACCGGCTCGTACCCAGGATCCGGGCCGCTCTCCGCCACCGGTGGCCGGGTGCCGGCCGTGGCGAGCGCCGCCCTCAGCCGGTCCATCACCTCCGCGTCGGGCGCCTCCGGGGTCGCCGCGATCAGCCCGTTCACCGCCACGTCGAACCCGGCCCGTTCGGCCAGCCCCCGGGACATCACGTCGCCGCCGGAGTGGGTGGCGCCGTCCAGGTAGGCCCCGGGCGCGGTGATTGTCGGCTGCTCTCCGGTGGGCGACTCCGGGTCGCTGAGGAAGACGGTGACCATGCCGTTCTCGATCAGGAGCGGATCGTTGACCACCACCCCGCCGCGGTCCAGGACGGCAGCCGCCCGGTCCAGTTCCGGCCCCGAGGCACCGGTCAGGGCGGCCAGCGTGGACCGGTCACCGACCACGGACAGGAACTGCCCGTACCCGTACTGCTGGCTCGAATGCCACCGGGCGCACCGCGGATCCGCAGCCATCCGGGCGACCTCCGCCGGGGTCTCCGGGGAGTTCTCGTCGGCGGGACAGGTCCGTGCGGCGCTGCGGAGCGGGACGAGCTGGCAACTGGTGGGCGTGGTGCGGCCCGGCCGGCAGACCGTCTCGGAGATCTCGGTGATCGCGACACCGGGCAGGGCCGCGGTCAGCGCGGCGCGGGCCAGTTCCGGGGTCTGTGCGGTGTAGTCCTCCCCGCCGATCCCGAAGTTGACGCCGACGTGACCGGCCGGCAGCGCCGGGTGGTAGTTCTGCCGGTCCCGGTCGGCGGTGCTGGTCAGGTAGACGCCGATGGCGACGGTTCCGGCGACGGCGGCCATCACCGCGGCGACGGCGGGTGCGGCGGCGGCCCGGTTGCGGGCGGTGTCCCGCAGCGCGATCCGGGGTGCGGCCGGCAGCAGCCCACCCAGCCGGGCGGTCAGCCCGACCAGGGCGGGAGTGCAGAGCACCAGCCCGAACTGGACGATCGCCAGGCCGGCCACGATCACCAGCACCTCGACCGCGCGGACCCCGGCGACTGCGGTACCGGCCCCGCACAGCACCAGCGCCAGGCCGGTGATCACCCAGCGGCGTTTCGACCGGACCGCACCGCGCCGCCCGGCCAGGGCGGTGATCACGTCGGCGCGGGCCGCGGTGAACGCCGGGACGGTCGCCGCCAGCAGACCGGTGACGACCGCGAGGGCCACGATCGCGGCGAGCATCGGCGGGTTGAAGCGGTAACCGCCGGCCCGTGCCCCGACCACCAGGTTCTCGGCCAGCGGGCGGGCCACGACGGCGAGCAGCACGGCGAGCAGCAGACCGGCCGCAGCCCCGGCGAGGCCGAGCAGGATGCCGTCGGCGAACACGATGCGGCGCAAGTGGGCCCGGGTGCCGCCGTTCGCGGCGACCAGGGCGAGCGACCGGCGGCGATGCCGGGCCCCCACGGCGAAGGCCGGGCCGGCCAGCAGGACGATCTCGACGACGGCAAGACCGATCACCAGCGGTACGAGGGACAGCGTCGTCTCGGGTTCGTCCTCGGTCTCCAGGGCGCCCGGTGCCTGCTCGGGGGTACCGGTCAGCACCGCCCGGGAGGTCACCATGATCCCCTCCCGGTTGAGTTCCCGCACCCCGTCCCAGCCGATCGGTGCCGGAGTGTCGGCCAGCCACGCCGTGGCCCGGTCGACGTCCTCCTCCCCCGGCAGCCCGCCGGGCGCGACCACCAGCCGCAGGCCCAGGTCACCGGGGAATTCGACGGTGCCGACAGCGGTCCAGGTCCGGCTGCCGTCCGGGGTGCGGACGGTGTCGCCGAAGCGTTCCCGGGCGGCCGCCGACATCGCCACCTCGCCCGGTCCGGCGGGTGCCCGGCCGTCGACGAGTTCGACGACACCCCGATGGATCGGGTCGGCCGGGTCCATCGCCGTCATCTCGGCTGTGACCAGCCCGCCGGCGCCGGTCAGCAGGTCAAGGCGTTCGCTGTGCACCGGCACGATCCGGGAGCCGTCCGGCAGCAGCTCCAGCATCCGCTGCAGGTCCGGGACGTCGAAGTCCGCGGGGTTCTCGGTCTCGACGACCCGGCTCCAGATCTCGCCCGCCCGGTCCTGCACGATCGCCTCGGCACCGATCGGCCGGACGATCGCGTCGGCGCCGCCGAGTGTCCGGGTGGCCCGCTCGGCCGGGGTCAGGGTGAACATGTCGTACGAGGCGGCGGCGAACCCGAGCCCGCACACCGGTAGCGCGATCATCGCGATCACCAGCGCGGATCTACCCTTGGCCCGGGCCGTCTCGCGCCGGGCGACACGCAGCGCGGTCCGCCACGACCCGGCGAACCCGAACCTCACCACGTCGGCTCCAGCAGGTCGGTCACCGAGGCGAGTGGCCCGGACGTGTCGACGATCGAACCGTCCCGCAGGAAGATCACCCGGTCCGCCCAGCCGGCGTGCCGGGCCTCGTGCGTGACCATCAGCCCGGCCGCGCCGGCGTCCACCCGGTCACGCAGCACCCGCAGCACCATCTCGCCGGTCTGCGAGTCGAGGGCACCGGTCGGCTCGTCGGCCAGGACCAGCCGGCGGTCACCGACCAGAGCCCGGGCGATCGCCACCCGCTGCTGCTGGCCGCCGGACATCTCGTCCGGGAACCGGGCGGCCAGCCCGGCGAGGCCGACGTCACCGAGGGCGGCGAGCGCGGCCCGCCGGGACGCGCGGATGCTCACCCCGTCCAGTTCCAGCGGCAGTGCCACGTTCTCCGCGGCGGTCAGGCTGGGCAGCAGGTTGAAGTCCTGGAAGACGTAACCGACGGTCCGGCGCCGCACCTCGGACAGCCTGCGGTGCGACAGCGAGTCCAGGCCGACGCCCTCGACCAGCACCTCGCCACTGGTCGGCAGGTCCAGACCGCCGGCCAGGTTGAGCAGTGTCGACTTGCCGGAACCGGACGGTCCCATCACGGCGACCAGTTCACCGGGCCGGACGGTGAGGCTGACACCGCGCAGGGCGTGCACCGCCGCCTCCCCGGTGCCGTGGGTCCGATGCACGTCACAGAACTCCAGGACGCTCATGCGCCGGCCTCCTGGGGGACGTCCGACCGCGGGACGGGCACGGCACGTTTGCGCAGGACCGCCGTCTCGCAGTGGTCCAGCCAGCGGATCTCCGCCTCGCACTGGAAGATCATCGATTCGAGGACGAGCAGCCAGGGCAGGTCGTCGGGGTTCGTGCCGCCCCGGGCCTTGAGCCGGGTGTACTCCTGCAGCGCCCGGATCCCCGCCATCCGCTGGGTCTGCACGACAGCGGTCAGGTCCACCCCGGGGGTGGTCATCGCGAGGGCGAGTTTGATCGCCAGCTCGTCGCGGGGCCGGTCGGCGCGCTCGATCGGGGTGGCGAACCAGACGGTCAGCTCGGCCCGGCCGGTGGCGGTGATCTCGTACGGCCGCTGTCCCTCGTCGTTCTCCGGCAGCGCCGTCACCAGGTCGTCGCGTTCCAGCCGGGCGAGGGTGGTGTAGACCTGCCCGATGTTCAGCGGCCAGGTGCCGCCGACACTCGCCTCGAACGCGGCCCGCAGCTGATAGCCGTGCATCGGGCCGCGTTCGAGGAGCGCGAGCAGACTGTTTCGAATGGACATGGATACGGAGTATGCATACCGCGTATGCGCCCCGCAAGCAGATCAGGCCGGAATGGTCACCGCAGACGGGGTGAGACGCTGGTCGGCGGTGCCGTCACCGAGCTGACCGGAGGCGTTGTTACCCCAGCACCAGACCGAGCCGTCGGTACGCGTACCGCAGCTGTGGTAACTGAGGGCGAAATCGGCTGTCCACGTGGAGGCGGTACCGACCCGCACCGGGGCGTACCGGTTGGTGGTCGAGCCGTCACCGAGCTGCCCGGCGATGTTGTTGCCCCAGCACCAGAGACTTCCGTCGGTACGGGACCCACAGGCGGTGTTGTCCCCGGCGGCCACCCGCGCCCAGGTGGCCACGGTGCCCGTCTGCACCGGAACGGTCTGGTAGGTGCCGGTCTGACCGAGCTGCCCGTAACCGTTCTCCCCCCAGCACCACAGGGTGCCGTCGGTCCGGGTACCGCAGGTGAACGTGTAGCCGGCCGTCACACTCGACCAGGCGGCGGTACCGACCTGCTCGGGCGTGGTGCGGTAGCTGAGGATGCCGAGGCCGAGCTGACCGGAGGTGCTGTCACCCCAGCACCACAGGGTGTTGTCGGTGCGGGTGCCGCAGGTGTGTGCGTACCCGGTGGTGACGCTCTTCCAGGTGTTCGCCGTGCCGACCTGGACCGGGACCGCGGTCTGGTAGACGACGTCGGGCGTGGTGCCGAGTTGACCGAACCGGTTGAGACCCCAGCACCACAGGGTGCCGTCGGTGCGGACCGCGCAGGTGTGGCCGTCTGCGGCGCTGACCGTGGACCAGGCGGCAGTGCCGACCCGGACCGGGGCGGTCCGGTTCACCG
>DATMVU010000230.1:0-7978 GCA_035562875.1 Actinoplanes sp. | reverse complement strand
GGCGTACCCCAGAGGGCTCTCGGTGTCCCGGCGCGCCCAGGCGCGGCCGCCCGGTTCCGGTTCACGCCGCCGTCGGCGCGGTGGCCAGGGGTTCTCCGGCGCTTCCTCGTCCGCTTCCACGCGGGCGTCGCGAGGCTCGAGGGCCTCGCGGACCTCGCGGACCTCGCGGACCTCTTCATGGTCCTCGTCCTCGTCTTCATCGGCCAATCCGATGGTGGCCAGGCCGCTGGCCCGGGCCTCCGGCTTCGCCCGCGGTTCCAGCTTGGCCCGCGGTTCCGGTTTCGGCCGCGGTTCCAGCTTCGCCCGCGGTTCCGGTTTCGGCCGCGGCGCGACCGGGACCTTGACCTCTGCCATCACCCGTGGGGCCGGGGCGGGCCGGGTGGTCTCCGAGCGGCGGCGGGCGGATGGCCGGCGAGCTCCGCGACCGAACAGTACGGCGCGGAAGCTGATCAGCGTGGCGAGGCCGCCTGCGATGAAGGCGAGCCCGGCCGCGGTCATCCAGTTCGTCACGACCGGAGTAACGAATGGGGCATTAGGTATGAAACGCGGACGTAGCGACGCCCTCCCTGTGCGATATCACATTCGCTAGCCTTAACGAACATTTGGCCGATGGAGAGCGTGGGAGACATCGTGACAACGCCGCCCGACATCCACACCACCGCTGGCAAGCTCGCCGATCACGCCCGCCGCACCGAGGAGGCGGTGCACGCCGGCTCCGCACGAGCCATCGAGAAACAGCATGCCCGCGGCAAGAAGACCGCCCGAGAGCGCATCGAGCTACTTCTCGACAAGGACTCGTTCGTCGAGCTGGACGAGCTGGCCCGGCACCGGTCCACCGCCTTCGGCCTGGAGCGGACCCGGCCGTACGGGGACGGCGTGGTCACCGGGTACGGCACGATCGACGGCCGGCAGGTCTGCGTCTTCTCCCAGGACTTCACGGTCTTCGGCGGCTCCCTCGGCGAGGTCTTCGGCGAGAAGATCGTCAAAGTGCTCGACCTGGCCATGAAGATCGGCTGCCCGATCATCGGCATCAACGACTCCGGCGGCGCCCGCATCCAGGAGGGCGTGGTCGCGCTCGGCCTCTACGCCGACATCTTCTTCCGCAACGTGCGGGCCAGCGGTGTCATCCCGCAGATCTCGCTGATCATGGGCCCGTGCGCGGGTGGCGCCGTCTACTCCCCGGCGATCACCGACTTCACCGTCATGGTCGACCAGACCTCGCACATGTTCATCACCGGACCGGACGTGATCAAGACGGTCACCGGTGAAGAGGTCGGCATGGAGGAGCTGGGCGGGGCGCGCACCCACAACTCGCGCAGCGGCAACGCCCATTACCTGGCCAGCGACGAGGAGGACGCGATCGAGTACGTCCGTGCGCTGCTCTCCTATCTACCGAGCAACAACCTGGACGAATCGCCATTCATCGAGGAATCTGCGATTTTCGAACCGGATCTCCACCTCGATACCCTGATTCCGGACTCCCCCAACCAGCCTTACGACATCAAGAAGGTCATCGAGACGGTCGTCGACGACTTCCTCGAAGTGCAGGAGCTGTACGCGCAGAACATCGTGGTCGGATTCGGTCGCGTCGAGGGCCGCCCGGTCGGCGTCGTCGCCAACCAGCCGATGAACCTCGCCGGCACCCTCGACATCGCGGCCTCGGAGAAAGCGGCCCGGTTCGTGCGCACCTGCGACGCCTTCAACATTCCGGTACTGACCTTCGTGGACGTTCCCGGCTTCCTGCCCGGCACCGGACAGGAGTGGGACGGGATCATCAGGCGAGGAGCCAAACTGATTTATGCGTACGCCGAGGCAACGGTTCCGAAGGTGACGGTCATCACGCGCAAGGCCTACGGCGGGGCCTACGACGTGATGGGCTCCAAACACCTCGGCGCCGACGTCAACTTCGCCTGGCCCACCGCGCAGATCGCGGTCATGGGCGCCCAGGGCGCCGTCAACATCCTCCACCGGTCCGAACTCGCCTCCGCCGACGATCCCGCCGGACGCCGGGCCGAACTGATCCGCGAGTACGAGGACACCCTGGCCAACCCGTACATCGCTGCCGAACGTGGCTACGTCGACGCGGTCATCCAGCCGTCCCAGACCCGGGCCCAGGTCACCCGCGCACTGCGCATGCTCCGCACCAAGCGGGAGACCCTGCCGCCGAAGAAGCACGGCAACATCCCGCTCTGAGGCTTCGTTTTAGAGCCCGGCGCTGATCTCGGCCGGCAGCCACTGGCCCGCCAGCAGGAACGCGCCGGTCGCCACCGCGATCAGGTTGACCACGAGGAAGACGCCGACCCAGAACAGCGCAGGCAGATGCGTCTGCCGCGCCAACTGGTCGGCGTCCGAATCACGCATCCGGCCCCGACTGCGCAGACTCTGCAATTCGAAGACCGGGCGGACACCACCGAAGAGCAGGAACCACACGCCTGCGTACGCGAAAGCAGCCTGCGTCTCCGGCTCGGCGAACCAGGACACGGCGAACACGATCGCGCCGGTGATCAGCAGCGACACCACACCGAACAGGTTCCGGATGTTGATCAGCATGAGCAGCAGCAGAACCACCGCCAGCCACAACAGCAGTGTGATCCGGTTACTGCCGAGGAGCCACGCACCCAGCACACCCACCAGCGACGGCGCGATGTAGCCGAAGAGCAGCACCAGGATCATCCCGATCCCGGACGGGCGGCCGGACGAGAGTGTCAGACCGGACGTGTCGAACTCGAGGCGGATGCCCTTCAGCTTGCGCCCGGTCAACAGGGCCAGCAGAGCGTGGCCACCCTCGTGGGCGATCGTGACCGCGTTACGGGTCACCCGCCACACCGGGCGGATCGCCACCGCCAGGAACCCGGCCACCGCCGTGAGGAGAACCAGCATCCCCGGAGGGTCGGGCTGCGCCCCGAACAGCTGGTCCCAGAGATCAGTCACGCCTTCGATCGACACGCCGGGAACTGTAGCCGCTCCGCCTATGCTTTTCGCCCGGCTAGGTGCTTTGCGGCAGTGCCTAGGTGCGTCGGCGTGCTACGACCTTCGCCCGCTCGGGCTCGTGGGCGCCCAGGTTTCGAGCCGCGATCACACCACCGCCGACGATCACCGCGAGAGCCACCAGGATCAAGAAGAGAGTGAGGAGACCGGCGGACGCCACGATGATCGCGACATCGGCGACAGCGACCAGCATCCACAAGGCGATCGTGGGCTTCCTGCCATACCGTCGGCAGTTCATGATCTGCACCTCCATCCGTGATGCTGGATAACTACCCAGTCATTCAGAACTCACGCATGGAGGTGATCACTAGAACTTCAGGTTGTCCCAGATCACCTTGAGATCGGACTGGCTCTTCTTCCAGTCGTCGGTCGTGGCGTACCAGGTCAGCGCGTAGGTGCCGCCACCACTGTTGACGACCCGCCGGATCACGTGCTGCTTGTAGCTGGAGCCGCCCCGGTAGTACTCCAGGTCAGCGGCGCTCTTGCCGTTCCAGTCGAAAGCGGCCGGACCGGAGATGATGTCACCGGTGCTGCTGTCGTCCTTCAGGTACTTGACCGGATCGGGCGTCCCGGACACCACGTCGATCCGGAACTGGCGGCCGTTGTACTTGCCCCAGCTATAGGTCATCGCGGAACCGCCGCCGGAACTCTTCGCTCCGTCCGGGACCGGGATGCTCAAACCGGAGAAACTCGCGGTACGCCAGCCGTCCGGAACCGCGGCAGCGGCCGGTGAGCTGGGTGCCGTCGGCTTGACCGAAGCGCCGGTGGACGCCTTGCCGTCCCCTGCCACCGACGGAGCCGCCGAACTGAGACCACCCTGCGCGACCGGAGTGCCGTCACCGGACTCGTCCTTGCCGAAAGCCTGCGCCACGATGATGCCGATGAGCAGCACGAACGTCAGCACGATGGCGAGGCCGATCGCCGCCTGACGCCGGGTCAGCGTGGTGCCGAAGATGGTCACCCCGCGACGGCCGGTCGGGCGCAACTCCATCGGCGTCCATGCCGGACGGTTCGGCCGGTTGAACCCCGGCACGTCGGCGGGCTGCGGAGCCGGGTGGTTCGTCACGATCCGGCGGCGCGGCGGCATGCTGACCACCGACGTCCGGTCGTTGTCCATCGGCGGTGGGGACAACAGCGAGGTCCGGTCTTCCGCCGGGGACAGCATCGTCGTCTGCTCCGCGGCCGGCGACATCGGTGCGAGCAGCGTGGTCCGCTCCTCGTTCCTCGCCGCCGGAGCCAGCAGAGACGTCTTCTCCTCGGGTTCCGGCCGGGCGAGAAGGGACGTCCTCTCCTCGGCCGCTCTCTCCTCCGCCGCTCTCTCCTCGGCCGCCGAATACTCCGGCTTGCCCAGGAGGGATGTCTTCTTCTCGGCCGAACGCTCCGGGGCAGCCGACAGTGTGGCCTCGTCCTCGGCCTTCGGTGCCTCGACCGGATTCGCACTGCCGGCCTTCGACGGCTCCGCCGCCTCGGGCGCGTCAATGGCCGGCCCGGCGGCATTCGCCGAGTCGACCCGATCCGACGGTCCGGCCTGGGTCGAGAGCTCGGCCTGGGTCGAGAGCTCGGGCGATTCCGTCGATTCAGCGGTTTCGGCTACCGCTGCGCTTACCGACGTTTCCGCAATTTCGGGCGTTTCCGCGTCTACCGGTGTTTCTGCGGCTTTGGGCGACTCCGCCACTCCGGACGAATCCGCCGTGTGGGACGACTCCCCCGCCGCGAAGGCTTCCCCAGTTTTGGAGTTCGCTGCGCCTGTGGCGCTCTCCACGGCTTTGGCGGCTTCCGCAGTTTCGGGGCTCTCCACGGCTCCGGAGACCTCCGTGGCTTTGGAGCCTTCCGTGACTTCGGAGTCTTCCGTGCCCTTGGAACTCGCCGCGGCCTTGGAGCTCGCCGCAGCCATGGAGTTTTCCGTGGCTTTGGACGGCTCCGTCGGTTTCGGCTCCTCCGTCGAATTCGGAGGAACCGCCGCGACTGGTGTTCCGGTCTCGGGTTCGCTCGCCGACTGCGCGGCGGTCGCCTCGTCCGACTGTGCACTTCCGGTCAGCGCCCCGGAGTCGACCTCGGCCGACCCGGAAACCACGGCCGCCGGGGACTCGACGGGCTCCGGATTCGCCGTCGGCTCGACCCGCGATCCGGCCGTCGTACCCGCTCCGGAAATCTCTGGTGTGTTCTTCGTCTCCGTCGCCGTCGAGGCGTCCTCAACGGACTGTTCCGAGGCCTCAGTACTACGCGGCGTGACGATCGGGAAACCAGAGGTAGCGTGCGCAAGCGACTGCTCGTGCTCGGGCGCGGCCTGTTTACGCCGGTTCGCGGCAACATCGGCAGCCGTGAAACCAGTCCGCAACGCGTTTGTCGGAGCCGCGCTGTTACCCAGGCTCTGCGGAACCTCCACCGGCTTGCCACCCGCGGACGGCATCGGCAGCGAAGGACGACCCGTGGCCGGTCCACCGACCGGCGAACGACCAGCGGACGGACCAGCCTGCTGACCAGCGGACGGACCCGCAAACGGCTGCCCGGCAGACGGTCCGGCAACCGGGCGGCGGCCAGCGGACGGACCCGTCGGCGGCTGCCCGGCAGAGGGGCCGGTGAGCGGCTGCTGACCAGCGAAGGGGTTGGCAGCGGGCGCCTGGCCGACGGACGGGCCGGTGAGCGGCGGACGCCCGGCGGACGGCCTGTCGGCAGGCGGACGGCTTACCGTCGAACGGCCGGTGGCACGACGATCCGGGACCGTCGGGAACTGGCCCGGGGCCTGCGGATACTGCCCCGGGGTGGGGCGCTGCTGCGGACCGGCGCCGGGAGCCGGGCGGGACTGCTGACCGGGGTGGTGAACGGGAGCGTGACCCGTACCGCCGGAAATGGGGTTGATCTCGTCCCGGACCGGCGGACCGTCGATCCGCGTCGCGTCCAGGGGCTTCGCCGGGCGCCGCGGAGGCTCCGGCGACACCTGCGCCTTGCCCTGGGCGAAGTGCGACGGCCTGCCGTCGGCGGCGGGCGGCTGGGCGACCGGCGGGCGCGGGTTCGGTACGACCGGGGCGGAACCGGTCGCCGTCGCCCACCCGGAACCGGGTAGAACCGGCGGGCCACCAGGGCCGCTGGGCAGCGACGGGCGCTCCCGGCCGACACCCGGACGGCGCATCGACGGGCTCATCGGGAACGTGATCTTGGAGCGGCGGCCGGCCGCACGCGACAGCAGGCGATCGGCCTCCTCCGCGTTTATCCGGTGCGCCGGATCCTTGCGCAGCAGGCCGTTGAGCACCGGTTTCAGCGGGCCGGCGTTCCGGGCCACCGGCACGTTCTCGGTGGCCAGGGCAGCAAGCGTCGCGATCGCCGAGGGCCGCGCGAACGGGGACTGGCCCTCGACCGCGGCGTACAGCGTGGCGCCCAGCGACCACAGGTCGGCGGCCGGACCGGCAGTGCCGTCCCGGGCCCGCTCCGGAGCGATGTAGGCAGGTGAACCCAGCACCAGCCCGGTCCGGGTCACGTTGGGGTCACCCGGCACCGTGGCGAGACCAAAATCGGTCAGAACCACACGGCCGTCGGCGCCCATCAGCACGTTGCCCGGCTTGACGTCCCGGTGGACGACGCCGTTGCGATGGGCCGCACGCAGCGCGTTCAGCACCCCGAGGCCGATGTCGGCGACCTTCAGCGCAGTGAACGGGCCGTCCTGCGCCAGAACGTCCTGGAGGGAACGCGACGGCACGTACTCCATCACGATCCACGGGTCGGCATCCGTGCTGAGCACGTCGAAGACGCGCACCACATTGACGTTGTTGAGCCGGGCGATGGCTCGCGCCTCACGAAGGGAACGCTCGCGCATCTCCTGCCGCTCGCTGGGGGTCAGCCCCGGCGGCGGCACGAGCTCCTTGATCGCCACTTCTCGGTGCAGGACGACATCGGTCGCCCGCCAGACACGACCCATCCCGCCCTGACCGAGCGGCGCAACGAGCCGGTACCGATCAGCGACCACGGGAGGGGGAGAAGAAGACATCACGCAGAAAATACCTGGTTCTGTCGAGCGGCCGCGAATTGATCAGCCGAGTGTGGGACACGTGTCACCGGATCTCCGGCAACGCGTCGTACGCTCGGTTGATGAATGCGGAACCGCTGGTCAGCGTCGTACGCGGAAGCCTAGACGATCATGAGTTGGCCGCACTGGTCGCCATCCTGGCATCTCGATCCACATCGGTCAATCACCCCACACCGTCGCAACCCGTCTCAGACTGGATGCGTTCCGCCCGTCCCGCAAGCCCCCCACGCAACTGGCGGACCTCGGCACTTCCCCACTGACCGGTTATCCACAGGCTCATCCACAGGGGGCTGAGAGGCCAGTGGCGATTCGCTAACCTTCGAGGGTCATTCGCTGACTGTCGATGGAGGTGTCGCCGATGGCGTTGGACAACGAGCCGTACAAGAGCTCGACCGCCAACTACGATCTCAGCAGCATCGATGGGATCGAAGCGGACATCGCTGCCATGGAGCAGTTCGCCGCCGGCCTGAAAGCCGACCTCGTCGACAACTACATGCCACACGCCGACGCGGCGGTCGAGTCGATGTTCACCACCATCCCCACCGGCGGCGCCTTCTACGACCTGCAGCTCTTCCTGTACGCACATCAGCAGGCCCAGGACGCCACCCAGCAGAACGTGGACGGCTACGTCGGCGGCACCTACCAGTTCGCCACCTCGGCCGAGGCGATCAGTGCGCAGTACCGCGGCGCGGACGCCTTCTCCAAGGCCAGACTCTCCGACGTCGAAGCCGCCTTCAAAGGCCAGGGCGTCACCAGCGACGCCGGCCACCACGCCGGGGAGGTCTGATGGCCCTGTATGACGGCGGTGGACTCGCCGGCGACATCAGCTGGACGTCCGTGGACCTCCCCTACATGTGGGAGATGGTCAGCAGCCACGACAGCTCGCCGTACCAACCGGCACGCGACGGCTGGATCAAGAGCTACGAACTGGTCCTGACCCACCGGGAACGGATCGAGGCCTACAAGGAC
>DATMVU010000229.1:0-7184 GCA_035562875.1 Actinoplanes sp. | reverse complement strand
CGCCCGTGGATCGACGGTGAGGCGATCCACGCCGTCGACCTGGACCTGGACGTGATCCGATCCCGGGACGGCGAGGTGCAGGTGCTCGACGAGGACGAGTTCGCCGACCATCAGGTGCTCTACGGCTATCCGCCGGAGGTGGTCGAGCAGGCCCGCGCCACCACCGCCGAGCTGGTGACGTTGCTGACGGCCGGGACGCAGCCGTTCGAGGAGGCGGCCCGGGCGTGGCTCGCCGGCCTCTGAAGAACGGCTAAGCGCGACGGTCCAGGAAGTCGTAGACGTCGCGGTTGTCGACGCCCGGGAACGTGCCGGGTGGCAGGGCGGCCAGCAGGTGCGAGTGGACCCGGGCGCTGGGCCAGGCGTTACCGGACCAGCGGTCCACCAGGTGGGTGGGCGGGCGGCGGCAGCAGTCCGGGTCGGGGCAGTGCGAGACGGTACGCCCGGAGACGTCACCGCCGCGGAACCAGCGGGCGTGCTCGTACGGTGTGCCGACGGTGACCGAGAACTCCCCGGCCCGGGTGGACTCGACGTGCACGGTGCACCAGTAGGTGCCGGCGGTGGTGTCGGTGAACTGGTAGAACGACGAGTACGGGTCCTCGGCCTCGAACACCGTCCGGGACGCCCATTTGCGGCACACCGGCTGCCCCTCGATCGCCCCGGTCACGTCGGACGGGAAGCGCACGTTGTCGTTCTCGTACGCCTTGTAGACGATGCCGGTCTCGTGCACCCGGGCGAAGTGCACCGGGATGCCGAAGTGGTGGGTGGCCAGGTTGGTGAACCGGTGGGCGGCCGTCTCGTAGGACACCCCGAACGCGTCCCGGAAGTCGTCGATGGCCAGGGCCCGGTCGGCTTTCGCCGCGGCCAGGAAGTCGACGGCGAACTTCTCCGGCATGAGCAGGGCCGCCGCGAAGTAGTTGACCTCGACCCGCTGGCGCAGGAAGTCGCCGTATCCGGCCGGGTCGGCGTGCCCGAGCACGAAGTGGCCGAGGGTCTGCAGCACCACGGCGCGCGGGTCGTGGCCCTTGCCGCTGGCGACCTGGGGCAGGTAGATCCGCCGGTTCTTCAGGTCGGTGACCGAGCGGGTGGAGGCCGGCAGGTCGTTGACGTAGTGCAGGCTGAACCCGATCTGGGCGGCGATGTCGAGGATCCCGCGCTGGGACAACGGGCCGGTGGTGTGCCGTACCGACTGGAGAACTCGATGCGCCGCCGCCTCGATCTCGGCGAAGTAGTTGTCGCGCTGCCGCATGTCGGCGCGCAGTTGTGCGTTGGCACGCCGGGCCACCTCGGGCGTGGCGCTCTGTTCGGTCAGCACCCGGCTCAGTTCGCGGTGCAGGCCGATCAGTGACTCCAGAGCGTCGGCGGGCAGCCGCCGGCCGGCTTTGACGGCGGGCAGGCCGAGCGCGGCGTAACCGGGGCTTTGCTGGAAACGGGCGAGTTCGATCTCCAGCCCGGCACGCCGGCTCGGGGCCTCCGGCCGCAACAGATCCTGCATGGGTACGCCCAGGGCGCTCGCGATCGACTGCAGCACCGAGAGTTTGGGCTCGCGCTTGCCGTTCTCGATCAGCGACAACTGGGACGGGGCCCGGCCGACGACGGCACTGAGCTGCTCCAGGGTCAGCCCGCGCGTTTTGCGGAGATGACGAAGGCGTTGCCCGAGAGTTACCAGATCGACGGACGGCTCTGCGTCGGAAGCGCTCACGAGTTTCAACGTACCAGAAATTCTGCATTTCTTTCTGCTGAGAAGCCTTCAGTGCGCTGCGGTGGACACGTGAGAGTGGGGTCCTGGCACAAGGAAAGGGAAATTTCTGATGACGACCGAAAACCGTGGCGGTACCCCTGAGGACCTCACTCGGGACTGGGCCGCCAACCCCCGCTGGGCCGGGGTGAAACGCGACTTCACCGCGCAGGACGTGGTCCGGCTGCGGGGCACGCTCCAGGAGCGGCACACCCTCGCCGAACGCGGCGCCGCGAAACTGTGGGACCTGCTGCACAGCGAGGACTACATCAACGCCCTCGGCTCGCTGACCGGCGGCCAGGCCACCCAGATGGTGCGCGCCGGGCTGAAGGCGATCTACCTGTCCGGCTGGCAGGTCGCCGCGGATGCCAACCTGTCCGGCCACACCTACCCGGACCAGTCGCTCTACCCGGCCAACTCGGTGCCCGCGGTGGTCCGCCGGATCAACAACGCGCTGCTGCGCGCCGACCAGATCGACACCGCGGCCGGCCGGTACGAGCGCGACTGGTTCGCCCCGATCGTCGCCGACGCGGAAGCCGGCTTCGGCGGGCCGCTCAACGCGTTCGAGCTGATGAAGGGCATGATCGCGGCCGGCGCCGCGGGGGTGCACTGGGAGGACCAGCTGGCCAGCGAGAAGAAGTGCGGCCACCTGGGCGGGAAGGTGCTCATCCCGACCCAGCAGCACGTGCGGACCCTGAACGCGGCCCGGCTCGCCGCCGACGTGGCAGGGGTGCCGACGCTGGTGATCGCCCGCACCGACGCGCTCGCCGCCGACCTGCTCACCACCGACGTGGACGAGCGTGACCAGCCGTTCCTCACCGGGGAGCGCACCTCGGAGGGCTTCTTCCGGGTGCGGCCGGGGGAGGAGTCGGCGATCGCCCGCGGTGTCGCCTACGCCGACTACGCCGACCTGCTGTGGGTCGAGACCGGCAAACCGGACCTGGAGTTCGCCCGCCGGTTCGCCGAGGCGGTGCACGCGCAACACCCCGGCAAGCTGCTGGCGTACAACTGCTCGCCGTCGTTCAACTGGAAGAAGAACCTGGACGACGCCACCATCGCCCGCTTCCAGAAGGAGCTCGGCGCGATGGGGTACAAGTTCCAGTTCGTCACCCTGGCCGGCTTCCACGCGCTCAACCACTCGATGTTCGAGCTGGCCCGCGGCTACGCCCAGACCGGGATGAGCGCCTACGTGAAGTTGCAGGAGGCCGAGTTCGCGGCCGAGGCCGACGGCTACACCGCCACCAAGCACCAGGCCGAGGTCGGCACCGGCTACTTCGACGCCGTCTCCACCGCCCTGAACCCGGACAGCAGCACCACCGCCCTGTCCGGGTCCACCGAGGCCGAGCAGTTCTGAGAAGGGGATGACCATGGGCGCCGAAGAGATCACCATCACCGGTACCACAGACGGCCGTTACGCCGAGATCCTGACCCCGGAGGCCGTCGGATTCATCGTGGCCCTCGACCGTGAGTTCGGCGCCCGCCGGGTCCAGTTGCTGGAGCGCCGCCGTCGCCGCCGCGCCACCCGGACCACCGATCTGGACTTCCCGGCCGGCACCGCGCACATCCGGGACGACGCGTCCTGGCAGGTCGCCCCGCCTCGCCCGGACCTCACCGACCGGCGGGTCGAGATCACCGGCCCGCCTTCGCCCAAGATGACCATCAACGCGCTTAATTCGGGCGCGAGGGTCTGGATGGCCGACTTCGAGGACGCCACCTCGCCCACCTGGGAGAACGTCGTCCTCGGGCAGCTCAGCCTGCGGGAGGCGCTGGACGGGACGCTCGAGTTCACCTCGGCCGACGGCAAGCGGTATGAACTGGGCTCCTCCCTGCCGACGATCATGGTCCGGCCGCGGGGCTGGCACCTACCCGAAGGCCACCTGCGGATCGGCGGCCGCGCGGTGTCGGCGTCGCTGTTCGATTTCGGTCTCTACCTGTTCCACTGCGGGCAGCGGCAGATCGACCGGGGCAGCGGGCCCTACTTCTACCTGCCGAAGCTGGAGTCGCACCTGGAGGCCCGCCTCTGGAACGACGTCTTCGTCTTCGCCCAGGAATACCTCGGCATCCCGCGCGGCACCATCCGGGCCACCGTCCTGATCGAGACGATCAACGCGGCGTTCGAGATGGACGAGATCCTGTACGAACTGCGCGAGCACTCGGCCGGCCTGAACGCGGGCCGCTGGGACTACCTGTTCAGCATGATCAAGAACCGTCCGGACGTGGTCCTGCCGGAACGCTCCCAGGTCACCATGACCACCCCGTTCATGCGGGCCTACACCGAACTGCTGGTCCGCACCTGCCACCGACGGGGCGCCCACGCGATCGGCGGGATGGCCGCTGTCGTCCCCAGCCGCGACCCGGTCGCCGCGAAACGCGCCCTCAACCAGGTCCGTCAGGACAAACGGCGCGAGGTCGGGGACGGCTTCGACGGCTCCTGGGTGGCCCATCCCGGCCTGGTCGAGACCTGCCGAGACGTGTTCGACCAGTGGCTCGGCGACGAACCCCACCAGATCGTGCGCAAACGCGACGACGTCCGGGTCACCGCTCTTGAACTGCTCGACGTGCGATCCAGTGACGTCACCGTCAGCGAGGTCGCGCTGCGCACCAACGTCAGCGTGGCGCTGCGCTACATCGCCGCCTGGCTCGGCGGCCGGGGCGCGGTCGCCCTGAACGGCCTGATGGAGGACGCCGCCACCGCCGAGATCTGCCGGGCCCAGCTCTGGCAGTGGATCTCGGCGGGCACCCCGACCGACTACGGCGTGCCGATCTCGGCCGCCCTGGTCAGCCGGATGCTGCGCGAGGAACTCGACGTGCTCAGTGAGACCGGCGCCCTGGACGAGGAAGGGGCACGCTGCTTCGGCCAGGCCCGGACCCTGCTGTCGGTCCTGCTCACCGAGCGGACCTGCCCGGAGTTCCTGACCCTGCCGGCCTACCTTCGGCACCTGGCCGGCCGGACCGCGGCACCGGTGATCGATCAGGCGCCGGTCGCGGCCTGATCGACCGGGTGAGGAGCCGTCAGCCCTTGTACGCTGCCGGCTCCTCATCCTCCCGCTGCTGCCACGTGCACAGGCACATCCGGTTGCCCTCCGGGTCGGCGAGCACCCAGAACGCCGGCGCCTCCGCGTCACTGACCAGGGTGCCCCCGGCTTTTCGGGCGGCTTCGATCCGCGACTGCACCTCGGCCGGGTCGATCCACAGGTCCGGATGCCACCGCTGCCTCGGTTCGTCCGCCTCCGACTTCTGGAACCACACTGCCGGGAGTACGCCGGACGGGTCCCGCAGATCCTCGCCGAACTCGTCGGTGTGCGTCTCCATCCCCAGCACCGCCCGCCAGAACGGCAACACCGCCGCCCGCGCCGGGGTGTCCAGCGCCCACTCCAGCCGCACCGCGCCACCCGGCTCCAGCGCCACCCCCGCGGCGTTCGCCAGCTCGCTGACCGTCGCCGCCAGCCGCAGGTCACGCCCGGTCACCCCACCCACGTCGTGGCTGCTCAGGGTGACGTCCAGGAACGTGTACCGCAGATCCAGGTCCGGATGGTGATCGGCCTTCTCGGCGGCCGCCCCGATCGCCGCGACGAGCTCCAGCCCGGCCGCGAAACTCCCGGTCCGTAGCCGGGTCCGCAACACTCCGGGCAACAGCACCCAGCCCTGTGGCGCCCGCTCGGCGATCTCCCGCGCACTCAGCTTCGTCATGCCCCCATGCTCCCATCGGGGGTGGTGTCCATCGTGGTGGATACAGTTCGCCGATTCTCATCGGGTGGAGGCTGTGATGGTGTGGCGGGGACGGGTCGAGGTCTTCCGGGGACGGACGATGGTCACGTACGGGCCGGACACGAACGGGGTGGCCGTCGGTGACGACGTGTCCGACACGGGGCTCGGAGAGGTGATCATTGCGGTCCTCCGCCGGACCTCCGGCACCGGGGCCTCCTGTGAAGAGGTCGCCGGTGTCCCTCCCGAGGAGTACCGCCCGGAGAAGTCCGCCTGGGTCGAATTCGACGACGGCGTCTGGACGGTGTCCACCGCCCCGTCCTTCGAGGAAGTGGTGCTGACACCGGACGGGCCGGTCGACGATACGCCCCGGCGACTGGGCGAGCTGGTCCGGCGGGAACTGGACGCGGCCCGGGCCTGGTGGCCCACGGTCCGCGAGGCGGCTGTCAAGACGCTTGCCGACGGCCGGTGGCTCGTCGTGCCGGTGTCCGGCGGCTGGGTCACCGAAGGGGGCCGGGTCATCGAACCGGACAGCGCGTCGCTGCTCGCGGTGCTGCCGGTGGTGCTGGCCGGGTCCTATAGTGAGTGGAGAGGATTCCCGCCGGCGTTCCGGGAGCTGCTCGCCGCGGCCGGTGTCGACTTCCACCTGCTGCACGGCGGCGCCACGGTGGTGGTGGACGAGGTGACCACCGGCATGATCGAGATCACCGGTGCCGGGAGCGAGAACAACAAGCCGGTCGCGGTCCAGCACCGGACCGTTTCCGCCGACGACCTCGCCGGTGTCTGCGACGCGGTGGCCGCGATGATCCGGGAGCTGCCCGTCGAGCATCCGCCGATGGGTATGCCGACCGGGGCCTCGTTCGGGTACAAGCGCACCTGGCTGGCCGTCCGGGACCGGACCGTCGCGGAGGTCGCCGCCGCCGTCGGGCTGGTCGAGGGACGGCCGGTGAGCTGGGACCAGGGGGTGGACATCGCGGACGGCTACGGCGACCCGGTGGTGTTCGTCGCGCCGCCGGTCGCCGGCTGGACCCTGGTGGTCAACGCCGGGGTGGGCTTCCACGGAGCGTCGACAGCGGAGCTGAGCGGGCGGCTCGGCACCGAGGTGCAGTTCTTCGGCAACCACCGGGTGGCCGAGTATGCCGAGTGGGCCCGGGCCGTGGACGGGCGGCTGATCCGGCACCTGGACGCCGGGGAGCACATCATGGCCTGCGTGGAGACAGGCGACCCGGATCCGGGGGAGATCGCGATCGGCTTCGACCCGGCGGCGCCCGGTGAGTGCTGGCCGGACCAGGACGACGTGCTGCGGATGGCGGCGGCCTGGAGCATCGACCCGTCCACCCTCGACGTGGTGGAGTCGGCCCCCGGGGACGGGTTGCTGGGTGGGCTCGCCACGCGCTGAATGTCGTACCCCGGTGGCATGCTGCGGGGGTGAAGGTGGAGTTCGAGAGTGAGCTGTGGATCTGGGAGGCCCGCCGTGACGAGAGCTGGACGTTCGTCAGCCTGCCGGAGGATGTGTCGGAGGAGATCCGGGCTCGGGCCGCCGGGCTGACCCGCGGGTTCGGGTCGCTGCGGGTGCGGGCCGTGGTGGGTGGCAGCTCGTGGACGACATCGGTCTTTCCGGACAGCGGGCGGAACACCTATGTGCTGCCGGTGAAACGGGCCATCCGTGAGGCCGAGTCGCTGTCCGCGGGAGAGGCGACCGCGGTGACGGTCGAGCTGCTCGATCTCTGACCGGAGCCGAGCC
>DATMVU010000228.1:0-8055 GCA_035562875.1 Actinoplanes sp. | reverse complement strand
CACCTCCCGGATGCTCGACGCGGCCTGGCGCCAGGGCCGGCAGGCGCTCCTCGGCGCCGAACCACTCGGTGCCTCCTCACCCCGGCACGCCCAGCGGCTCACCCTCGCCCAGGCGGCGTGGCGGGCCGCCCTGCTCGCCGCCGGTCACCGGCGCCGCCGGCACGTACTGTCGGTGATGATCAGGGACCAGGAGATCGCCGCGGTCCTGATCCGGGCGGCCCGGCTGCTCGGCGTCACCGCCGAGGTCACCCGGCGTAGCGGATGCATGGTGGTCACCGTGCCCGCCGGTGCCGCCGATCTCCTCCCGGCGACCCCGCCCCGGTTGCGGTTGCGCGATCCGGCCCTGGTTTAGGGCCTTCCCGCGGTACGGGGGTGGGCGCTCGACCGTTCGCATGGTGGTCGAGCGCTCCGCGTCCACGCTCCGGTCAGTCGTTTCGCCCGGTGTCGACGGCCTTCATCACGATCGCCGCGATGGCCACGCCGATCACCGCGATGGCCACCTGCACCCCGATGACGGCCCAGTCGTATCCGCGACCGGCCACCGTGAACAGCAGATCGCTGTGCAGGTCCCACCGATCCGCGGCCCACGTGCCGGCCACTGCCGCGCCCATGCCGATCAGGACCGTCGAAATCACGCCGATGCTCTGCCGTCCCGGCAGGACGGCCCGCGCGGCCACACCGATGATCGCGCCGAACACGATCGCCACCACATAATCCTGAGCGTCCACAGCGCCTCCCCTCAAGGTCGCAAGGTGCCCAGGGTGACAGATGTGTCAAACGTCGGAGGCCGGCACGAGCCGGTCGACGGCCACCCGCCAGTGACCGCATTCACAGTGCTCATAGCGGACCCGCCCCTCGCTGGTGTGATGGTGGGACCGGGTGTACCAGGTGTGTCGATGCATGTGGCCAGCATGCTGTAATGCCATTATGCGCATCAACCCTTACGGCGAGGAGCCGGTCCGGCTGGCGCTCGACCTGCTCACCGACCCGCCCGCCACCGCCGGTGAACTGGCCGACCGATGCCGCACCGCCGGGTTCACCGTGGACATGCCGATCGGCAGCGACGACCACACCGAGGTGGCGGACTTCCTGGCCGCGTGGTCCGCGGTGATCGACGCACCCGGCCACCACGAACGTGCCGAACGGCTCAACGTGCTGCTGGCCGGCGCCTCCGCCCACCCGCGCCTCACCGACCACGCCGGCGACGGCTGGCACGTCCACTACCGGGACCCGGACCTGCCGCTACCCGGAGCCCTGCGCGCCCTGATCAGCGTCGGCACCGCCCTGCACCTGGCCGGCCGCGGAATCCACCGCCTGGGCCGCTGCCTCGCCGACGGCTGCGACCGCCCGTTCGCCGACTTCAGCCGGACCGGCCGGCAGCGCTACTGCTCCCCGGCGTGCGGCAACCGGTCCGCGGTCCGCCGCCACCGGACCCGGTCCGCCGGCTCCCACTCCTGACCGGAACCCCGGTCACTCACAGGTGCCGGCCGGGGTGAGGGCGGCGACGAGGCGGGTGGCCGTACCGCTGTGTTTGGCGTAGGCGCCGGGGAACGCGGAGATCTGCACCGCCTGGGCCGCCTCGGTGAGGCGCATCTCCTCCCAGTTCCGGATCTTGACCAGCTTGTCGTAGAACTTGCCGGTCTGGTACGCCGGGTCCCGGAGCTGCTTCGGCGTGCCCCAGCCCTGACTGGGCCGCTGCTGGAAGAGCCCGATCGAATCCCGGTCCCCACCGCGCAGATTGCGCAGAGTGGACTCCTGCAACGCGGTGGCGACCGCCACCACCTGTCCCTGGACCGAGATCTTCCGCTCCACCCCGACGGTGACGATGATCCGGGCGTTGGCCACCTGCTCCGCGCTCCACCGGTCCAGTTCCGACGGGCCGGACGACGCGGCGACCGGTACACAGGCGGCGGTGGCGTCCGCCGACCGGACCATCGAGAGCACCCCCAGAGTGACGAGAGCGGACACGACGACAGTGAGGAGCAGGCGCAAGGCGGAACCTTTCCGAAACGTGAACCGCTCGCACGATATCGACCGTGCGTGATTCCCGCCTCACCCCACCGGCCAGTCTCCTCTGCCCGATGTGTCCACTCACCCCCTCACCACACGAGGCTTGCGGCGGGCGACGCACATGATCCGGAACTGCTCCGGCGGGCTGTCTCAGAACGCCGGGGGTGAGCGGAGTCCAGACCCTGGTGGGCTGGTGGAGGCGCCGGCCGGGATCCGGTGAGGTCGGCCCCGGTGGGCCACGATCCGCCGGACGGCCCGGGCGGCCGGTTCCCCGCTGCTTGGGTAGGTTCGTGTTCACCACCTTCATCAGGAAGCGGCGGCGGCGGGACTCCGAGCACGGTGGGGTCGCGGTCATCTTCGCCATCTTCATGGGCAGCTCGGTCCTGATCGGGATGGGTGCGCTGGTGATCGACGTCGGCCTGCTCTACCACGAGCGGGAGCAGCTGATCAGCGGCGCCGACGCGGCCTCGTTCAAGGTGGCACTCAACTGCGTCAACGACCCCACGGCCTGTACGCCGGCGGCGCAGACACCGGTCGCCGTGACGTACGCCGGAAGGAACGCCAAGGACAACGTCGCCGACGCCCAGATCTGCTTCGACGACACCGGGTGCCCGGTGTGGAGGACCGCGAAGGCGTGCCCGCCGGTGCCGGTCCCGCCGGCCGGGACGACCCGCGGCAACTGGGTCGAGGTGCGGACCAGCACCGTCACGTCGTCCGGCGGCACCCTGGTCCCGCCGGTGTTCGGCAAGGCCGCGACCGGCGGCCGGTACCAGGGGACCAAGGTCGGGGCGTGCGCCCGGGTGGCGTGGGGCCCGCCGGTGGTGGAGAAGGTCTTCGCTCTCGGCATCTCGCTGTGCGACTGGAAGCGGATGACCAACAACGGGCAGGTCTTCTACAACCCCTTGGGTACGTTGCTCAACGACATCGGCCTGTTCCAGCTGATCGGACTGCCCAGCCCGGCGCCCGGTCAGGACAGCGCGATCCCGCAGGTGCTGCCGCTGACCGCGCTCGGCCTGCCGCTGCCGTCCTGCACCACGCCGGTGGACCTGACGGTGCCCCGCGGATACGTCTGGCTGCAGTACCCCGACCTGACCCCACCGGACGCCGACTGCATGATGAACCTGCAGGTCGGTGACCTGCCCCGGTCCTTCCTGCTGTCCGGGCTGCTGATCGGGGTGACCTGCGCGCAGAAGCTGCAGGCGGCCCGGGGTGGCCCCGCGATCCTGGTGCCGATCTTCGACGTGATCGTGCCGGAGCTGCTGTCACTGGCCCCGCAGTACCGCATCGTCGGGTTCGCGCCGTTCGTCGTCACCGGCTACACGACGCTGCTCGGTGGTGTGCTGACCGGGGTGGGCAGCCTGCTCAGCGGCGGTCTGCTGGCCGCGCTGCAGACGATCCTGTGCAGCACCAGCGCCTGCATCTACGGCTACTTCACCAAGACGCTGCTGCCCCGTAGCCGGCCGCGCTTCGGCACCGGACAGAACTTCGGTGCCACGGTGATCGGCCGTACCGGCTAATCGTCCTCGCCCTGCATCTCCAGGGCCCGCTCACCCGGCGGCAGGGAGCAGACCCGGAGCACCTCCTGGCACAGGTTGTCGAGCCGGGCCACCGACCGGGCGATAGCGGTGACCGCACGCTGCTGCGGCGGGGCCAGCTCGTCGGCGCCGCCGAGCAGCGACTCGGTGTAGCCGCTGATCGTGGTGAGCGGGGTCCGGATCTCGTGCGACAGGATGCCCATCAGGTCGCGTTTCATCGCGTCCGCCTCGGCCAGCGCGGTGTTCGTGTGTTCCAGTTCGGTGGCGCGTTCGCCGAGGGCCCGGTTGGCCTCGTCGCGGTCGCGTTCGGCGGCCACCCGGGCGGAGATGTCGGTGACCGCGGTGATGATGGTGGCGGGCCGGTCCTGGTGGTCGCGCAGCATCGACACGCCGATCTGGGCCTCGACGATCCGGCCGTCGGCGGCGAGCAGCCGCTGGTGCCGGTCGGTGGCCGAGTCGCCGACGAACAGCCCGGCGGCGGCCGCCCAGTTCAGGTGCCGGTCCTCGGGATGGGTGAGCCCGTCGATGGTCCGGCCGGCCAGCGCGTCGGGGGCGTACCCGAGGATGTCGGCGAGCGCCGGATTGGCCTGGATGACGGTGCCGTCGACGTGCAGCATCGCCTGCCCGACGGTGGAGAGGGTGAACTGGGCGTGCAGCAGCCGCTCCCGGTCGGCGAGCGCGGTCTCGGCCTTGCGGCGGTCGGTGACGTCCAGGTTGACCTCGAGGATGGCGGCCGGGGCGCCGTAGTCGTCGTACTGCACGGACTGGTGGCTGTGCACGGTGAGCCGGCTGCCGTCGCTGCGGAGCTGGTCGAGTTCGCCCTCCCAGCGGCTCTCCTCGGCCAGGCACGCCTTCACGACGGCCCGGTCGACCGGGTAGCGGGTGTCGAGCAGCCGGTCGCTGCTCTTGCCGACGACAGCGCTGGACGGCCAGCCGTAGGTGAGTTCGGCGCCGTTGTTCCAGCCGATGATCCGGGAGTCGAGGTCCCGGACGATCACCGCGATCGGGGCGAGGCGCAGCAGTTCGGCCTGCTGTTCGGCGACCGCCTTGGCGTGGTGGCGTTCGGTGACGTCGGAGCAGAGGCCGTCGACGAACAGCCGGTCGTCGTCGCGGCGGGGCACCCCCCGGATCCAGATCCACCGGGTGACACCGTCCAGGCCGGTCATCCGGCACTCGATCTCGGCCGGCTGATCCTCGCCGAGCTGTTCGACGAACGCCCGGTAGGCGGCCTTGTCGTCGGCGTGCACCGACCGGAACAGATGGTCGGTCATGTCCGACTCGGCGGTGACGGCGTCCAGGTCACCACCGAAGACGGCGACCACGTTGCCCTGGGCGTGCACGGTGCGGGCCGTGCCGCCGGGCATGAGTTCGACGGTCCAGAGGAAGTCGGTGAGGTTGTCGACGATGCGGACCAGGGCGTCCCGGGCGGCGGCCAGTTCCCGGTCCAGGTCGGCGGCCCGGCGGCGCTGCACGGCCTGGCCGATGTACGCGGAGATGCTCTCCAGGCTGGCGATCAGCTCGTCGTCACGGTCGTCGTGGCGCTGGTGGTCGGCGATCATCAGCACCCCGACGACCTCGGCACCGTCCCGGACCGGGACGGCGGCGACCGCGTGCAGCCCGGCCTCACCGGCCTCGGCGGCCCGGGGCAGGCCGCTGGTCGGCAGGTCGGGGATCCACTGCGAGGCCCCGGCCGCCCAGACCGTGCCGGGGACGCCGACCCCGGGGGCGTACGCCGTGGTGACCTCCATCAGGCCGGCGATCTTCGGGTCGGCGCTGTAGACGGCGAGGCGTTCCAGGCAGGACTGGTCCGGGGTGCGGTGCCAGTATTCGAGGTAGGGCCAGCCCAGCCGGCTGCCGAGCCCGGTGACCACGTCCCGGGCGGCCTCCTCGGCGGTGCCGGCCTGCAGCAGGATCCCGGCGACCGCCTGTTCGGTGTCGCGCAGGTGCTGGGTGCGCTTGCGGTCGGAGATGTCCCGGACGAAGGTGTGGAAGGCGTGCCCGTCCGGTTCGATCAGCACGGACAGCGCGAGTTCGGCGGGGAAGACCCGGCCGTCGCGGTGCTGCATCTCCAGTTCGACACGCTGCCCGCTGAGCGTGGCGGCCCGGGTCTCCGCCATCCAGCCGGCGTCGGCCCGCAGCCGTTCCGGGATGAGCAGCTCGGCGATCGGCTGCCCGATCGCTTCGGTGCCGGCCCAGCCGAAGGTGCGTTCGGCGGCGATGTTCCAGCCGGTGATCAGACCTTGGCTGTCGCCGGCGATGAAGGCGTCCTGGGTGGTGTCCAGGAACCGCTGGGTCCGGGCGGCGAGTTGCTCGGTCTCGTGCCCGGCCATCCGGGCGGCGATCTCCGACGCGGCGGCCACCCCGAGGTCCTCCATCAGCTCCACGTCGAGGTCGGACCAGGCCCGGGGCCGGCGGTCGACGACGCAGAGGGTGCCGAGCACGGCGTTGGTGGGGGAGAGCAGCGGTACGCCGAGGTAGGCGATCGCCTCGTGTTCCTCGATCGACGGGTTGCCGGCCAGGTCCGGGTGGAGCCGGGCGTCGTCGACGGCGAGGGTCCGCCCGGACTCCACCACGTGTTTGCAGTAGGAGTGCGACAGCGGGACCTGCCGGGTGGCGGCCAGCACGCCGGTCAGCCCGGTCTCGGCGGTGAACAGCTGCCGGTCGGCCTCGACCAGGGACACCACCGACACCGGAGCGCCGAGCAGCCGGGACGCCAGCACGGTGAGCCGCTGCAACGCCGCGGAGGAGGTGCCGTCCGTCAGGCCGGTCGCCTCCACCTGAGCCAGCCGTGCCGGATCCCGCACCGCCGTGCCGATCTGTGCCGTCTGCGCCGCCACGTCTCATCCCGTTCCACTGACCGGACCGTACGTGACCTAAGTCGGCACCCCGGCCGCAGACCTGAAAGGTGGCAGACGCATTGACATCCATGTTTCCGTGAGGTTTCGTTGTGCACGATAACAATCAATGGCCACCCCCAGGCTCTCACTCGGTTGTTTATCGCTAACAAATGTCGAATCGGAGGCTCGATGTCCCCGCTCCCCGTCTCCCGCCGCACCCTGCTCGGCGCCACCGCCGCCTCGGCCGCCGGTGCCGTCCTGTTCGACGGTGCCCCCGCCCTGGCCGCCGAACTCCCGCCGGTCCGCCCCGACCTGGGCGTGTCGGCCTACCCGTTCCCGCTCGGCCAGGTCCGCCTGACCACCGGCCGGCTCCTGGACAACCAGACCCGCACCCTGAACTACCTGCGGTTCGTCGACGCCGACCGGCTGCTCTACGTCTTCCGGGCCAACCACGGCCGGTCCACCGGCGGAGCCGCTGCCAACGGGGGCTGGGACGCGCCGGACTTCCCGTTCCGCAGCCACGTGCAGGGCCACTTCCTGACCGCGTGGGCGCAGGCGTGGGCGGTGCTCGGCGACACCGTCTGCCGGGACAAGGCGAACTACATGGTGGCCGAACTGGCGAAGTGCCAGGCCGCCAGCGGCTACCTGTCCGGGTTCCCGGAAGCCGACATCACCGCCGTCGAGAACCGCACCCTCACCAACGGCAACGTGCCCTACTACTGCATCCACAAGACCATGGCCGGGCTGCTCGACGTGTGGCGGCTGATCGGCAACACCCAGGCGCGCACGGTGCTGCTCGCCCTGGCCGGCTGGGTAGACACCCGGACCGCCGCGCTCACCACCGCCCGGTTGCAGGCCATGCTCGGCACCGAGTTCGGCGGGATGAACGCCGTGCTCACCGACCTCTACCAGCAGACCGGTGACGCCCGCTGGCTGACCGTGGCGCAGCGGTTCGACCACGCCGCCGTCTTCAATCCGCTCGCCGCCGGGACCGACAGCCTGAACGGCCTGCACGCCAACACCCAGGTGCCGAAGTGGATCGGGGCGGCCCGCGAGTACAAGGCCACCGGCACCACCCGGTACCGGGACATCGCCCGCAACGCCTGGAACATCACGGTCGGCGCGCACACCTACGCCATCGGTGGCAACAGCCAGGCCGAGCACTTCCGGCCGGCGAACGCCATCTCCGGCTACCTCACCGACGACACGTGTGAACACTGCAATACCGTCAACATGTTGCGGTTGACCCGTGAGCTGTGGCTGACCGAACCGGACCGGGCCGCGTACTTCGACTTCTACGAGCAGGCGCTGCTCAATCACGTGGTCGGCGCGCAGAACCGGTTCGACGAGCACGGGCACGTCACCTACTTCACGCCGTTGCGGGCCGGTGGCCGCCGGGGTGTCGGGCCGGCCTGGGGCGGCGGGACGTGGAGCACCGACTACACCACCTTCTGGTGCTGTCAGGGCACCGGTGTCGAGGTCAACACCAGGTTGATGGAGTCGATCTACTTCTACAGCGGATCAACGTTGACGGTGAACCTGTTCGTACCGTCAACGTTGACGTGGGTGGATCGCGGGATCACCGTCACCCAGAGCACCACCTTCCCGGCGAGCGACACCACCACGCTGACCGTGGCCGGGACGATGAGCGGCTCGTGGAGCGTCCGGGTACG
>DATMVU010000227.1:0-19673 GCA_035562875.1 Actinoplanes sp. | reverse complement strand
CGCCGAGGTTGTTGGTGATGTCGAAGCGGACCTTCTCGCCGTCGCTGACGATCATGGTGGGGCCGAGGAAGGTGCCGTTGTATCCCGCGATCTCGATCTCCTTGCCGCTGACCAGCGCGGTGTCGGTACCGCTGGCGGTGGCGAGGGTGAACACCGAGACGCCGCCCTCGTCGGTGGCGACGAGCTGCCCGGGAATGGGGAGGGTGCCGGTCGCGGCGACGAGAGTGCCCGCGGCCTCTTCAGCGAACGAGGTGCCCTTGCTGATGGTGGCCAGGGCCGCGAGAGCGCCGGCGCCGAAGACTCCGGCGAGCACGTGGCGACGGCCCACCCGTCTGTTGCAGGTTTCGGTCATGGCCCGAGAGATTCAATGTGGATCATGGCAGTTCGCTGATAAAAAGCTGTCGGGAGGCTATGTATCGATCACGGTCACGGGGCGCTCACCGGACTGTGATTGACTGGCGGCATGACAGCCGGGCCGACCGCGGCCACCCGACCGCACAACCGCAAGCAGCTCATCGTCGAGGCGGCCGGCCAGGTGTTCAGCGAGCGTGGTTACCACGCCGCCTCGATGGAGGAGATCGCCACCGGCGTGGGCATCAGCGCCGCCGCCCTGTACCGGCACTTCCCGAACAAGTACGCCCTGTTCGCCGAGTGTGCCGACGTGATGGTGGACCGGCTGGTCGCGGTGCTGGACGAGGCCCCGCCGGACGCGGATCTGACCGCCGTGCTGGCCGCTCTGACCCGGGTGACGGTCGCCCACCGCGGGTCCGGCGGGTTGTACCGGTGGGAGGCCCGCTATCTGGAGTCCGAGGATCGGCACCGGCTGCGGGCCAAGTTCGGTCAAGTGGTCACGCGGGTGGCCGGGATGACCGGAAACGATCAGCTGCGGGCGGTGGCGGCGCTGGGTGCGATCGGCTCGGTCACCATGCACCACACGTCGATCGCGCAGCGCCGGATCGAGGAGTTGCTGCTGTCGTCGGCGCTGCGGGTGGTGGCCACCGATCCGTCGTCGGCCGCCGGCAGTGCCGCCCGGGTCGAGTTGCCGGCCCCGCCGGTGCCGCGGACCCGCCGGGCCGAGATCCTGGCGGCGGCGGTTCCGCTGTTCGCCCGGGACGGGTTCGCCAACGTCACGAACGGCCAGATCGCGAGTGCGGTGGGGCTGGCCCCGTCGGCGATCTACCGGCACTATCCGGGCAAGGTCGACATCCTGGTTGCCGCGTGCCTGCAGGCGGCCGGGCTGTTGTCCCAGGCCGTCGACCGGCATCCGGCTCTCGGTTCGCTGACCGCTGCGTACGTCGCCTACAGCTTCGAGCACAACGCGCTGAACAGTGTCGCCGAGGCGGAGATCAGGGGCCTGCCGGCCGACCGGAGACGGCCGTTGATACTCGCCCAGCGGGAGTACATAGCGGTGTGGGAGCAACAGCTGCGGGCGGCCCGCCCGGAACTGGACCCCCGGCAGGCCCGGCTGGTGGTGCACGCCTGTTTCGGGGTGGTGGTGGAGGCCGGGCGCGCCCTGCGCTGGCAGGACACCCCCGGCCACCGGGACGCCGTGACCGCCCTGGCGATCGGCGCCCTGAACCTCTAGGTGCCGGCCCGGTTGCCGGTGGGGATGGTGATCGGGGTGTACGTGGCTGAGGTCCCGTTGTTCAGGAACAGCATCGCCAGGCCGCGGATGAACCTGTCGAACAGCGAGTACGTGGTGGGGATGATCCCGGACGTGCCCTCCCGGAAGGCGACGTAGGCCGGCCAGCCCACCTCGATCACCCCTCGGGACACCAGGTCGCGCGGCAGTTCCAGCCAGTCGCCGACCCGGTCGCCGAGCAGGTAGCGGGCGAACTCGCGCTGGAATCCGCGGGTCACGCCCAGGTCGACGGCGGAGGTGAGGTTCAGCAGGACGGCGGCCAGGTCGATGCCCTCGGGGGTGGGGGCGAGCAGCGGGGTCAGCGCGTACGCCGACTGCTCCTTCGCCGCCGCCCAGGTGGCCGGGATGAAATCGTCACGCACCCCGAGCAGGTGCAGCGCGACCTGCCACTGGTGCAGGTACGCCTCCTCCTCGGCGGCGGACATCCGGATGCCCCAGGACTTCAGCTTGCCGTGCACGAACGTACCGAGGCTGTGGAACGTGATCAGGATGTCGCCGTTGCTGATCGGGATGAAGTCCTGGTCGTCGGTGACCGCCCGCCAGTGTGACGACTGGGGCAGCAGGTGCCGGACCGCGGCGTGGGTGAGCCTGGTCTTGTTGGACGTGGTGATGAAGTGGCCGCTGGGCCGGAACGCGTCGAGGGCGCTCAGGTCGTACCCGTAGGTGAAGGTCTTGGCGGCCCGGGACTTCATCACCGCACCACCCTCGGACCAGTACACGTTGCGGGCCTCGCGCGGGATGACGGTGCTCATGATGCCGCTGCCCAGTCCGTACAGCAGGAAGAGGTAGAGGCTCATCCGCTTGTTGAACTGCGCGGCCCGGTCGAGTTTCGTCAGGTCGGCCCAGGACGGCAGGCGGTTGTGCTGCTGGAGCCAGGCGGTGAGGGCGGCGGGCACCGACCCGGCCGGCAGCGGGTCCCCGTTCTTCACGAAGGTCTCGAAGGCGGTGTTCACGGCGGGGATCTGCCCGTTCTGCAGCATCGAGACGAGCAGTGGATCGGTGGCGTCGTCCCAGACCTGCCACGGGTCGGTGATGGTGTCGGTGCCGGCGATGGATCCGGCCGACGACCACGCCCACGCCCGGCCCGGGTCGGCTGCCACACCCGCCAGCCCCAGCGCGGCTCCGAGGGTCAGAACGCTTCTCCTGTTGAGATTCTGCATTCGCTTACCTGCTTCCGGATCGGCTGTTCCCGGTGCTACGAGTCGATGTCCAAGTTCATCGATGTGTGATTTCCCATTAACATAGCGACCCCTGCGACAGACGGCAAGGTTGCGGTTGGGGTGCTCGGGCACGACGAGGCCTGAGAGTCCTCAAGCAACCTTGGGCGGTGCCGACAGTGCTGGCAAGACGAGCGGCACACCCTACCGCTGCTCGATAGAGAGGGAGCAGCGTGTTCGGCAGCCGGAAACGTGATTCAGAGCAGCTCAACGCCCAGTTGATCGAGGCTCGGGAGGACGTGGAAGCGGTCACCGCCATCGTCCGCGCCATGGAGACCTGCAAGTCGCCCGAGGAGGCCATCGGCACCGCGCTGACCAAGGTGCGCGAACTGTTCCACTGGGCCTACGGCTCCTACTGGCAGCTCGACGCCAGTGCCAAGGTGCTCCGCTTCGCCCAGGAGAGCGGCACTGTCACCGACCAGTTCCGGCGGGTCACCCTGGAGGCGTCGTTCGCCGAGGGAGTCGGTCTCTCCGGTCGCGCCTGGCGTGCCCGTGACCTGGTCTTCGTCAAGAACCTGGCAGACCTCACCGACTGTGTACGCGCACCGTCGGCCACGCAGGCCGGGGTGAAGAGCGGCATCTGTTTCCCGATCGTCGAAAAGAACCAGGTCGTCGGCACGATGGACTTCTTCTCCACGGAGGAGCTGGAACCGACCGAGAGCCGGCTCGCCGTGCTCCGGGCAGTCGGTGCGCTGGTCTCGGCCGCCCTGGTCCGCCTGCACGAGAACGTCCAGCAGGAGAAGGCCGCCCAGGACGTGGAAGCCGTCTCCACCGTCATCCGGCAGATGACCGAGGCCAAGAGCCGCGACGAAGCACTGCGCTCGGCGCTGGAGACGATCCGCGCCGACTTCGACTGGCAGTACGGCTCGTTCTGGTCCCTGGACGAGAAGGACGACGTACTCCGCTTCGCCCTCGAATCCGGTGACGCCGGCGCCGAGTTCCGCCGCGTCACCATGTCCGCCTCGTTCGCCAAGGGTGTCGGTCTGTCCGGTCGTGCCTGGGCCCGCGGCGACCTGGTCTTCGTCGAGGACCTCGGTGAGCTGACGGACTGTGTGCGGAGACCAGCAGCACAGGCTGCAGGGGTTAAGTCCGGCGTCTGCCTGCCGATCAGAGTGGGAGGACAGATCGTCGGCACGATGGACTTCTTCGCCACCCGAACTTTGATCATGTACCCCGGACGGGAGGCCGCCTTGCGTAACACCGCGTTCCTGGTCGGCCAGGCTCTCGAGCGTTTCACCGCAGCCGCACAACTCAACACCGCGGGCCGCACCCTCCTCGAATCCATCGGTGAGGTCGAGCGCAACGTCGCCGACGCGTCGGCCGTCGCGCAGACCGGCGAACGTCTCACCGTCGAGGCCAACGAACAGGTGGCCGCGCTCGGTCAGGCCAGTGCGGAGATCAACCAGGTCGTCCAGGCCATCCAGTCGATCGCCGCCCAGACCAACCTGCTCGCCCTCAACGCCACCATCGAGGCGGCCCGCGCGGGTGAGGCGGGCAAGGGCTTCGCCGTCGTCGCCGGCGAGGTCAAGGAGTTGTCCGGCGAGACCGAACGCGCCACCGCCGAGGTCAGCGAGCGGGTCAGCACCATCCAGTCCCGGGTCGACGCCGTCGTCGCCTCACTGGCTCAGATCCACCACGCCGTCGAGAAGATCAACGAAACCCAGGGTCTCATCAACGAGGTCCTCAAGGAGCAGGTGGCGGTCACCGGAGCCATCCTCAACTGATCGGGAGAGACATGTTTGACGTCAATGGTTCTGCGGCCGGCAAGTCGTGGGCGGCTCTCCGTGAGGGCAACCAGCGATACATGGCCGGCCTGAGCACCGCAGACGTGCGCCGGGGAGCCGACCGGCGGGCCGAACTTCTCAAATCGCAGGCACCGAGCGCCATCGTGCTCGGCTGCGCCGACTCGCGGGTGCCGGTGGAGATCCTCTTCGATCAGGGCCTGGGCGACCTGTTCGTGGTCCGGACCGCCGGGCACGTCCTGGACAGCGCCGTGCTCGGCTCCCTCGAATACGCGGTCGAGGTCCTCGGCGTCCCGTTGATCGTCATCGTCGGTCACCACGGCTGCGGCGCCGTCGTCGCCGGTCAGACCATGGTCGACGAGGGCAAGGTGCCGCCCGGCAACATCCGAGAGATCGCCGAGCACATCGCGCCGGACGTCGTCCGGGCCCGGCTGTCCGGCGCCGAGACCCACTCGGACATCGTCGAGGCGCACTCGCTCTACACGGCCGAACTGCTGCGCGACCGGTCGGCGCTGATCGACCGGGCCGTCACGGCCGGCAAGTTGAGCGTGGTCCCGACGTTCTACTCGCTCACCACCGGCGAGGTCATCGAAGCCGAACCGGTCCGCAACCTCCTGCACGTCTGACCGCTTCTGATCACTACCTGGCGCCGGTGCGGTGGACTCCTCCACCACACCGGCCGTCACCGTTCCACCAGGCCGAACACCGCCCGGCAGGCCGCCGGCACCGGCTGCCGGCACCGGCTGCCGGCTGTCGCTCCGCCGGCAGTCCGGCTGTTCCAGCATGCAGATCATCGGCCGGACGCCCGAAACCCTGCTACGGCGGGTGGCCGAGCCTTTCCAGGCCTCGCGTCCCTACCAGCGCAAACGGTCCGCAATCGTGCGCGGGCCGGGCCTGGCCGGGCCGGAGGGTCAGGGTTGAGGGCTCAGGCGGGTGGTGACCCAGTCGTGGAAGGCTCCGATGTGGTGTTCGGAGGGGACCAGGACTCCGCCTCGGGCGTAGGCGCGGGAGTTCATCGCCGGCTGGCAGCGTTCGCACGCGTCGAAGTCCTGGACGTTCACCCGGTGGAAGAGTTCGACCGAGCGGGACACGTCGCGGCCCGAGGTCACCACCTCGTGGGAGTACAGCCAGTCACATTCGACGATGGTGCGGTCGGCGGCGACCGGGTACATCCGGTGCAGGATGATGTGGTCGGGCACCAGGTTGACGAAGACCTGCGGTCTGATGGTGATCGCGTAGTAGCGCCGGTCCTGGTCGTCGGTGACGCCGGGCAGCTTGCCGAGACCTTCCGAACCGTCGACGGTGAAACCCTGGATGCCGGTGCCGAACTCGGCGCCGTGCCCGACGTAGTACTGGGCCGCGTACCCGTCGGCGAACTCCGGTAGCACCTCGGTCAACTCGGGATGGATCGTCGCGCAGTGATAACACTCCATGAAGTTCTCGACGATCAACTTCCAGTTCGCCTTCACGTCGTACGTGATCCGGCGGCCCACCTGGAGTGTGTCGATCTCGTACGAGTCGATCGCGGACAGGGCCCCGAGACGTTCGGTGACGGCGCCGGTCACGTCCTCGTCGAAGGACGGCGGCTCGTCGGCCAGGCACACCCACACGTAGCCGATCCACTCACGAAGATGCACATTGACCAGCCCGTACTCAACACGGTCAACATCAGGCATCTTCGTCAGGTTCGGTGCCGCTATCAACTTGCCGTCAAGTCCATACGTCCAGGCGTGGTAGGGGCACTGGAAGGCCCGTTTCACCGAACCGCTGTCCTCGGTGCACAGTTTCGCGCCCCGATGTCGGCAGATGTTCAGGAACGCCCGCAGTGATCCACCGCGCCCGCGGACGATCAGCACGCTCTCCCGGCCCACCTGGACGGATTTGAAGTCGCCGGGGTTCGGCAGATCGGCGGCCCGGACCGCGCAGAACCACATGGTCTCGAAGATCCGGGCCTGTTCCTGTTCGAAGACCGCGGGATCGGTGTAGTAGTGGCCGGGCAGGGTGGGGATGAGGCTCGGAGGCGGGATGGTGGTCACGACAGCACCTCTATCGGCGGATTCGTTCCATCTTGGGGTCGAACAGCGGCTCCGCCGCGACGGTCGCCGGCAGCCTCTCGCCGAAGTACTCGACGGCCACCGGGGTCCCCGGGACGGCGAGCGCGGCGGGCAGCCAGGCGTAGGCGACGGTGCGCCCGATCGTGTAGCCGTAGGCGGCGCTGGTCACGTAACCGACCGGGGATCCGTCGGCGAACACCGGCTCCTTGCCGAGCACCACGTGGGCGGGATCGTTCAGGGTCAGGCAGGTGAGTTGACGTGACGGGACGCGATCAACAATTGACGAGCGCCCGATGAAGTCGCCCTTGTCCATGCGTACGGCGAATCCGAGTCCGGCTTCGTATGGATCGTGTTCAGTCGTCATGTCAACACCCCAGGCCCGGTAGCCCTTCTCCAGGCGAAGGCTGTTGAAGGCGCTGCGGCCGGCAGCGACGATCCCGTGCGGCTGCCCGGCCGCCCAGAGCGTGTCCCACAGCTTGAGTCCCAGGTCGGCCGAGGTGTAGAGCTCCCAGCCCAGTTCACCGACGTAGGACAGCCGCATCGCGGTGACCGGGACCGAACCGATGTAGGCCCGTCGAGCCCGGAAGTACTTGAGCCCTTCGTGCGAGAAGTCGGCGTCGGTCAGTGGCTGGAGCACCTCGCGGGCGAGCGGTCCCCACAGTCCGATGCAGCAGGTGCCGCCGGTGATGTCGCGGATCTGCACGGAGTCCGGGGCGTGCCGGCGCATCCAGTCCTCGTCGAGCGGCCCGTTGGCGCCCACCTGGAAGAGCTGCGGCCCCAGCCGGGCGACGGTCAGGTCACTGCGGATCCCGCCGTCGAATCCGAGCATCAACGTGTACGTCACCGAGCCGACCGACTTGTCAATGTTGTTGGTCGTCAAGTGTTGAAGAAACTCAAGTGCACCCGATCCACTCAACTCAAGTCGCTTGAGTGGAGTCATGTCGAACATGGCGACACGTTGACGAGTGGCCGCGGCTTCAACAGCGGCGATCGGCGACCAGTACCGCGCCGACCACTCGTCCCGCTCGGGAACATCCACCACGACAACCGGCGGCAAGGACGACACCGGACCCACGAACGAACCAGAAGACGAGGGCGAGACGGACGAGACAGCGGAAGGTGCAGGCGCAGGCACAGGCACAACGAAAGAAGCAGGCGCAACGGAAGGTGCAGGCGCAGGCACAACGGAAGAAGTAGGCGCAACGGAAGGTGCAGGCGCAACGGAAAGCGCGGGGGCGGAGGCCGGATGGCTGGCAGGGGACGGACCGGCAGTGGAGGTGGGATGAGTGGCAGAAGAAGAACCAGCAGTTGAGGAGGGGTGAGTGGCAGAAGGAAGACCGGCAGGTGAGGAAGAAGGAGTCGCAGAAGAAGAACCGGCAGTTGGGGAGGGCTGAGTGGCAGAAGGAAGACCGGCGGTGGAGGAGGAAGGAGCGGTGGAGGTGGGGTGGTTGGCGTTGTACCAGTGGGGGCGTTCCCAGCCGGCGGCTTCCAGGAACTCTGCGCCGAGTGTCACCTGGCGGGGGTGGAAGGGGCTGGTCCGGAGAGGTCGGGGCCAGTCCATGGGCTGCAACGGGTGGACGATGTCGTACACCTCGACGAAGTTCTGTTTGCCTCGTTCTTTGATGTAGTTCGGAGCCAGCTGCACCTCCTCGAAGCGGTGCAGGTCGGCCTCGTGCAGGTCGGTTCGGGGCTGGCCTTCGATCAGCCATTCGGCCATGGCTCGGGCCACTCCGGCGGAATGGGTCACCCACACCGCTTCGGCCACCCAGAATCCGGCCAGGTCACGGTGTTCGCCGAGTAGCGGAGCACCGTCGGGAGTGAAGGAGAAGATCCCGTTCATGCCCTCCTCCACCTCGGTTGATGCCAACGCGGGCATCAGCTCGACACTCTCCCGCCAAGCCGGGATGAAGTCGTCGGGGGTGAATTCGAGGACGCTCGGCATCACCGGCGCCTCGGCCGGGGACAGGAACGAGTCGACCGGCATCGGGCGGTGACCGTAGTAGCCGATGCCGATGCGGTCGCCGTGTTCCCGGAAGTACAGGTCCTGGTCCTGATGCCGCAGGATCGGCCGGCTCGCCTCCACCGGTGCCGAGGCCATCGAGGGGACGGGGCCGGTTTTCGCGTACTGGTGGGCCAGGGGTTGAAGTGGCAGTGCCAGGCCCACCATGCGGGCGATCTGTGGCCCCCAGAAGCCGGCGGCGCAGACCACGATTTCGGCGGCGAGGAAGCCGCGGTCGGTCTCCACCCCGGTGACCCGGCCGTCATGCTGACTGATTCCGGTCACGGTGTGTTCGCCGAGAAAGCGGGCGCCGCGTTCGATGGCCCGGGACGCCTGGACCTCGACGGCCCGGGTGGCCTGGGCCAGGCCGTCGGTGGGGACGTGGAAGCCGCCGAGGAGCCGGTCCGCGGACAGCAGCGGATGCAGGGCCACACATTCGGCGGGGCTGAGCAGGTGTCCTTCGACGCCCCACGAGGTGGCCAGGCCGTGCCGGCGTTTGAGGTCGTGCCAGCGGGCCTCGGTGGTGGCCACTTCCAGGCCACCGACCTGCCGCAGACAGCCCAGGTCACTGAGTTTCCGCACCGTGTACGTGGCCAGTTCGGTCATGGTCTTGGAAGGGTTGGTCTGGAAGACCAGGCCGGGGGCGTGCGAGCTGGAGCCGCCGGGATTGTAGAGCGGGCCCTGGTCGACGACGGTGACGTCGGTCCAGCCCCGTTCGGTCAGTTCGTCGGCGAGAGCGCTGCCGACGACGCCGGCACCGATGATCAGAACATGAGGAGGTTTGGTCATTGAGCGTCCTTGCGTTTCACGAAGCGCAACTCGACCTGAGATACGCAACAGCTTCAGACACCGATACGACAGTCGTCAAGACACTGAGATTTCGCGGAAATTAAACCCAGCCCATCCGGGCACCGACCTCGTCGGCGGCGGCGATCACTTGCTTCGCGACCTCCGGAAAGGACGATCTGATCAGGCGATATGCCGGGCCGGAGACGCTCAGGGCGGCGATCACCGAGCCGTCGGCGCCGCGGATCGGGGCGGCCACCGCGTTCAGCCCGACCTCGAACTCCTCGGCTGTGGACGCCCAGCCCATCGCCCGCACCCGGTCCAGTTCGCGAGCCAGTTCGGCGCTGTCGACGATGGTCGACGCGGTGAACCGTTCCAAGCCGGACAGCACCGGTGAGAATGCGAAGGCGAGCAGGACCTTCCCGCTGGAGGTGGCGTGCAGAGGTGTCTGCTTCCCGACCCAGTCGTGGCTGGTGATCGCGGCCGAGCCCCGGCTCTGGGTGACGTTGACGGCCCGTCCACTGTCCATGATCGCGATGTTGACGGTCTCCCCCAGTTCGGTGGCGAGCCGTTCACACGCGGCGAGTCCCTGCCGGCTGACGTCGAGTTGTGCGGCGACCGCCCCGGCGATCCGGACGATCCCGAGCCCCAGCCGGTACGACCCCCGGTCCTGTGCCTGTTCCACGAATCCGCGGCTCTCCAGGGCCGCGAGCAGCCGGAATGCGGTGGATTTGTGCACCCCGAGTTCCCTGCCGAGTTCGGTGACTCCGGCTTCGCGGCGCCGGGCCAGGATCTCCAGAATGGTCAGCGCCCGGTCGACGGACTGGACGGGCGGCGTCCCGGCCTCGCTGTCGTTGCTCATCACGCAACGATAGGGGAGCCGATTTCCGGGAGGTTGCAACACGTGACCGCTCGTTGACCGACCCTTGACTATCGATCAAGCACCCGGGCAGTCTGTTGCGGATCTCACGGACTGTTTCGTTTTATACAACGGATGGTGGTTTGAGCGTGCAGAAAGTCGCGATTGCCGGGGCTTCCCTGGCGGGTCTCGCCGCTGCCCGCGCTCTCCGCCGGCAGTCCTTCGAGGGCGAGATCATCATCGTCGGCGACGAGCCGCACCCACCGTACGACCGCCCGCCACTGTCCAAGGAGTTCCTCACCGGCGCGGCCACGATGGACGACCTCGCGCTCGGTGGCAGCGCCGACCTGGACGTCGAGTGGCGGCTCGGCACCGCCGCCACCGGCATCAATGCGGCCGGGCGCGGGCTGCTGCTGGCCGGCGGCGACGAGATCCGGGCCGACGCGCTGATCATCGCAACCGGCGCCCGGGCCCGTGAGCTGGGCAATCCCGGCGGGCTGGCCGGTCTGCACACGCTGCGCACGGTGAACGACGCGATCGCGCTCAAGGCGGACCTGCGCCCCGGCGCGCGGCTCGTGGTGATCGGCGCCGGGTTCATCGGCGCCGAGGTCGCGTCCAGCGCCCGGTCGCTGGGCCTGGAGGTGACAGTGGTCGAGACCCTGCCGACACCACTCGCCGGTCCGCTGGGCCCGGAGATGGGCGGGATCCTGGCGCAACTGCACGGCGATCACGGGGTGCCGCTGCTGACGGGTGTCCCGGTCAGCGGGCTGTCCGGAACTGATCGGGTCGAGGCGGTCGAGCTGGCGGACGGGACCCGGCTGCCGGCCGACGTGGTGGTGGCCGGGATCGGTTCGCTGCCCAACGTGGAGTGGCTGGCCGGTTCGGGGCTGGAGATCGCCGGCGGGGTGGTCACCGACGCGTCCGGGGCGACCTCGATCCCCGGGGTGTGGGCGACCGGGGACTGTGCGGTGATCCGTGGCGAGCGCCGCTCCGAGCACTGGACCCACGCGGTGGAGCACCCGGCGATCACGGTGGCCGCGCTGCTCGGCGGTACCGCCCCGGCCCGTCGGGCGCCGTATTTCTGGTCCGACCAGTACGGCGCCAAGATCCAGTTCGCCGGGCACCACGAACCCGGTGATGCGGTCCGGGTGGTCGAGGGCGAGCCGGACTCCCGCAGCTTCCTGGCCGTGTACGAACGCGACGGTCGACCGGTCGCGGTCCTCGGCGTCAATCAACCGAAACTGTTCACCCGGTGGCGGCGCCAGCTGCGGGCCGCCCCTCAGGAGGCTTGATGTCGCAGCCTGTCTGCCCGCTCAGCGCGATCCCGCCCGGTGAGGCCTACCGGTGGGAGGTGGATCCGCCGGTGGCGATCTTCCACACCGAGGACGGTGAGGTCTTCGCGATCGACGACACCTGCACCCACCAGGACGCGTCCCTGGCCGACGGGTGGCTGGAGGGCTGCGAGGTGGAGTGCCCGCTGCACGCCT
This sequence comes from Actinoplanes sp., assembly GCA_035562875.1. GTDB lineage: Bacteria > Actinomycetota > Actinomycetes > Mycobacteriales > Micromonosporaceae > Actinoplanes. The sequence goes on along the minus strand of DATMVU010000227.1, from coordinate 7,887 downwards.
CGAGGTTCGATCTGCGGACCGGCCGGGTGGACGCACCCCCGGCGAAGAGTCCGGTCCGGGTGCACCGGGTCGAGGTGACCGACGGGACGGTGTACGTCGAACTCTCCACGGAGGCACCGAACCTGCCGCCGGGAATGAAGCCACCGGGAGTGAAGCCATGACGCGATACGACTTTCTGATCGTCGGCGGCGGCTCGGCGGGTTCGGCACTCGCGAACCGGCTGTCGGCGGACCCGTCGAACCGGGTTCTGGTGCTGGAGGCGGGCCGGCCGGACTACCCGTGGGACGTGTTCATCCACATGCCGGCGGCGCTGCCGTTCCCGATCGGCAGCCGGTTCTACGACTGGAAGTACGAGTCGGAACCCGAGCCGCACATGAACGATCGCCGGATCTATCACGCGCGGGGAAAGGTCCTCGGCGGCTCCAGCAGCATCAACGGGATGATCTTCCAGCGCGGCAACCCGCTCGACTTCGAGCGCTGGGCCGCCGATCCGGGCATGGAGTCCTGGGACTACGCGCACTGCCTGCCGTACTTCACCAAGATGGAGAACTGCCTGGCCGCGGATCCGGACGATCCCTTCCGCGGGCATGACGGGCCGCTCGTGCTGGAGCGCGGGCCGGGCACGAACCCGCTGTTCCAGGCCATGTTGGCGGCCAGTGAGCAGGCCGGTTACCCGGCCACCACCGACGTCAACGGGGAACGGCAGGAGGGTTTCGCCCTCTTCGACCGCAACATCAGCCGGGGTCGCCGTCTCTCCGCGGCGCGCGCTTATCTGCACCCGGCGATGAGCAGACCCAACGTGACGGTACGGACCAGGGCGCTGGTGTCCCGGGTGCTCTTCGACGGTGACCGTGCCGTGGGCGTGGAGTACTTCAAGGGCGACGGCAGGACCCCGCACCGGGCGTACGCCGACGAGGTGATCCTCTGCGGCGGAGCCGTGAACACCCCGCAACTGTTGCAGCTCTCCGGCGTGGGCAACGCCGCCGAACTGACGGCACTCGGCATCGACCCGGTGCACCACCTGCCCGGGGTCGGCGAGAACCTGCAGGACCACCTGGAGGTGTACGTGCAGTACGCGTGCAAGCAGCCGGTGTCGGTGCAGCCGTACCTGAAGTGGCGGTACCGGCCGCTGATCGGCGCGCAGTGGCTGTTCCTGCGGGGCGGGCCGGGCGCGACGAACCACTTCGAGGCGGGCGGTTTCGTCCGGAGCAACAGCGAGGTGGCGTACCCCAATCTGATGTTCCACTTCCTGCCGATCGCGGTCCGCTACGACGGGTCGGCTCCGGCCGGTGGCCACGGTTATCAGGTGCACGTCGGCCCGATGTACTCCGACGCCCGCGGCTCGGTGAAGATCGTCAGCCGGGATCCGCGGGAACATCCGGCGCTGCGGTTCAACTACCTCTCCACCGATCAGGACCGCCGCGAGTGGGTGGAGGCGGTCCGGGTGGCCCGGAACATCCTCAACCAGCAGGCCCTGGACGAGTTCAACGGCGGCGAGACGTCGCCGGGACCGTCGGTGGAGTCCGACGAGGAGATCCTCGACTGGGTGCGGCGCGAGGGCGAGACGGCGCTGCATCCGTCGTGCACGGCCCGGATGGGTGTCGACGAGATGTCGGTGGTCGAGCCGGAGAGCCTGCGGGTGCACGGCTTGCGCGGGCTGCGGGTGGTGGACGCGTCGGTGATGCCGTACGTCACCAACGGCAACATCTACGCCCCGGTGATGATGGTCGCCGAGAAGGCCGCCGACCTGATCCTCGGCAACACTCCCCTGGCCCCGATCGACGTGCCGTTCTTCCGGCAGGGGAGTGACCGATGAGGGAGATCCACTGCCCGGCCGACGGCACGCTGGTGGCGACCGTTCCGGAACACACCCGGGACGACACGATCGCCGCGATCGGGGTGGCCCGCAGGGCGTTCGACGAGGGCCCGTGGCCGCGCACCCCGGCGGTGGAGCGGGGCGCGCTGTTGCAGCGGGTCGCCGCCCTGATCGAGCGCGACAAGGATGATCTCGCGCGCGCCGAGTCCCTGGACACCGGGAAACGCCTCGTCGAGGCTGAATACGACATGTCGGATATCGCGGCGTGTTTCCGCTACTACGCGCAGGTCACCGACGCCGGCCGGGTGATCGAAACCGGGCGCACCGACGCCATCAGCCGCGTCGAACACGAACCGATCGGCGTCTGCGGACTGATCACCCCGTGGAACTATCCGCTGCTCCAGACCTCGTGGAAGGTCGCCCCCGCGCTGGCGGCCGGCAACACCTTCGTGCTCAAACCGAGCGAGCTGACCCCGTCCACCGCGATCCTGCTGATGGACATCCTGAAAGAGGCCGGGCTGCCGGACGGGGTGGCGAACCTGGTGCTGGGTGCGGGCGCCGAGGTGGGCGCGCCGCTGGCCGAGCACCCCGACGTGGACATGGTGTCGTTCACCGGCAGCCTGCGCACCGGCCGCCTGCTGATGGCCTCGGCCGCCGCCACGGTCAAGCGGGTGGCCCTGGAACTCGGTGGCAAGAACCCGAACGTGGTGTTCGCCGACGCCGACTTCGACACCGCCGTGGACATGGCCCTGACCGCGGTGTTCCTGCACTCCGGCCAGGTCTGCTCGGCGGGTGCGCGGCTGATCGTCGAGGAATCGATCCACGACCGGTTCGTGGACGCGGTCGTCGAACGGGCGCAGCGGATCCGTCTCGGCGGGCCGTTCGACGAGCAGGCCGAGACCGGGCCGCTGATCTCCGCGGAGCACCTGGCGAAGGTGGAGGACTACGTGGCGGCCGGTATCGCCGAGGGAGCGGTGCTGCGCTGCGGCGGCAAGCGCCTCGACGGGCCCGGGTACTTCTACCCGCCGACCGTTCTGGATCAGTGCCGGCCGGGGATGACGGTGGTCCGGGACGAGTCGTTCGGTCCGGTGCTGACCGTGGAGACGTTCAGCGGCGAGGACGAGGCGGTCCGGATCGCCAACGACACCGAGTACGGGCTGGCCGGCGCGGTGTGGACGAGTGACGCCGGGAAGGCGCAGCGGGTCGCCCGCCGGCTCCGGCACGGCACCGTGTGGATCAACGACTACCACCCCTACGTCCCGCAGGCCGAATGGGGCGGTTTCAAGCAGTCCGGCAACGGTCGCGAACTGGGTCCCACCGGCCTGAACGAGTACCGCGAGATCAAGCACGTCTGGCAGAACATCGACCCGCGCCCGCAGAACTGGTTCCGTCCCTGACGAAGGAGTCATCGTGACCACCGAGGCAGTCATCTCGGTCCGGGACCTGTGGAAGGTGTTCGGGCACAAGGCGGAACAGGTGCCACGCTCGGCGGAGCTCTCCGCCCTGTCGCGGCGGGAGCTGTTGGACCGGACCGGCTGCACGGCGGCGGTCCGGGACGTGTCGTTCGACGTCGCCCCGGGCGAGGTCTTCGTGGTGATGGGACTGTCCGGTTCCGGCAAGTCGACGCTGGTCCGCTGCCTGACCCGGCTGATCGAACCGACCGCCGGCACCGTGGTGTTCGAGGGTGAGGACATCCTGAACACGCCGGGGAAGCGGCTGCGGGAGCTGCGGCGGCACAAGTTCTCGATGGTGTTCCAGAACTTCGGCCTGCTCCCCTATCGGAAGGTCGTCGACAACGTCGCGTACGGCCTGGAGATCCGCGGCGCGGGTAAGGCCGAGCGGCTCCGCCGGGCCGGTGAGGTGATCGACCTGGTCGGGCTCGGCGGCTACGAGAACAGCTATCCCGGTCAGTTGTCCGGCGGCATGCAGCAGCGGGTCGGCCTGGCCCGCGCGCTGGCCGGCGACCCGGACGTCCTCTACTTCGACGAGCCGTTCTCCGCACTCGACCCGCTGATCCGGCGGGACATGCAGAACGAGGTCATCCGGCTGCACCGTGAGGTCGGCAAGACGATGGTGTTCATCACCCACGACCTGTCCGAGGCGCTGAAACTCGGCGACCGGATCCTGATCATGCGGGACGGCCGGCCGGTCCAGTGCGGGACCGGGGCCGAACTGGTCGGCGCCCCGGCCGACGACTACGTCCGGGACTTCGTCAGTGACGTACCGAAAGCCAATGTCCTGACCTTGCGCTGGATCATGCGGGAGCGCCGGGACGGCGAGGACCTGGACGGCCCCGAGCTGGGACCGGACGTGATCGTCCGGGAGGCGGTCCGCCCGGTGCTGGCCGCCGGTAAGCCGGTGCGCGTGGTGGAGAACGGCCGGCTGCTGGGGATCGTCACCGTGGAGGAGATCCTGGGGGCGACCGCGTGAGGAAGCCGCTGCTGATCGCCGGGTTGCTGGCGATCTGGGTGGTCGCCTGGATCCCGCTGCACGGTCTGCACACGCTCAGCCTCTCCCCCGCCGACCTGACCCCGCTGCACCGCTGGCTGAACGACGTGAACGACGCGGTCGGCGCCAACCGTGACAGCAGCCCGATCTTCCTGTACTTCTTCAACGAGATCCGGGCCGCCGTCGACGGTTTTGTGGGTTTCGTCCAGGACCTGATCGCGCAGCCGTCGTTCGGCCGGCCGCTGCCGGTGCTCGGCTGGCTCGGGGTGGTCGCCCTGGCCGGATACGTCTCCTGGGCGGCCGGCAACTGGCGGGTGGCGCTGCTCGCCGTCGGCGGGTTCCTGTTCCTCGGCTTCCAGGGACTGTGGACCGAGAGCATGGACACCCTCGCCCTGACCCTGTCCGCGGTGGTCCTGGCCCTGCTGTCCGGCATCCCGCTCGGCATCTGGGCCGGGCTGTCCGACCGGGTGCACCGGCTGATCACGCCGGTGCTCGACTTCATGCAGACGATGCCGACCTTCGTCTACCTGGCCCCGCTGACGCTGCTGTTCCTGATCGGCCCGGCGTCCGCGACGATCGCCACCCTGATCTACGCGATGCCACCGGCGATCCGGCTGACCGCGCACGCGATCCGCTCCGTGCCCCGGTCGGCGGTCGAGGCCACCGAGTCGCTCGGCGCCACCCGCCGGCAGATCCTCACCGGGGTGCAGCTGCCGCTCGCCAAGAGCACCATCGTCCTCGGCGTCAACCAGACCATCATGGCGGCCCTGTCGATGGTCACCATCGCCGCGCTGATCGACGCACCGGGGCTCGGCAAGACGGTCATCAAGGCACTGCAGACCCTCGATGTCGGTACGGCGTTCAACGCCGGCCTGGCGATCGTGGTGATGGCGGTGGTCCTGGACCGGGTCACCACCGCCGCCAGCGAGCCGGGCACCCGGAGCCGGTTCCGCAGACCACTGCTGGCGGTTCTCGGGATCGGCACCGCGGTCTGCGCCTACCTGTCGTACACCTACTACTGGGCGGCCGAGTTCCCGGACGGGACGAGCATCGGGCCCGCCCTGTCCAAGGGTGCCGACGAGGTGACGTTCTGGGCCCAGACCGAGCTGTCCACGGCCACTGAGTGGATCAAGGACGCGGTGACGTACGCCCTGCTCAATCCCCTGCAGGCGCTGCTCGTGGAGTCGCCGTGGTGGCTGGTCGGCGCGGTCGCCGTCACCCTGGCCGCGCTGCTCGGCGGGGTGCGGGCCGCCGTCACCACGACGCTCTGCGTGGGCGCCCTGATCGGCACCGGCCTGTGGCAGGACAGCATGACCACCCTGGCCATGACGATCGTCGCGACGCTGCTGGTGATGGTGCTCGGCGTGATCGTCGGGGTGTGGATGGGCCGCAACCGGATCGCCGACCGGATCATCCGGCCGGTGCTGGACGCCGGGCAGACCATGCCGTCGTTCGTCTACCTGGTGCCGTTCCTGGCACTCTTCTCCGCCACCCGGTTCACCGCGATCGTCGCGGCGATCGTCTTCGCCGCACCGGTCGCGATCAAGCTGGTGGCCGACGGCATCCGCGGCATCCCCGCCGCCACCGTCGAGGCGGCCACCGCCGCCGGGTCCAGCACCTGGCAGCTGATCACCAAGGTGCAGCTGCCGATGGCCCGGCAGTCGGTGACCCTGGCCGCCAACCAGGGTCTGATCTACGTGCTGGCCATGGTCGTGGTCGGCGGCCTGGTCGGGGCCGGCGCCCTCGGTTACGACGTGGTCGCCGGGTTCTCCCAGGGCCAGCTCTACGGCAAGGGCCTCGCGGCCGGCGCCGCCATCGTGTTGCTCGGCATCATGCTCGACCGGATCGCCCGAGCCTCGTCCCCCTCGAAAGGTGAGCACAGATGAAACAGCTGCTTTTAGCGGCGACTGCCACGGTCACGGCCTTGGCACTGACCGCGTGTGGCGGAGAGAAGATCGGCGGGACCACGCCCGGCGGCGGGTCGTCGGCCGCGGCTGACTGCGGCACGTTCAACCTGGCGGTCAACCCCTGGGTCGGGTACGAGGCGACGGCTGCCGTCATCGCGTACGTCGCCGAGAAGGATCTGGGTTGCCAGGTCACCAAGAAGGATCTCAAGGAGGAGATCGCCTGGCAGGGCTTCGGCACCGGCGAGGTGGACGCGATCGTGGAGAACTGGGGTCACGACGACCTGAAGAAGAAGTACATCGAGGAGCAGAAGACCGCGGTGGCCGCCGGGTCGACCGGCAACAAGGGCAAGATCGGCTGGTACGTGCCGCCGTGGATGGCCGAGAAGTACCCGGACATCCTCGACTGGAACAACCTCAACAAGTACGCGGCCGAGTTCAAGACCTCCGAGTCCGGTGACAAGGGTCAGCTGCTCGACGGCGACCCGTCGTTCGTCACCAACGACGAGGCCCTGGTCAAGAACCTCAAGCTGAACTACAAGGTGGTGTACGCGGGCAGCGAGACCGCTCTGATCACCGCGTTCCGGCAGGCCGAGGCCAAGAAGACGCCGCTGCTCGGCTACTTCTACGAGCCGCAGTGGTTCCTCGCCGAGATCCCGCTGAAGAAGGTCGCCCTGCCGGCCTGGACCGAGGGCTGTGACGCGGACGCCGCGAAGGTCGCCTGCGACTACCCCGAGTACGACCTCGACAAGATCGTCAGCAAGAAGTTCGCCGACGCCGACGGTCCCGCGTACCAGCTGGTCAAGAACTTCACCTGGACCAACGACGACCAGAACCTGGTCGCCAAGTACATCTCCGAGGACAAGATGCCGGCCGCCGACGCGGCGAAGAAGTGGGTCGAGGCGAACCCCGACAAGGTCAAGGCGTGGCTGGGCTGATGACCCACCCCGCGCCCGGCGGCGATCTGCCGGAACACCCGGATCGCCTGTGGCGCAACCCCGAGCCCGCCGCCCACTACGACGTTATCGTCGTGGGCGGCGGCGGGCACGGGCTCGCCACCGCGTACTACCTGGCCAGGAACCACGGCATCACCAACGTGGCGGTGCTGGAGAAAGGCTGGCTCGCGGGCGGCAACATGGCCCGCAACACCACCATCATCAGGTCCAACTACCTGTGGGACGAGAGCGCCGGCATCTACGAGCACTCCCTGAGACTGTGGGAGGACCTCGAACAGGAACTCGAGTACCCGCTGCTGTTCAGCCAGCGCGGGGTGCTCAACCTGGCGCACAGCCTGCAGGACGTCCGCGAGGGTGTCCGCCGGGTGCACGCCAACCGGCTCAACGGCGTCGACGCGGAATGGCTCGACCCGGCGCAGGTCCGCGAGATCTGCCCCATCGTGAACATCTCCCCCGACGTGCGCTATCCGGTGCACGGCGCGACCTATCAGCCACGGGCGGGCATCGCCAAACACGACTACGTCGCCTGGGGGTACGCGCGGGCCGCCGACGCCCTCGGTGTGGACCTGATCCAGAACTGCGAGGTGACCGGTCTCCAGGTGAGCAACGGGCGGGTCACCGGTGTGCACACCACCCGCGGCACCATCGGGGCCGGGCGGGTCGCCCTGAGCGCAGCCGGGCACACGTCGGTGGTCGCCGCGATGGCCGGGATCCGGCTGCCGCTGCAGAGCCACCCGTTGCAGGCGCTCGTCTCCGAACTCCT
>DATMVU010000226.1:0-3711 GCA_035562875.1 Actinoplanes sp. | reverse complement strand
GAGACCATCTACGGAGCGCGCCGCCCGGACGAGGGCGTCGTCGAACTGGACGGGAAGAGGCTCAGACCAGGGGACGTGGGGTCCGCCGTACGCGCCGGAATGGGAATGGCTCCGGAGGAGCGGAAGAGCCAGGCGCTGCTGCTCGGCGAGCCGATCCACCGCAACATGACACTGGCGACCTTCACGAGGCTGGCCCGGTTCGGTTTCACCAGCGCCGCCCGCGAGCACGCCGAGTCCGAGCGGATCGCCGACTTCCTGGAGCTGCGGCCCCGGGACGTCAGCCGCGCGGTGCGCACGCTGTCCGGCGGCAACCAGCAGAAGGTGGTGGTCGGGCGCTGGCTGCTCGGCGGCACCCGGCTGCTGCTGCTGGACGAGCCGACCCGCGGGGTGGACGTCGGCGCGCGGGCCGAGCTGTACCGGGTGATCCGCGACCTGGCCGCCGAGGGTGTCGGCGTGCTGCTGGTCTCCAGCGAGGTGCCCGAGGTGCTCGGCCTGTCCGACCGGGTGCTGGTGATGCGGGAGGGCCGGGTGGTCCGCACCGCGGTCGCCACCGACATCGACGAAGACACGGTTCTCGACCTCGTCATGGCGGGGTCGCTCATGGAAGGGGCGCCGGCGTGACCGCCACAGCGCTGAAGACCAGCGGCAGACGACTCTGGGCGGGCGAGGCCGGCGAGTCGGTGACCCGCAACCTGCTCCTGGCCGGCGTGCTGGTCGCCCTGCTCGTGATCGGTGCGATCACCCAGCCACAGCTCTACGGCGACTCGGCCTGGGTGTGGAGCAACATCCTGTCGATCCTGCAGCTCGCCTCGGTGGTCGGCGTGGTGACGGTGGGCATGACCTTCGTCATCATCGGCGGCGGCATCGACCTCTCGGTCGGCGCCATCGTGGCCCTGTCCGGGGTGTGGGCGACCACGCTCGCCACCCAGTCCTTCGGCCCGGCCGGCATGATCTTCACGGCGATCGTGGTCGGCACCGGGGTCGGGCTGGTGAACGGCTTCCTCATCTCGTACGGCAGGCTGGTGCCCTTCATCGCCACCCTCGCGATGCTGGTGGCGGCCCGGGGTCTGGCCGCGTCGATCTCCGGCAAGCAGACCCAGATCTCGTCCAGCGACTTCATCAACGGCATCGCCAGTACCAAGATCCTCGGCATCCCGATCCTGGTCTTCATCCTGGCCGCGGTGGCGGTGGCCGGCTGGGTGCTGCTCAACCGGACCACCTTCGGCCGGCGCACGGTCGCGGTCGGCGGCAACCCGGAGGCCGCCCGTCTGGCCGGCATCAACGTCAAACGCCACACCATGCTGCTGTACGCGCTGAGCGGGCTCTGCTGCGGCATCGCGGCGATCATGCTGACCGCCCAGGCCACCTCGGCGCAGGCGGCCATGGCCAACCTGTACGAGCTGGACGCCATCGCCGCCGCCATCATCGGCGGGACCCTGCTCAGCGGCGGCCGCGGCACCATCGTCGGCTCGGTCCTCGGTGTGCTGATCTTCGCCACCATCACCAACCTGTTCGCCATCAACGGTCTCTCCACCGAGGCGCAGAACATGGTCAAGGGCGGCATCATCGTCGCCGCGGTCCTGGTCCAGCAGTTCCGGTTCCAGTCCCTGACCCGGTTGTTCAACCGCAGACCCTGACTTGCGCAGTACGCCGGGCGACCGTCACGTCTTTCGACGGCCGCCGGGTCCCGCACACCCTTTTCTTCCGAAAACAGGAGTCGATCATGGCTGATCTCAACCGGCGCGGTCTGCTGTTCGGTGGCGTCGCGGTGGGCGCCGGCGCGCTACTCACCGCCTGTACCAGCAACGAGGCCGCCTCGACCACGGCGCAGACCAAGACCGTCGACGCCGCCGCCGGTGGCAACGCGGCGCCCGGCGAAAAGGTGGTCATCGGGTTCTCCGCCCCGGCCGCCGACCACGGCTGGCTCGCCGCCATCACCACCAACGCCAAGGCGCAGGCCGCCGTCTACTCCGACGTGGAGTTCAAATCGGTCGAGTCGGGTTCGGACGCCGCCGCCCAGCGGGCCGCCCTGTCCACCCTCCTCGCGCAGAAGCCGAACGTGATCGTGCTGCTGCCGCACGACGGCAAGGAGCTGAACTCCTTCGGCCTGGAGGCGATGCAGGCCGGCGTGCAGGTGGTCAACCTGGACCGGGCCTTCCCGGACCGGCGCGCCTACCGCACCCAGGTCCTGGGCGACAACTACGGCATGGGGGTGGCCGCCGCGACCTACGTGATCGCGCAGATGAAGGCCAAGGGGGTGACCGCCCCGGTGATCGGCGAGATCGCCGGCATGGACGAGCTGGAGCTGACCCAGACCCGGTCCAAGGGCTTCTCGGACACCCTGACCGCCGCCGGTCTCAAGGTCGCCAACCGGCGGGCCGCCCGGTTCACCGTGGACTCCGGCCAGCAGGAGGCGTCGCAGCTGCTGCAGGCGCTGCCGAAGATCGACGCGCTCTGGAACCACGACGACGACCAGGGCATCGGCGTCCTCGCGGCCCTCAACCAGGCGGGCCGCAAAGAAATGATCATGGTGGGTGGTGCCGGCTCGAAGCAGGCCATCGAGTCGATCCAGGCCGACGACTCACCGCTGAAGGCGACGGTCACCTACAGCCCGTCGATGGCCTCCTCGGCGATCTCCCTGGCCCGCCTGATCGGCCAGAACAAGGGCCTCAGCGACCTGGTCGAACTCCAGGTGCCCCGGGACATCGTGCTCTCCTCGGAGACGATCACCAAGGAGAACGCGGCCGACTACCTCAAGTTCGGGTTCTGATGCGGGTCGGCATGGTCGGTCACGCCTTCATGGGAACCGCGCACTCGCAGGCGTGGCGCACCGTGAACCGGGTCTACGACCTGCCGCTGCAGGCCCGGATGTCGGTGATCGCCGGCCGCGACCAGACCCGGGTCGCGGCGGCGGCCGCCCGGCTCCCGCGGGTCGGTCGCGTTCGACTTCGAGCGGATGAACGAACTCGAGTTCCACGACGCCACGCTCCCGGGCCTGGAGCAGGGCTTCACCCGGATCCAGGTGACCGAACCGGATCACCCCTACCTGGCCGGCTGGTGGCCGTCCGGCCACGGCATCGGCTACGAGCACGCCTTCACCCACCAGGCGCGCGACCTGCTCGACGCCATCGCCACCGGTACCGAGATCGTCCCGTCGTTCGCCGACGCTCTACAGGTTCAGCTGGTCCTGGACGCGGTGCTCCGCTCGGCCGCGGGCGACTCCGCCTGGACCTCGGTCAGTCATCAACCAGTTCTGTTGGGGAGGTAACACCATGTCCGAAATCAGTCGCCGGCACCTGCTCGGTGCCGCAGCCGCCGGCGCGGTCGCCGTCGGAACGTCCACCGCGATCGCCGGGCCGGCCCTGGCCGGAGGGAAGGGCCACGGGGGTGGCTCGTCCGGCCGGGTCCCGAAGGACCAGATCAGCGTCCAGCTCTACACCCTGCGCAACCAACTCGCCGTCAACCTGGAGACCACCTTCACCGAACTGGCGGCGATAGGTTACCGCCGGATCGAGCACGCCGGATTCGTCGGGCGGACCGCCGCCCAGTTCAAGGCCGCCCTCAAGAACGCCGGGCTGCAGGCCACCAGCGGTCACGTCGCCATCCCGCAGCCGTTCAACGCCGAGACCTGGAAGAAGAGCCTGGAAGACGCCGCGATCGTCGGCAACAAGTTCATCGTCCACCCCTACTTCGGGGCCACCGCCACCGGAC
>DATMVU010000225.1:0-8075 GCA_035562875.1 Actinoplanes sp. | reverse complement strand
CGGGCGACCCGACGTGGCGGGCGGCTTTCACCCGGATGGCCGGTGCCGTCCTGGCCGACGGCGAGCGTCGCTCGGTCGACCTGGGCATCGGCTACGACGAGGTGCGCGCGGTGATCGCCGCCCATGCGGACAGCCTCGACGAGGTCACCGAGCCCCGGCTGGTCGAATGGGACATGTGGGCCGGAAACATCCTGGTCCGCGACGGTGCCGTCGCCGCGGTCATCGACCACGAGCGGGCGTTCTACGGCGACCCGCTGATCGAGCACGGCTTCACCGCCCTGGAACTGCCCGAGTTCGGCGACGCGTCGGCGTTCGTCCGCGGTTACGGCTGGTCCCCGGCGACTCCCGCCGAACTGACCCGCCGACGCCTCTACAACCTTCACCTGACGTTGATCATGACGGTCGAGACGACGTTCCGGGGCCACACCGACCCGGCCCAGTACGAGTGGTCCCGCGCCCGCCTCCACGAGTCCTTGGCATTGTTCGGCAGATGAGTTCGGCCGAGGTGTCCGAGCTCCTGGGGACGGCCGACCGCTGCCGTACCCGGAACATCCCGAAGGCGAACCGAAGACGTCCGGCGTTCACGGCCGGGCGGGGCGATCAGAAGGGGACGGCACGGCCGGGCGCGGGCGACCGAAGGCGTGGCGGAACCGCGGGATGGTGACCATCGCATTCGGCCCGGAGGTCGCGTGTCGGCCCGGCGCCGGGGCCGCCTCGCGTGCGGAGGCGGCCGGCGTTTCGGTGGAACGTACCCGCAAAGGGGTTACTGGCGGTAATGGGTGAGGAAGTCGGCGAACCGGCCGATCGCATCGTTGAGGATGTCGGTGGGTGCCAGGAAGACCAGGCGCACGTGGTCGGGAGTGTCGATGTTGAAGCCGGTGCCGTGTGACAGGAGCACATGTTTCGACTCCAGCAGGTCGATGATCAGGCGCTCGTCGTCGCGGATCTTGTGGACTGCCGGGTCGAGGCGGGCGAACAGGTAGAGGGCGCCCTCCGGCTTGTAGCAGTCGACGCCGGGGATCGCGGTGAGTGACTGCCAGGCCTCATTGCGCTGTTCGTAGAGGCGGCCGCCGGGGCGGACCAGCGGTTCGATGCTCTGGTAGCCGCCGAGGGCGGTCTGGATCGCGTGCTGGGCCGGCACGTTGGGGCACAGCCGCATGTTGGCCAGCAGCTGGAGGCCTTCCAGGTAGTCGCTGTCCAGCGGGCCGAAACCGGTGATCGCGAGCCAGCCGGAGCGGAAGCCGGCGGCCCGGTGGGTCTTGGACAGGCCGCCCATGCTGATCATCGGCACGTCGGGGGCGAGCGCGGCGGCGGTGTGGTGGACCGCGGCGTCGAAGACGATCTTGTCGTAGATCTCGTCGGTGAAGACCAGCAGGCCGAAGCGGCGGGCCAGGTCCAGCATGCCCTCGAGGACCTCGCGGGAGTAGACGGCGCCGGTCGGGTTGTTCGGGTTGATGATCACCATGGCGCGGGTGTTCGCGGTGATCCGGGACGCCAGGTGCTCCAGGTCGGGTTGCCAGCCGTTGCTCTCGTCACAGCGGTAGTGCACGGCCCGGCCGCCGCACAGCGACACCGCACCGGTCCACAGCGGATAATCCGGCGCCGGGACCAGCACCTCGTCGCCGGTGTCGAGCAGCGCCTGCAACGACATCACGATCAGCTCGGAGACCCCGTTGCCCAGCATCACGTCCTCGGGCTGCACGTCGGTGGCGCCCTGGAGCTGGTACTTCTGGGCGACGGCGACCCGCGCCGAGTAGATGCCGCGGGCGTCGCTGTAACCCTGTGCCGAGCCGAGGTTCTGCACCACGTCGGCGACGATCGGGTCGGGGGTGGCCAGACCCCAGGGCGCCGGGTTGCCGATGTTCAGCTTGATGATCTTGTTGCCGGCGATCTCCAGCTCGTTTGCCCGGCGCAGAACCGGTCCGCGGATGTCGTAACGGACGGCTTTGAGCCGCTGCGCCTGCTTCATGGAGGCCTCCGGGGTCGACGGTGCTGTCGGCCGAAGCCTAGCCACATCTCCCCGCCGGTCCGCAGTCCAATTCCCGGACTATGGTCTGCCGAGCAACAGGTCAGGCCGGGTGTCGAGGGTCGCCGGAGCCTGCCGAGGGGTGCGGCGTCTCCGCCGGTCCACCTTCTCCGGGCATGCCCCGAGCCGTCCCGCATGATGTGTCGCATGGACGGTGGGGACGTCGCGGCGGCGGTCGCGGAGATGCTGCGGGTTCTGGTTCCGGCACAGGACCTCGATTGGGGAGTACGAGCGGGCCTGCTCGAGTGGACGTGCACCGAGACGGCGGCGCACGTGGCGCACGACCTGACCGCCTACGCCACCCAGCTGGCCGGGCGGGTGTCCGATGCGTACCTGCCACTGGACCTGACAGTGCCACCCGGCACCGCCCCGGCCGGCGTCCTGCGGGTGGTGGCCTCGTGCGGCGCGATGCTCGGCGCCGTACTGCACGCCGCCGGCCCGGACGCGCGGGCCTGGCACTGGGGGCCGGCCGACCCGTCCGGGTTCGCCGCGATGGGTGTCAACGAGACGCTGGTCCACACCTGGGACGTCACGCAGGGGCTGGGGATCGGGTGGTCGCCGCCCGCGGATCTGGCCGCCGGTGTGCTGACCCGGTTGTTCCCGGACGCTCCATCGGGTGACCCGGGCGAGGTGCTGCTGTGGTGCACGGGCCGGATCGCGCTGCCCGGCCACCCGCGCCGCACCGAGGAGTGGCGGATGCGGGTGGCCCGTGGCTGAACGGGCCGGTCAGCGGTCGAACTCGCCGGCCTTGGCGCCATCGATGAAGTCGACCCACGCCCGGCGGTCGAAGGTTAGTACCGGGCCGCCCGGGTCCTTGGAGTCCCGCACCATGATCTGATCCGGTCGCGGGGCGACCTCCACACACGCGCTGCTGCTGCTGTGGGTGCTCTTGCGCCATTGGGGCGTCGTCATTGTCACGATGCGGATCGTAAACCGGGCTAATGACCGATTTGGGGGTCTTCGCGGATCTTCATCGGTCCTGTGCGGCGGCGTTAGGGTTTGAGGCGTGACCGATCCGAACCCCGGCCCGGCCATCGCCCGGGCACTGCTCTCCAAGGATCTCCGGACTCTGCGCGACGAACGGCCGGCCGCCGCCGTGGCCAAGGCCATGCACTGGTCACTGTCCAAACTGAACCGGATCGAGAACGGCAAGGTCACCATCCAGCCGGTCGAGACCGAGGCCCTGGCCCGGTTCTACGGGGTGGCCGCTGACGTCGAGCTGCGCCGGCTGGTCCGGCTCTCGGTGGCGTCCCGGCAGCGGATGTGGTGGCGCGACGAGCACTTCGACGAGGACTTCACCAACTTCATCGCCTTCGAGCACGACGCCTCCCACCTCTACGGCTACCAGGCCACCTGTGTGCCACCGCTGTTGCAGACCCCGGAGTACGCCCTCGCCGTGACCGCGTCGGTGCTGCGCCGGCCGACCCGGGACCGGCAGGTCCGCAACATCGTCGACGTGCGGCTCAAACGGCAGGCGACACTGCGGGAGCGGCTCGGCGGCGACTTCGCCCCACGGGTCAGCCAGGTGGTCGACGAGGCGGTGCTGCTGCGGCCGGTCGGCGGGACCGACGTGATGGCCGGCCAGCTGGAGCACCTGGCCGAGATGGCCGCCCAGCCCGGCGTCCGGGTGGTGGTGCTGCCGCTGCGGTTCGGTGTGCATCCCGGGCTGGGCGGGACCTTCGAACTGCTCACCTTCGCCGAGGACGCCGACCTGGACGTGGTCTTCATCGAGACCCCGGCCACCGACTTCCTTCTCACCGACAGCGAGGACACCGGAACCTTCCGGGAGATCGTCGATGAACTGCTCGCCACCGACCCGGCCGGGGACAGCCTGCACCGGGGGCTGACCACGGCGAAGGCTGCCCTGCGTCCCTGATCCGTGTTTCAAGAGATCGGGTCCGGGGCAACAAGTCAGGCGTCAGCAACAAACGCAGTACCGCAGCACCGATCAGGGAGGGCAGGCGCATGAGCATCACCGACAAGGTCAAGAACAAGGCCGAGGAGATGGCCGGCAAGGCCAAGCAGGGCGTCGGCCACGCGACTGACAACGAGCGCCTCATCGCCGAGGGCAAGGCCCAGGAGACGGCGGCGCACGCCAAGCAGGCCGGCGAGCACGTCAAGGACGCCGGACGGGACGTTCGCGACACCTTCAAGTAGGTCGCGGTCAAGCGCCTGAAGGGCGGCACCCCTCCCCGGGTGCCGCCCTTCACGCTGTCTCAGGCCTCGTCCTGCTGCTTGCGCCACCACGCCTGACCGGACTCCGGCAGGGTGTCGATCGGGTCGTAGTAGGCGAACTGCTTGCCGAGGGCCTCGCTGTCGCCGGCCTCGATCGAGGTGCGGTAGTTCTTGGTCCAGTACGAGATGCCGTGCTCCCGGTCGTAGCCGGCGACCATGTGCACCCAGCGTTTGCCGACGAACGGCACGTCGCAGACGATCCGGGGAGTGGCGTACCCGGGCAGGTATCCCATCATGTCGTGCTGCAGCTGCTGGGCGTGCCAGACCGGCACCCGCCAGTGCTCCGCGTTCGGGATCATGTCGCACATGTAGAAGTAGTAGGGCAGGATCCCGGCCTCGCCCTGTAGCGCGAAGCAGAGATCGAGCAGCTCGGTGAGACCGGCGTTCACCCCGCGCATCAGGACACCCTGGTTGCGGACGTCCCGGACCCCCACCTCCAGGAGGGTACGAACCGCGCGGGCCACCGTCGGCGTCAGCGAGTTCACGTGGTTGACGTGGGTGTGCACGGCCAGGTTGACCCCGCGCCGTTCGGCGGTGACGGCGACCCGGTGCATGCCCTCGACCACGTCGTCCTGCAGCCAGTGCTGGGGCAGGCCGGCCAGCGCCTTGGTGGCGAGCCGGATGTCCCGCACGGTGGGCACCGACAGCAGGCCCATCAGATAGGCCTCGAGCTGCTTCCACGGGACGTTGGCGACGTCACCGCCGGAGACCACGACGTCGCGTACGCCCGGGTGGGTCTTGAGGTAGGTCAGATGGGCCTCGTAGCGGTCGGCCGGTTTCTGCACCAGTTTCAGTTTGGCCACCGCGGGGGTGCTGTTGCCGACCAGGTCCATCCGGGTGCAGTGCCCGCAGTACTGCGGGCAGGTGGAGAGCAGCTCGGCGAGGACCTTCGTCGGGTAGCGGTGGGTGAGACCCTCGGCGACCCACATGTCGTGCTCGTGCAGCGAGTCCCGGCTGGCGTGCGGATGGGACGGCCAGCCGGTGTGCCGGTCCGAGGCGACCGGGAGCATGTAGCGGCGGATCGGGTCGGCGAGCAGCGACGCGGTGTCCGGCACCCGGTCCGGGACCATCGTGTTGAGCATCTGCGGCGGCAGCAGCATCGACATGGTGGCCAGCTGCTGCTGGTCGGTCTCCAGGTCGGTGTAGAAGGTCTCGTCGGCCAGGTCGCCGAGGACCGCGCGCAGCTGCCGCACGTTCTTCACACAGTTGACCCGCTGCCACTGCGCCGACTGCCACTGGGCCGCGGTGACGTCCCGCCAGCCGGGGAACCGGGTCCAGTCGGGTTCGGTCAGCTCGCGCCGCTGGTACTCGTACGGCTGCCCTGCCTCGAGTTCTGCCATGCAGCCCAACGTACCGGAGATCCTCCTGCCTAGATAGCGATCAAACGGAAAATCTACGGTCAACAAGCTCTTGCACGCGATTGTTTGATGTGCTGAGGTGGGTGTGGAGAACGTTTGGGTGTGGGCGGCAGACTGACCGGCATGACGAAGACTCCCTCGGTCCGCTACCTGAACGGACGCTTCTACTCGGCTGCGGAACCGCGCGCCACCGCGATGGTCACCGGCGGCGGCACGATCACCTGGCTCGGTGCCGGCGCCGACGCCCCGGCCGCCGACGTGACAGTGGATCTGGGCGGCGCGCTGGTGACCCCGGCGTTCGTGGACGCGCACGTGCACACCACCGACAGCGGGCTGGCGTTCGACGGCCTGGACCTGTCGGCGGTGCGGTCGCCGGGGGAACTGCTGGACCGGGTGGCCGAGTTCGCGGCGACCCGCCCGGCCGGTGGTGTGGTGCACGGGCACGGCTGGGACGAGTCGACGTGGGCCGACCAGACGCCGCCGTCCGCGGAGCAACTGGACCGGGCCGCCGGCGGCCGCCGGGTCTACCTGTCGCAGGCGTCGGTGCACTCGGCGCTGGCGTCGTCGGCGCTGCTGCCGGCCGCGCGCGGGGTGCACGGCTACGACGAGTCCGGCTGGGTGCGGGAGGCGGCCCACCACGCGGTCCGCGAGATCGCGCTCGGTGCGCTGACCCCGGAACAGCGGGAGTCGGCGCAGCGGACGGCGCTGTCCCGGGCAGCGGCACTGGGGATCGCCGCGGTGCACGAGTGCGGCGGCCCCGGCACGTCGAGCGAGGAGGACTTCACCTCGGTGCTGGCGCTGTCCGGGCGGGGGCTGCCCCGGGTGTTCGGCTACTGGGGCGAGCTGGGCGGCGCCGAACGGGCCCGGGACCTGGGGGCGCACGGCGCGGCCGGGGACCTGTACGCGGACGGGGCGCTGGGGTCGCGTACGGCGTCGGTCCGCTCTCCGTACCTGGACGGCGACCACGGATGCGGTGAGGCGTTCGTGACCGCCGAGCAGGCCGCCGACCATCTCCTGGACTGTGTGCGGATCGGCGTCCAGGGCGGTTTCCACGCGATCGGGGACGCCGCCATCGGGACTGTGCTGGAGGGGTTCGCGCTGGCCGCCAAGTCGGTCGGGGTGGACCGGCTGCGGGAGGGCCACCACCGGATCGAGCACGTCGAGCTGATCGACAAGGCGATGATCGCGCGGTTGGTGGAGTTCGGGGTGATCGCCTCGGTGCAGCCGGTGTTCGACGCGCTGTGGGGCGGCACGGACCGGATGTACGCGCAACGGCTGGGCGTGGAGCGGGCGCTCGCCAGCAATCCGATCGGGGCGATGCACGCGACCGGGGTGGCCCTGGCGTTCGGGTCGGATTCACCGGTGACGGCCCTCGATCCGTGGGCGATGGTGGTGGCGGCCGCGGCCCCGCGCAACCCCCGGTTCCGGATGAGCGTGCGGTCGGCGTTCGCGGCGAGCAGCGCCGGTGGCTGGCGGGCCGCCGGAGTGGCCGGGGCGGGCACCCTGAAGCCGGGGGCGGCCGCCACGTTCGCGGTGTGGGAGACGCCGGGCGGGGTGTCCGGTGGTCTGCCGGCGCTGCTGCCGGACGTCGACGACGTGCCGCCGCAGCGTCCGGAGTGTGTCCGCACGGTACTGGACGGCGGCACGATCTTCGAGAGGTGACCTAAACCTCGCCGGGGCTTCCGGTATCGCCGGATCTCGATTCCGCACCGGTCGGTGCCGGTGCTGTTCCGATGTGCCGGTGCCGTGGTGGGGGCCGGATATGCATCGGTCTGCTCCGGTGTCTCGAGATGTCGCCCGAATGACCTGATCGGGTACGGGACATGACACGCCCGTGGATGCGACACGCCGCGACACGGGGGACCCGGTTGACAGGCGGGCGGGGGATCGACGTACCGTCTTGCAGTCCTGCTTTCCATGTTTCGCTCTCCGGTCCACTGGCCGCAGTCCTCGCTGGGGTCGCGCGTTCAGCCAGGTCCAGGGGACGGGAGTGTGCGGGGTGGTGCGGGCCGTCCCGGCGGCCCCTGAAGGTGATCAGGCCATGGCCAGTAGACAACGGCACGGCGCGGGCATCCGGCACGCGACGCGTCGGTCCGAAGGTCACGGCGAACCCACCGGATTGCACCGCTCATGGACAGGGGTGGAGCACCCGAGGGGCGTGGTCGAACCGTGATCGCGCCCCTCCGTCGTCGCAGCTCGCGGGCGGGTAGCCTGCCACGCGTGGAAATGACTCTGCCCCCGCCGGCGCTCGCCGCACCGGGCCCCTCCCCGGCTGGCGGGCCGCACCGACCCCTCCGGCTGCCGGTGGCCGCTGCTCTGGCCGTCGCCGCGGGCGTCGCCCTGCTGCTGGCGCTGCCGCCGTACGACCTGTGGTGGCTCTCCCCGGCCGGGGTGGCCCTGCTCTCCGCCGCGGTGCACCGGCGCCGGCTGCGGGCCGGGTTCGGGCTCGGCATGCT
>DATMVU010000224.1:0-4096 GCA_035562875.1 Actinoplanes sp. | reverse complement strand
TGATCATGCCGACCACCACGCACTCCGTCGTCGCCGACCTGATCGCCCGCTCCAACCGGCTCGGCGCGGACCCGAAGAACACCAACTACGCCGGCGGGAACACCTCCGCCAAGGGCACCGCCACCGATCCCGTCACGGGCGAGGGCGTCGAGCTGCTGTGGGTCAAGGGCTCCGGCGGTGACCTCGGCACCCTCACGGAGAAGGGCCTGGCCGTCCTGCGCCTCGACCGCCTGCGCGCGCTGACCGGCGTCTACCCGGGGCTGGACCGCGAGGACGAGATGGTCGCCGCGTTCGACTACTGCCTGCACGGCAAGGGCGGCGCCGCTCCCAGCATCGACACCGCGATGCACGGCCTGGTCGACGCCCCGCACGTGGACCACCTGCACCCGGACTCGGGCATCGCGATCGCCACCTCCGCCGACGGTCCCGCACTGACCAAGGAGATCTTCGGCGACCGGGTCCTCTGGGTGGACTGGCGCCGCCCCGGATTCCAGCTCGGCCTGGACATCTCCGCCGCCTACCAGGCGAACCCGCAGGCCATCGGTGTGATCCTGGGCGGTCACGGGATCACCGCCTGGGGTGCCACCAGCGAGGAGTGCGAGGACAACTCCACCGAGATCATCAACACCGCCGCGGCCTACATCGCATCGCACGGTCGAAGTGAGCCGTTCGGACCCGAGATCGTCGCACCGCTGGAGGACCGGGCGAGGCACGAACGCGCCGCCGCACTGTTCCCGGTCGTCCGCGGTCTCGCCTCCACCGACCGGGCCCAGGTCGGCCACTACACCGACAGCGACGTGGTCCTGGAGTTCACCGGCAGCGAGCGACTGGCCGAGCTGGGTGCCCTCGGCACTTCGTGCCCTGATCATTTCCTGCGTACGAAGGTCAAGCCGCTCGTCCTGGACACCGCACCGGACGCGCCGCTGGACGAGGTGATCGCCCGTCTGACGGAGTTGCACGAGGCGTACCGCGCGGACTACCGCGGCTACTACGAGCGGCACGCCACCGCGGACAGTCCGGCGATCCGTGGCGCCGATCCGGCGATCGTGCTGGTCCCGGGCGTGGGGATGTTCTCGTTCGGGGCGAACAAGCAGACAGCACGGGTGGCCGGCGAGTTCTACGTCAACGCGATCAACGTGATGCGCGGTGCCGAGGCGATCTCCCGGTACGCCCCGATCGACGAGGCGGAGAAGTTCCGGATCGAGTACTGGGCCCTGGAGGAGGCGAAACTCCAGCGGATGCCGAAGCCGAAGGCCCTGGCCACCCGGATCGCCCTGGTCACCGGTGCGGGCTCGGGCATCGGCCGGGCGATCGCGCTGCGACTGGCCGCCGAGGGTGCTGTCGTGGTGGTCAGTGACCGGGACACCGAGGCCGCCGAGCGGGTGGCCGCCGAGATCGGTGGACCGGACGCGGCGGTCGCGGTCAGCCTGGACGTGACCGACGAGGATGCGGTGGCTGCCGCCGTACGGCAGGGGGTCCTGGCCTTCGGCGGGGTCGACCTGGTCGTCAACAACGCCGGCCTGTCGCTGTCGAAGTCGCTGCTGGACACCACCGCCCGGGACTGGGACCTGCAGCACGACGTGATGGCGAAGGGCTCGTTCCTGGTGTCCCGGGAGACCGCCCGGGTGCTGATCGCCCAGGGCATGGGTGGCGACATCATCTACATCTCCAGCAAGAACTCGATCTTCGCCGGCCCGAACAACGTCGCCTACGGCGCGGCCAAGGCCGACCAGGCCCACCAGGTGCGACTGCTGGCCGCGGAGCTGGGCCCGCACGGCATCCGGGTCAACGGCATCAACCCCGACGGCGTGGTACGGGGTTCCGGCATCTTCGCCGGGGGATGGGGCGCCGACCGGGCGGCCGTCTACGGCGTGCCGGAGGAGAAGCTCGGCGAGTTCTACGCGCAGCGCACCCTGCTGAAGCGTGAGGTGCTGCCGGAGCACATCGCCAACGCGGTCTTCGCCATCACCGGCGGCGACCTGACCCACACCACGGGCCTGCACGTTCCGGTGGACGCGGGTGTCGCCGCGGCGTTCCTCCGATGAGCGAAGTATTCGCTGCTGTCGATCTGGGTGCGTCCAGTGGGCGCGTCGTGGTCGGCCGCTTCGGCCCGGGAGAACTCGAACTGGAAGTGGTGCACCGCTTCGCCAACGAGCCGGTACGCGTCGGCGGCACCCTGCACTGGGACATCCTGTCGCTGTACCGGGGTGTGCTCGACGGGCTGCGCAAGGCCGGCCCGGTGCGCAGCATCGGCATCGACTCGTGGGCCGTCGACTACGGCCTGATCGATGTCGACGGCGCGCTGCTCGGCAACCCGGTGCACTACCGGGACTCCCGCACCGACGGGATCGCCGACCGGGTCAAGGACCTGTACGACGTGTGTGGACTGCAGAAACTGCCGTTCAACACGGTCTACCAGTTGCTCGCCGCCGAACCGACCGCCCAGTACGCGACGGCGCACCGGCTGCTGATGATCCCCGACCTGCTGGGCTACTGGCTGACCGGGGAGATCGGCGCGGAGTACACCAACGCGTCGACCACGGGTCTGCTCGACGTGCGTACCCGCGAATGGTCCTGGCCGTTGATCTCCGAATTGGGGTTGCGGGCCACGCTGCTTCCCCCGGTGCGGCATCCCGGTGACCGGATCGGATCATTCGGGGGCACGCCGGTGATCGCTGTCGGCTCGCACGACACGGCCAGCGCGGTCGTCGCCGTGCCGGCCACCGGCGACGACTTCGCGTACATCAGCTGCGGCACCTGGTCCCTGGTCGGCCTGGAACTGGACGCTCCGGTGCTCAGCGAGGAGTCGAAGGCGGCGAACTTCACCAACGAGGGCGGCGTCGACGGCACCATCCGCTACCTGCGCAACGTGATGGGCCTGTGGCCGTTGCAGGAGTGCCTGCGCGAGTGGGGGACGCCCGGCCTGCCGGAACTGCTCGCCGACGCGGCGGCGAAACCGGCGCTGGAATACGTCGTCGACCTCGACGACCCGCTGTTCATGCCGCCCGGCGACATGGCGGGCCGCCTCCGGAAACTCGCCGGGCTGCCCGCCGGAGCCGACCGGGCGACGGTGGTGCGCTGCATCCTGGACAGTCTGGCACTCGCCCACCGGCGGGCCGTCCGGCAGGCCGGTGAGCTGGCCGGACGTGCGGTGAACGTGGTGCACCTGGTCGGCGGGGGAGCGCTCAACGAACTGCTCTGCCAGCTGACCGCGGACGCCTGCGGGCTGCCGGTGCTGGCCGGGCCGGTCGAGGCCACCGCGATCGGCAACCTGCTGGTGCAGGCGCGGGCCGCCGGGGTGGTGGACGGCGGACTGGACGCGATGCGGGTGCTGGTGCGCGAGACTCAGCAGATCGTGCGCTACCAGCCGGCCGGTGCGGCCGGGGCCTGGGACGACGCCGCCGCACGAGTGGGGGGATGACCGATGCGGATCGGATTCTTCGCCACCTGCCTGGCCGACACGCTCTTCCCGGAGGCCGCCAAGGCCACGGTGCGGCTGCTGGAACGGCTCGGGCACGAGGTGGTGTTCCCGTTCGAGCAGACCTGCTGTGGGCAGATGCACATCAACACCGGATACCAGAAGGACGCGCTTCCGCTGGTCAGAAGATATGCGGCGACCTTCGATCCGTACGACGTGATCGTGGTCCCGTCCGGGTCGTGCGCCGGGTCGATCCGGCACCAGCACAGCATGGTGGCGTCCCGATACGGTGACGCCGGGCTGGCGTCCCGCAGCACGTCGGTGGCGGCCCGTACATATGAACTGTCCGAGCTGTTGATCGATGTGCT
Organism: Actinoplanes sp.; assembly: GCA_035562875.1. Lineage (GTDB taxonomy): Bacteria > Actinomycetota > Actinomycetes > Mycobacteriales > Micromonosporaceae > Actinoplanes. The sequence continues at coordinate 310 of DATMVU010000224.1, read as the reverse complement.
CAATGTTGAGGATGTGGGCGCCTACTATCCACATCGGGTCACCTACCACCCGACCTGTCACAGCCTGCGGATGACCAGGGTCGGTGACAAGCCGCTCCGGCTGTTGCGGCAGGTGCGGGGAATCGATCTGGTCGAATTGCCCGATGCCGAGCAGTGCTGTGGTTTCGGCGGCACGTTCGCCATCAAGAATGCGGAGACGTCCACCGCGATGCTCGCCGACAAGATGGCTAACGTCGTCTCCACCGGGGCGGTGGTGTGCACCGCCGGTGACACCTCATGCCTTATGCACATAAATGGTGGTTTGTCACGT